>DATEKA010000182.1:0-14467 GCA_035277685.1 Candidatus Acidiferrales bacterium
GGTAGCAACGGCCCTAAGAGAGACGATGGAAAGGAAGACGCAATGAAGCGAGCCACTTGGACGAGGATTCAGGTCGCCATAGGGGCAGCCGCAACGGCAGCGGCTCTAGTAACCAGCGCCCATGGGCAGGTGACGAAGACCGCCCCGCCCCCAAACCGGAATATCACCCTTGCTGGACCCCAACCCCATAATCCGGGCAGCGGCGGACAACACGCCCTCCCCGGAAGAATCGAAGGCTTCGTGTACTGGGACGCGCAAACGGTCACGCACAAGCCGACAGGATCCTGCGACGGGTTCTCTGTCACCGTGACTTCGGGAGGCATTCCGGTCGGGAATCCGAGCGCCCAGTTCGGCGCAAAATACGTGGGGCAAGTCAAGGCATACCTCGTTGGCGGAAACGTCCTTGTCTACGACGTTTGTACCTACGCCTACAGCAACGTCCCGGAGGGGCCCCAACTGCAAGTTCAACTCAACATGACCCAAACTGCCACGTTTTCGCCGGTCGTTGCGCCCGCCGGTGCCGTTGTCGGTCCGGTGACGGTGATCAATGCGCAGTGCAACATGCTTCCGAACATCGTGAACCCGACGCTTTCTGACCTCAAAGCTCACTGGGGCTCGTGCCAGAACATGGCCTACGACGTGAATTTCGTTCTTCAGCCAAGCGCTCACCTGCTCGGCGGGCCGGGAACAAGAGGGCAGTTGCTGTCCGGGCCTTCGACCACTCCCCTTCTAAAAGGCACAACTCCCAACGCCATTCGGCCATCAGGGACTTCCGCTTCGTTGAGCCCCCAGTCATCGGGTCCGCAGGCGGGCGCCAACGGCGGTGGCATCGGCGGCGTGAACCCCGGCAACACGGTGCAGCTCAATCCGCAGCCGTTTCCGCCCAAGGGAACGCCGTCAGCCATTGCGCACGAGGCCGTCGAGCCGGCGGCCGTCAGGCTCGCGCCGCCCAAAGCCCTTCGCAAAATCGTTAACCCGCGCCTCGGAGCACAGGACGCCGCGCTGTTCGGCCTCTTGCGGCAGCAACGCCAAATCGCAGATCAGAGGTCGGCGCAACTAGTCCCCGCACTGGCCGGCGCACCTTCGTCGAAAGCCGTCGCGACTTCGCGGGCACCCGCTCCGTCCGCGCAGCTTCAACCGAACGCCTCCACTCAGCAGTTTGGGCCGGAAACCACGCAGGACGCGACGTCAGGCTTCCAGATTTCCGACAAGCACTATGCCGAACCCGTCGCTATCGCCTGCATGAAAGATCCGACGGCTCGAATCATCTCTGCTCCCCTGGTCTTTACGCCGGAGGCCAAATATGACTCCTACTCCATTGAGGGTTGTGGCCTTGGGCCCTCGTCCGCTGCGAACAGGGCGTACATCTTTGGAGCGAACGGTTTCCGTGAAAATCTCATGCTCGACTTTTGGAGCGACCATGACATTACCGTCCATATGGATCCCGCTCTCTCGGGCGTTCCGGACCAGGACAACCTCACGTTGGTTGTCGCTCCGGCTGGCAAGCAGGAGATGCAGAAGCCGGGCATCAAGTTCTACGCCGCCCGGCAGGAAAGTCTGCTTGGTTACGATTCCCTGACGCAATCGCAGGTCAGTTTGCACGAATCCAGCGCATTTCTTGCCGGCCATTTCGAGCAAATTCCCCTTCCGCAACTCAACGCCGGCTACGATCAACTCCCTTCGAACGCAGCTTCGCAATTTCCATCGTTCTCCTTCCAGGGCGCCCCTGTGGCGGGCTGGGTTTTCCGCTACGCCTACGGTCATTACGACAATTCTGCGGAATGGGATTGCTACATGAACGATGTGCACTCTGTCAGTCCGTCTACCGCTACCGAGGGCCCGTGCATGAATTACTTCAACTACCTGTATTACGCAACCGAAGGCGGGACGGACGTCTGGACATTCCCGCTTGCGCCCGGATTCGCGATTAGCTCGTACGAACTCTATTACGAAGACACCGATGCCCGCACTCTTTGCGGGGCTTGGGACGAGGTGTCGCACAAGGATGGCCACGTCGGCAAGTGGGACTTCAACCTGGCGGCGGCGCCGAACAACACAATCATCGTCAACTGGCCCGCGTACTACTGCACCGACCAGGAATCGGCGCCGGTCAACCGGGTGAACACGCAGTATCAATCCGCCTACGGTCTGGCTGTATGGGCCGCGGGCCCGCGCGGAATTAATCCCTGGACGGGGAAGTCAACCGGGCAGTAACGCGCGGGGCTGGAACAAGTCAATCGGCATCAGGGCGCTGATGCTCGCCCGGCCGACAGCTTGGTAATGACCGGCAGGGTTTGCAAAAAAGGGTTTTTTCGTTCGCGGATTCGTAATAGCTGGGTTCTTCACGGAGGAAATGGAAATGAAAATGAAATTCATGGTTGGTGCAATCCCCGTTTGTCTTTTGGTCTTCGGGTCGAACGCGGTATTGGCGCGCAAGCCGGCGCCTGCGCAGAGTCAGGAGAAGAAAACGACGGCACCGAGTCAAACGAACGCCGTTTCTCCGGAGAGCGGCTGCGCTATCCTGACCCTCGCCACGCTCCAGAAAGTTCTCGGCCAGCCGTTCAACGGCGATCGCACGCTCGCGACCAAAATGCCGCCCGCCTACGACGGCCCCTGGGGCTCGAGTTGTCAGTTCTTTTCACAAAAACCCAAAAGCCAGGGAGGCATTCGGGTTGACTTCGTCGTTTTCACGGAGCCGTCGGCGCCAGTGGCCAAGAAGACATTCGATAAGGTAGCGATGTTCTTCGCGGACAGATCCAAGCCGCGACCTTCTGTCGGCGACGAAGCTTACTGGGGCGTCGGCACTGAACCGACCATCCACGTCCTGAAAGGCAAAGTTCACTATAGCGTCAGCGTCGATCCCGTGAGCGCCAAGCAAGCGCAGGATCTGGCGGCTGCGCTCGCAGCTCAGCTCTAAATCTCTACACGCCTATGTAGCGGGCATAGAGCGAGCGCGCCACGGCCGGATCCTGCGTTCCTTTCACGATGGCGCGTCCGTCCGCGAAGACCGTCATCTCGTACGGCGGAACGCGAAAACGAAGCAGAAATTCATTGCTGCGGAGCGCGCTATCGGACGCGCTCGCCAGCCTTCGCCCGAGTTCCGTCAGGTCCAACTTCCGCCGGCGCTCGTGAATCTGCACGGAGTCGCGCCCGCACATGGTGATATGCGGCTGAGCCTCCCCCTTCAGATAACTGAACTCTCTTCGTACGCATGCGCGACAATCCGGATTGCGCGGCACGCGAATCGCCTGGAATCTTCCGCTCCAGATGTCGCAGGAAATCAGCCGCTGGTTCAGCGCGCCCGAATTGCCGCTGAGTAGCTTGATGGCCTCGCCCGCTTCGATGGACGCGATTACGCCGACAACTGAGCCCAGCACTCCCACCGTGTCGCACGTTTCTTCGGTGCCCGCATTCTCGTTGTCGAGCAGGCAAGCCAGGCACGCCGTCTCCCCAGGGTTGATTGTCAGCGTAACGCCATAACTGCCTACCGCCGCGGCGTAAATCCAGGGAACACCCAACGAAACGGCCGCATCATTCAGCAAGAGGCGCGTTTCGAAATTGTCGGTCCCATCCAGAATCAGAGGAAAGCCCGAGAGCAGTTCTTCCGCATTGCGCGAGGTCAGGTCGCCGACAACCGCTTCGATCCGGACATCGGAGTTGATTGCACGCAGATTGCGCTCGGCTGCCGCGGCCTTCGGCAAGGATTCGCGAGCGTCCGCCTCCGTAAACAAGGTCTGCCGCTGGAGGTTCGAAAGTTCCACAAAATCGCGGTCAACAATCCGCAGCCGCCCTAGCCCCGCGCGCGCCAGCAGGCCCGCCGCCACGGTTCCCAGCGCGCCGCAGCCCACCAGTACCGCGCTCGAGGCAAGCAACTTCTCCTGGCCGGCATGGCCGATGTCTTCAAACAGGATTTGGCGCGAGTACTTCTCCTGCTGGTCGCCATTCATCGAGTTTCCAGACTCAAAACGCCATGATAGCGCCTTTTCGCGCGCGACAGGCAACGCCACGTGCTAACCTTCTCTTCTCATTCTCTAGGGCGGATGGGAATCCCACGGAAACGAGTATTTGGAAAGGGCCGCGCTACGCCGGCGACGCAGGGCCTGGAATCGCTAATTGCTTGCCTCGGGAGGCGCCCCTTGCGCGTTCTGGCGGCGGCGTGTGCGATCCTGGCTTTCGCCGGCGGTGCTTTTCCCCGCTCCAATCCCGAAACACCTCGCTCTTCTCCGGCCACACCGCAAGGAGAGCGATCCCTCGAGGGCGTCCAAATCGCGGAAATCCGCATTGTGGACGAAACGGGGGGACCTGTTCAACGTGGCCTGCCCCCTCTTGCACTGAAGGTCGGTCAGCATTTCGACTTCGCGCTCGAAAGAGAAAGCCTGCGCCAGCTCTATGGTTTGGGGGATTATTCGGACATCCGCGTGACGGCCACTCCGCAATCCGACGGCCTTCACATCTCGTTCGTCGTTCGGCAGAACTTCTATTTCAACGTAATCCGAATTCAGGGGCTCCGGCCTCCTCCCACCGAGTCGGCCGCTCTCGCCGCCATGCGGCTGGGGCTTGGCGAGCCCTATCGCGAAAGTTCGCTCCGCGATGGCATCCAGCGGCTGCACGACGTCCTGCGGGCGGATGGCTTCTATCTTCCCGGCATCACCTGGTCTCTCGGCGCGCACAGCGATACCCGGCAAATGGACGTTACCGTAACCGTTGATCCGGGGGCTCGCGCCCAGGTTGGCGATATCACCGTCAGTAATCAGACGCCCTTTACAAACCGCCAGCTCCTCAGTAGCGCCAAGCTCAAGTCCAAACAGGATTTCACTTCGTCACGCATGTCGCGCGCCTCTCAGAAGCTGAAGAATTATCTGGTCGGTAAGGGGTATCTCGGCGCCTCAGTCATCATCACCCCCGGCGCCTACGATTCCCGCACGAATCGCCTTCCGCTCGCCTGCTCGGTCACGGCCGGGCCCCGCGTGCGCATTGCCATCACGGGAGCGCGTCTCCACCGCCGCCAGCTTCGCAATCTCCTGCCGATTTACGCGGAGGGAGGCGTGGACGAAGATCTCCTGCAGGAGGGGCGCCGGAACATCCGCGATTATTTTCAGCGCCAGGGCTACTTCGATGCCGACGTGAATTACCGCACGGAGCAAGCGGCCAACAATACCGAAGTGATCGTCTACAACATTTCGCGCGGAGACCGTTTTCGCCTGGCCGGTGTGGCTTTCAAGGGGAACAAATATTTCAGCAGGAATCTGCTCGCCGGGCGCTTGCAGATTCAGACGGCCGCCTTCGCTTCGAACGGGCGTTTCTCCCAGCGGTTGGTCCGCTCCGACGCCGACTCCATTCGCGACCTGTACGTTTCCAACGGATTCCGGGACGCGAAAGTCGATCCGCAGATCGAGGACAAGTACCACAATAAAAAAGGGAACCTCTTCGTGACATTCCAGATCACGGAGGGCGTCCAGACGCGCGTCGCATCCCTCCAGATTGAAGGGAACCACGCCCTCCCGGCCGAGGAATTGATGTCGGTGATCGGATCAACGAAGGGCCAGCCTTACTCGGCGGAAGATGTGGCCAGCGATCGCAACAACATCCTTGCGCTTTATTTCAACGAGGGATTTCCTGAAGCGCGATTTCAGGAGGAGGTGCGCCCGGCCCCTTTCGTCCCGAATGCGCCCGCATCAGCGGCGGCCTCCGCCGGCCCTTCCGATGGTTCAGCGCCGCACGACGCACGCGCCGCCGCGCCAAACGATTCCGCCCCATCGGACCGGGTAAACCTTGTTTACCGCATCACGGAAGGGCGCCGCATCGAGGTGTCGAACGTTCTTCTCACCGGCTATCAATACACTCGCCCGGGAATCATCGCGCGCCAGGTCCAGCTCCGCTCGGGAGGCCCCTTGCGCGAGCGTGATGTCGCCGAAACGCAGCGGCGTCTTTATAACCTGGGGGTTTTCACCCGCGTTCAAATCGCGCCGCAGAATCCGGCCGGCTCGAACCCCGATAAAGTGATGGTAGTGGACGCTCGCGAAGGTCAGCGCTATACGATCGGTTATGGCTTCGGATTCGAAGTACAGCAGATTGGCGCAAGCTGCGGCTCGACGGAGACGAACAACAACAACGTGATCACCACGTGCGACCCGAACGCAACCAAGATCGAGGCCAGCCCGCGCGGGATCTTCGAAATCTCGCGCGCCAACATGTTCGGCCGCGCCCAGACCCTCTCCCTCAAAGTCCGCGCCAGCACGCTCGAATACCGTTCCGCTCTCAGCTACACGGCGAACAACTTTCTCGCGAACAACAGCCTCAGCCTCCAGCTCACCGGTTTCGCGGAGAAGACGCAGGACATCTCCACGTTCACCTCCACCCGCTACGAAGGCGCCCTTCAGCTCGTGCAGGCGGTTACGCCCTACAGTTCGCTCCTCTACCGCTACTTCTATCGTCGCGTCGAAGCCTCAAACCTCAATCAGACGATCAATCCCAACGAGATACCCCTCCTCAGCCAGCCGACGCTGGTTTCCGGCGTCGGCATCACCTACGCGCGAGATCGTCGCGACAATCCCGGCGATCCCAAACGCGGAACATTCAATACCGCCGACGTCAGCGTGGCCTCGACAAAACTCGCGTCGAGCGCCAGCTTCTTCCGAGGCTTCGTCCAGAATTCCTCCTACTATTCTTTCGGGCGAGACTTCGTTTTTGCCCGTTCCGCGCGCTTTGGCATCGAAGCGCCTCTGGCCAACACCGTCGAAGGCAATGGCCCCTTCAACCCCGCGCAATGCACTTCCACACAGCCTAGCGGTCCCATTCAGGAAATCATCCCTCTGCCGGAGCGCTTCTTTGCCGGCGGCGGTACCTCGCTCCGCGGATTCGGTTTGAATCAGGCCGGCCCGCGCGATCCCTGTTCCGGTTTTCCTGTCGGTGGGCTGGCACTTCTCGCGTTCAACCAGGAGTTCCGTTTTCCGATGCGCCTTCCGTGGATTGGAAACCGGCTGGGCGGCACGCTTTTCTATGACGGCGGGAACGTCTACACGGACTTCAACCACATCAATCTGAACTGGAAGCCGCCATCCACCGCTGTCAACTACCCCCCGCAAGGCCAGGTCCTCGTAACCCAACTGAACTATTTTTCTCACACCGTCGGTTTTGGTCTGCGCTATCCGACGCCCGTCGGGCCCGTCCGCGTCGACTTCGGATACCAGCTCAATCCCGGGCAATACCAGTTCTACAATTCGAGTACGCAGCAGTTTCAATATTTGCGTCTGCCCCATTTCGAATTTTCCTTCAATATTGGACCGGTCTTCTGACATGCGCCGCCTGTCTTTCATCTTCGGTTTGCTGGCGGCGCTGGGTCTTGCAGCGCCCTGCGTCTTGGCGCAGAGCGAAACGCCGCCCGCCCAGCCGGCCGGCGAATCGAGCGTGCTCGTCCCCGGAATTTCGCGCGACATCGACGGAATCGCCGCGCGCATCGAGGACAGCATCATCACCGAAAGCGAAGTGCGCGAACTCGGCGCGTTTCAGCTGCTCGTCGATGGCCGCGAGAAGTCGCGCGACGAAATCATTCGCGAGCTCGCCGACCAGTGGGTCGTCCGCCAGGAAGCCTCTGCCACAAACTATAAGCAGCCGGCCGATGAGGCGGTGGATGCCGCCTACGAAGCGCTCGTCAAGCGATTCTCCTCTCCGCAGGCCTTTCAGAGCCGTCTGGTGGCCGTCGGCCTGGGCGGAGCCGCGGTGCGCCGCCTGCTTCGCGAGCAGCTTTACCTCTCGCGCTTCCTGGATTATCGCTTTCGTCCCGCCGCGCAGGTGGACGACAAGCAGATCCAGGATTACTACGACAACGAGCTTGTTCCCGAACTCAAGAAGCACGGTGAGAAGATTCCGCCCCTCGAGGACGTCGAAGACAACATCCGCGAAGTCCTCATCCAGCGCGCCATCGACGACCGCTCCGCGAAATGGCTCGACGAAACGCGCGACCGCCTCAAGATCGAAATCGTGCAGCCGGGAGACGGCTCGTGAAACTCCGCTGGAAACATGGCGCGGGCTTTCTGCTCTTCGTGGCCGTGTCTGCCGGCCTCGCGCTCTATATCGCCTTCACCAACGGATTCGCGCAGCGGTTTCTACGCCAGGCCGCTATTCGCGCTATCGAAGACCGCACCGGCGCTCGCGTCGAAATGAAGCGTTTCCATTTCGATCCCTGGAAACTGCGCGTCGAAATCGACGGCCTCACCCTCCACGGCCTGGAAGGGCCGGCGGCGCAGCCGCTCTTCCACGCGGATCACATCGCGGTCGAAGTCCGCATCCTCTCGATCCTCCATCACCGCTTTTCGCTCGGCGAACTGACTGTCGATCGCCCTGACCTCGCCGTCTCCATCGATCGCTACGGCCACAGCAACATCCCGCCGCGAAAGCCGCGGCCGAAAGGCAAGCCGTGGCAGGAGACTCTGTTCAGCCTCGAAATCGGTAAGCTTCAGGCGCGCGACGGCCGCGCCGATATCGGCAACCTGAGCGTTCCTCTCGCGGTCAACGGCCAGAACTTTGATTTTTCACTTCGATACGTCGCGGCCTCGCCCGGCGCGGGCGTTTATCTCGGGAGCTTCGATCTTCATCGCGTGCGCCTCGCAGCTAAGAAGGACATACCCTTCACGTTTGACACGAATGGTAAATTTGCGCTTCATCCCGATTCCTTCGAACTCAACGAGTTCACCCTTCATCTTCCCAATTCCGAAGTCAATCTCCGCGCCGGCGTGGCCGGCTTTTCCCATCCGGACGTGACCCTGCACTATCGCGGCCGCCTTTCTCTTCTCGACGTTCGCACCATCATGCATTCGCCGCATACGCCCGACGGCCTGGCCGACTTTTCCGGGCACGCTCATTACGCCTCAGGACAATGGACTGCCGGCGGCTACTACAACGCCCACGACATCCGTACGCACATGCAGTGGTTTCATGCCGGCGGAATGCGCACCTGGGGGAATTTCGAGGTCGCCGACCGCAAGCTCGTCGTCCCCAATCTTCGTCTGGCCGCTCTCGACGGCTCGATCGAAGGGCGCCTCGAAATGGCCTTTCACGGCCTCGTCTTCCGCACGGATACAAGACTTCGCGGCGCGAGTCTTGCGCGCGTGCTCGCCGCCCTCGACAATTCCAGCTTCCCGGTCAACGCGCTCCGCTGGACGGGCTCGATTGACGCCGATTGCGTCAACACATGGCAGCGCAATTTCAAACATTTCAGCACACGCGGCGAGACGCGCTGGTCGCCTCCGCCCGCGCTCGCGCCCGGACTTATTCCCGTCTCGGCCAAGGTCGATTACGAATATTCGGACGACCTCCACCGCGTCCTGCTCGCGCCCGGTTCGGAAATTTCGACGCCTCATGCCCACTGGACGTTCGATGGCCCTCTGGGCAAAGCCAATTCCGCGCTCCAAGTGAACTTCCATTCCGGCGATCTTCGCGATTGGGATCCTTTCATCAACGTCCTGCTGAACCGCGAGCATCATCCCGTAGGCGTGGCCGGCAAAGCCGTCTGGCAAGGCCGGATTCTCGGCCGCATTGAAGGCCCTACCTTTGCCGGGCACGTGCAGGCGGAAAACGCGCGTTACGGCAAGCTCTACTGGGACGCGATCACTGGCGACATGGACTACTCGCCGGACGATTTCCACCTGCGCAACGCGGTCGTGCGGCGCGGGCGAACCTCGGCTCAAATCACGCTCGCGCTCGAGCTCAACGGCAAGTGGAGCTTCCTCCCATCGAACACGTGGTCGCTCGACGCGCGGCTCGATCATTCGCCTACGCAGGATTTACAGGAAATTCTGGAAATGAACTATCCGGTCAACGGCTTTCTGACCGGCGATTTCCACGGAAGCGGCACTCGCGCACAGCCCACGCTCGACGGCCCATTCGTCCTCGAGAACATTGACGCTAAGAACATTCACTTCGACCGTCTCAGCGGCCGGTTGCATTTCGCGCCCGACGAAATTCGCCTCTCGAATGCCGCCCTTAGCCGTGGGACCGCTCGCGTCGCCGGAAACCTCGCGATCCATCGTCCCGGCCTGACCACCGAATTCGATCTCACCGGGACCGGGATTGCCTTGCAGCAAGTGCGCGAGATACAAAATCCGTCCGTTCCGGTTGCGGGGGAACTCAACTTCAGTTTGCGCGGCGGCGGTTTTCTGCTGGCCCCCACGGCTCAAGGCCGGTTGCGCATTGCGGACCTGACGCTGGGCGCGGAAAAGGAAGGCGATTTCCGCGGCGAGATTTCCTCCGACGGGCACACCGCGCGCCTCTCGCTTCGCTCCGAAGCTGCCCAGCCTTCGCTCGACGGCCAGCTCGCCATCGGCTTTGACGACGATCAGCCGATTTCCGGCCGCCTTTCCATCGTCCATTTCGACCTGGACCCCTTCATAGTCGCGGGCCTGCACCTGAGCCACATCACCAGTCACAGCAGCGCCGACGGTGTATTCACCATTTCGGGCGCGCTGCGCAAACCCGATTCCGTCCAGATCAACGCCGACGTCACGCACATCTCCTTCGACTACGAACTCGTTCATCTCACGAACGATCAGGACATCCGCCTCACCTACCGCCGCAACGAGGTTCGCGTCGAACAGGCGCATCTCCACGGCCCTGACACGGACCTGCGCGTGAGCGGCTCGGCGCGTTTCGACCGCGATCGTCCCTTGCGCCTGGCCGTCCTGGGGCGCCTCGATCTTCGCCTGCTTAACGGGTTTCTTCCCGGCTTCGAGTTTCAGGGCGCCTCCGATGCGAACATCTCCATTGCCGGCACGATCTCTCGCCCGCGCATCACCGGGCGCGCCAGCATCCACAATGCCTCGGCCAGCTACGCCGATTTTCCGGTCAGCCTCAGCAGGGTGAACGGCGATTTCGTCTTCGACCAGAGCCGCTTTCTCTTCGACCGCATCACGGCGCAATCCGGCGGGGGCCAGTTGACGCTCAGCGGCAACGTCGTTTACGGCGAAGGCCCGTTGCGCTATGAAGTGAACGCCTCCACTACTGCGATTCGCATCCGCTATCCCACTGGACTCAGTTGGCTCGCCGGCGGAACGCTCCAGCTCACCGGCTCGACGACGGCGTCGCTTCTCAGCGGGCGCATACAGGTCCAGCGATTGCTCTTTTCGCAAGGCGTGGATGTCGCTTCATTTTTCCAGGCAGCCTCGGAGACGACCGCCGGCCCGCCGTCCACCTCGCCTTTCCTGCGCAATCTCTCCTTCGACGTCGAAGGCCAGGCCGCGCCCGGCGCCCAGATTCAGTGGGCCAGCGCGCAGATTGGCGTTGACGGCAGCGTGCGCCTCCGCGGCACCTGGGACCGCCCCATCCTGCTCGGCAACATTCACCTGCTCGGCGGGCAAATGGCCTTCCGCGGAAACAATTTCCAGCTCACCCGCGGCGATATCAATTTCGCCAATCCCTTCCGGCTCGATCCCGTTCTCAACGTCGAGGCCACCGCCAACATCAGCCAATATCAGGTGACCATCAACTTCTCCGGGCCCGCCAGCCGCCTCTCCATGACCTATCGCTCCGATCCGCCTCTCCCTGACAGCGACATCATCGCGCTCCTCGCCCTCGGCACGCCCGGAGAGAGCGCGGGCCTGCGCACCCAGTCCGCCAGTTCGCAAAGCTACGGCGCAACGGCTTTGCTATCCGAAGCGATCTCCACCGGCATTGGCGGGCGCATCGAGCACCTCTTCGGCATCAGCCAGTTCCGCGTCGACCCGTTCGTCGCCGGGACCGCCACCGAATCCAACGCCGCCGCCCGCGTCACCATTCAGGAGCGCGTCGCCCGCAACCTCACCCTCACCTATTCCACCAACGCCGCCACCACCAACCAGTACCAGCTCATCCAGGTCCAGTACGACGTCAGCCGCACCATGTCGCTCGAGTTCCTTCGCGACATCAACGGCACCTACGGCTTCGACATCCGCTGGGTCAAGCACTTCAAGTGACACGGGACCGCCAATCTCCCGATTGGCACCGCTCGCCCTGTAGCGCCGGCGTCCTCGCCGGCGTTTCTTGCCTTGGATTTAAATGTAGCGCCGCGGTCTTCAGCGCGGCACAATTCTTCTGCAGATTTGACCATGCCGACGCCCGCAGCCCTGAATCGCAAAAACATACGATTGCCCGCGAGCAATTATCGCGGACGCCGACTCTATTTCCTCACGCTCTGTTTTCATGACCGTCGCCCGTTCGGAGCCAACCCGCGCATTGCTGCTTGGCTCGTCCAAGAACTTCAAAAACATGCGGCTGCTTCCGATTTCCTGGTCCATGCCTACTGCGTGATGCCTGACCACATCCACGTCCTCACCGCAGCTAAAGCCGACGCGAGCAACTTGGTCAAGTTCGTCGAATCATTTAAGCAGGAAACTGCAGTCGCCTTCGCGCGCAGGACGAAACGGCGTTTGTGGCAATTCAAATATTACGATCGCATTCTGCGCGGCAAGGATTCCGCCGATCGCGTTGCTTGGTATATATGGCAGAACCCGGTGCGTAAAGGACTATGCCGCGCGCCGGCGGATTATCCCTTCCTGGGCTCGTTCACCGAAATCGGCTCGACAATATTGAAGGCCTCAGCTCCGCCTGAATGGACGCCGCCGTGGAAGTCTGCCGCGCTAAAGGCCGCGGCGCTACATTAAAATCTTCCCGTCCCGCCGTTCGCCTACCGTATTCGACCGATCGTGCGCGACGTTTTTTCGTAAGCGTCCAAAAACTGAACCGGTTGTAGCCGCTCGGTAGGGCACGTCATGCCCGTGCCCGTTCTTGTAGTGCTGGCGCCGGCATCTGCCCGCCTCGGCCCTGTCTTAGACTTAAATGTAGCGCCGCGGTCTTCAGCGCGGCAGGGCCCGGCCTTGCGGTGGGCGCGGCAGCCTTGGCCTTTTCCCGGTAGGGCCACAGCACCCTGTGCCCGCGTCAGCCTTTTTTCCGAATTTCGATTCGCTACTCTCGGTAGGTCCTTGCGTTCCCGGTGTTCGTCCGGTGGGAGCCTCGCAGGTGGGTCGTCTTTATCCCGCTGGGCTAGGAGTGGGCGCCCACGAAATTCCGGCTCACCGGGGAGCAACTGGGCCTTCCCAGCCAAGGGAATACACAACCTCGCGTTTCCCATACTTGATAACGAAGTCCGATGGGCGGTAGTAATTTGGGATTAACACAGAATCCGATGTCTGGCGAGGATTTGGCGCCACCATCGCCAATGCGAACCGATACGGCCCAAGCTCAACCATCGCTCCTGTTGCCCCCGGAAACCCGGAGGAGGTCAGCACACGAAAGCCGATCTTCGCCATATCTGGTGCAGACTGCCCAACCTCGTGATTGAAGTACAATCCGCAGCCGGGAGGAAACGCCTTCATGCCCCAGAGAATCTCTAACCACTCTCGGAGCGGTTCCCAATTCTCCCCGAACTTGCGGACAGCCAAAATGTGCGTGCATAGGGTCTTGAGAATCCAGCGTTCAAGGTCGTCTCCGCTGAGGATGAGCACACGAAGTTCGTGATTTTGCAGAAATCCCGGTGTCTCCAAAATTGCCTTGAAGAATGCCCCTGCGGTCGCATCGAGTCGAGAAAGGGCGTTGTTGTGTCGCTTACAGAGCACGTTCGCTCTGCAGGTAGACGGAGGTAGCGACTGAGATTCGCCTTCCACTTGCCATGGATAACCCGCCCTGACCACCTTGCCGTCAGCACCTTTGAGCAGGTCAAGCATGACCTTGCTAAAGAGGTGCTCGCCGCTCATATCGGTGCCACAGTCATTCAGTTGTCGGGCGTAGCATCCAGAGTGGGCGAAACCAGTCTGCGGGCGCCGAGGTTCGCAGTCTGACGCACGAGGTCTCGGGATTTCTCCGCGTTTTCTTATCGGGTGGCAGAACCTGAGTTTCTTGCCGCTACCGCAATAGCAAGGATCGTATGGTTCTAGCACGATGTTGCCGTCGCTTAGGCGCATCATAAATAGGCGTCGACCAACAGGAAGCGGGAGGCCCCCGCTTTGTCGAGAAAAATATGTGGCAGAATAGCAAATACGCTTTCTCATCCTTTTATTGGCCAGCGGTGACTTGATCCGGCGCTCACCGGTCCCTCAGTACTATACCGTGTTCACCTTGACACGATTCGCGCACGTTTATACCTATTTATGTTTACTCTTGACATACTACCATTATCATGTTATAATACGCGCTTTTATGACAAACACACATTCGCTGCCCAGCGATCCACATGGCCCGGCATCGGGAGTCGTCGAATTTCGACGACGAGGAGCGATGCCCCCGATGACGCAAATATCTCGGTACGCCTGCCGAGTAATTTTCGCCGTAACCCCAGTCGCATCAACAAAACCGCAAAAATATCTCGGCACAGTTTTCCTTGGATTTTGTTCGCTTTGTTTTTGCTTTTTGCCTGGAATCGCTGACCGATACCAACTCAAGGAGCCTTATCGAAAATAGCCAATCAAAATTCGCAAAAGGCGATTCGTGCAGGGCTGAAGGC
>DATEKA010000183.1:0-3589 GCA_035277685.1 Candidatus Acidiferrales bacterium
GTCGTAGGATTACCCTCCAGCAATTGGTCCTCAATGCAAATCCTATTTCAGGACATTCTTTACGGCTTTCGTGCGCTTCGCAAAAACGCGATGTTGTCGCTGGTGATTGTGACGTCGTTGGCTATCGGAATCGGCGCGAATTCAGCCCTTTTCAGCGTTGTGGACGCGTTGCTGCTGCGACCCTTGCCTTATCCCCGCTCGAACCGCCTCGCGGCCGTCTGGCTGCACTCACCAAGAATCGGAATTTTTCGCGATTGGCCGTCTCCGGGTCAGTACGTTGACCTCCAAAACGAGAACCACTCTTTTCAGCAGATGGCGCTTGCTCAGAGCCGTCCCGCTACTTTGACAGGTCGCGAGCAGCCGGAGCGCGTCGCAGTCTTGCGCACCCAATCGAGCCTCTTGAACATGTTCGGCGCTGAGGCCCTGTTTGGCCGCCTGCTCTCGCCGCAGGAAGACGTACCCGGCAAATCGCCCGTCGCAATCCTCAGCTATTACACCTGGCAGCAGCTCTTCAACTCTGACCGCCGCATCCTCGGACACACCATCATCCTCAATGGGAATCCGTTCACGGTGGTAGGAGTTCTGCGGCCCGGCTTTGTCATTAACTCGGAAGTGCTCCCCTCCGAAGGCCCCATGAATAAATTCGACATCTTCGTGCCTCTGCCGTTGGGACCGGATGCCGCGCAGCGCCGGGGAGACGAAAACTACAACATCGTCGTACGGCTGAAGCCCGGCATCTCCGTGCGGCAAGCCCAGGCCGACATTGACGTCATCGCCGCTCGCATCCGCATTAAAGACAAGCGCGACACCAGCTTTGGCATGGATGTCGTCGGTCTGCAGGAACAGGTTGTGGGAGACGTGCGGCGGCCTCTGCTTGTGCTTATGGGCGCCGTCGCGCTCGTCCTGCTTATCGCTTGCGCCAACATCGCCAACATCCTCCTCGCTCGGGCCGCCGGTCGCGAAAAGGAAATCGCCATTCGCACCGCGCTCGGCGCGCGCTGGCAGCGTATTGCGCGTCAACTCTTGACCGAGAGCGTTCTCCTGGCGTGCCTCGGCGGAGCAGCCGGCCTTCTCGTCGCGCGAATCAGCCTTGCCCTCGTCCGCGCGATGAACCCCGGCAACATCCCGCGACTGGACGAAATCCGCATCAACGGCGCCGTCCTGGCCTTCACCTTCATCATCTCAGTCGTCACAGGACTGCTCTTTGGGTTGGTCCCCGTGTGGCGCGCCATCAAAGTGGATTTGAACTCCGCTCTTAAGACGGGCGGCCGCAGCGGACAAACAGAGAGCGGTCTGCACGTCAGACGCCACCGTTTGCGCGGGCTCCTTGTTGTCTCTGAACTCGCGCTTTCTCTTATGCTTCTGATCGCCGGAGGTCTCCTCATCCGCAGCTTCATTCGGCTCCAGAACGTGCCTCCCGGCTTCACCACCGATCATTTGCTGACTCTGCAGGTTGCAGCCAATGATCCGAAATACCGTCGGGAAAAGCCGCTGGCCGCCTTCTATCGCGAAATCGAAGCTCGTCTTGCCCGCCTGCCAGGCGTCGTGTCACAAGGCGCAGTGTCGGCCCTACCCCTGACGGGATCCGTCGGGTGGGGAGGTATCAACGTCGAAGGTTACACTCCGCCTCCCCAGCAGGAGCTTCAGGTGGATATGCGCACCGCTAGCGTGGACTACTTCCGCGCCATGCAGATTCCTCTCATCGCAGGCCGCTTCTTTGCCGATCAGGATACCCTCGACCTGCCGCAAGTCGCTCTCATTGATCAGAAGTTCGCGCATCGCTTCTGGCCCAACGGCGGCGCTGTCGGAAAGCATCTGTGGTTCGATCCGAAAAAGCCCATCACCATCGTCGGCGTCGTTGGAGTGGTAAAGCAATACGGCCTCGGAACGGACGAAAAGATCGCAGTGTATTTTCCCCAGCAACAAGCGCCCGACCCGGACATGTTCCTGGTTGCTCGCACTTCCTCGGATGAAGGGGGCCTCGCGGCAGCAATCACCTCCCAAATCCGCGGCGTCGACCCCGGAGTCCTCGTTTACGGCGTCCACACGATGCGCGATCTCCTGTACCGTTCGCTCGCGCGCCAGCGTTTTTCCGCCGCCATGCTCGGCGCGTTCTCCGCTTTCGCCCTGCTGCTGGCCGCGCTTGGTCTTTATGGCGTCCTGTCTTATCTGGTCTCCCGGAGTACCCACGATATTGGAATTTTGGTCGCCTTGGGCGCGACTCCGGGGAAAATCATCGGCTTGGTCGTCCGCCAGGGAATGCAGTTGACGCTGGTCGGCGTCCTCGCAGGCCTCATCGGCGCCGTCGTCCTCACCCGCCTGATCGCCAGCTTGTTGTTTGGCGTCAGCGCCCTCGACGTTGTCACTTTCCTGGCTGTGCCCGCCGTCTTGGTTGCCGTAGCCTTCGCTGCCACATCTGTGCCGGCATGGCGCGCCGCGCGCGTAGATCCGATGGTCGCCCTGCGCGAAGAGTAGCCGCGCCCCCCAGACGACCGCCTCATAACGTTTGTCGCATCCAACAGACGCTTTGCGTCACCCGAGCCATCAAGGGAATCGATTCATTTTGACGACATCGTCGCCCTCTTGGACAAATCAAAATGAGTCACTACCTGTTCCGAAGTACTATTGACTTTCGCTTTTAATTCGCCTAGAGTGCAATGCGTGGCAGGCAAGCGGATCGTCGCTCATACCGGCGGTCCTAATTCTTAATTGCGAAATCCGCGCGGCCGGAGGCGAACAGCAATGGTGCTAACCAAGCGTCAGAAGGACGTCCTCAATTATCTCGTTACTTTCACCAACAAGAACGGCTATTCGCCCAGCTTCGAAGAAATCGCGAAGGGCATGCGGCTCACGTCGCTCGCCACGGTCCACAAGCATCTCTCGACCCTGGAAAAGAAAGGTTTCATCCGCCGGGGCTACAACCAGAGCCGCTCGATCGAGGTCCTCCAGCTTCCTCAGCCCATCCGCAAGGACATTCTCGACCGCCACACTGTCGAATTGCCCCTCGCGGGCCGCATTGCGGCAGGCCGCCCGCTCGAAGCCGTGGAAGATCGCGAAACCATCTCTCTCGGCGACTTCGGACGCAGCAAGAACACCTTCGTTCTCCAGGTGAAGGGCCACTCCATGCGCGACGACCACATCCTCGATGGCGACTACATCGTTGTCGAGCAGACGCAGGTCGCCAATCCGGGCGAGATCGTCGTTGCTCTCGTCGGCGAGGACGAAGCCACCGTCAAGCGCTTCTATCGCGAATCGGGCGGCAAGATCCGGTTGCAGCCTGCCAACGCGCAAATGGCGCCCATCGTCGTGCCGGCAAACAACGTTCGCATTCAGGGCCGTGTCGTCGGCGTCCTCCGCAAGTACTAGCGTTGGCCTGAATCGAAATTCCGCGAGGATCGAGACCAGGGGCGCTGTACGGTTGTGCAGCGTCGGGAATTTTCGCGCCTCAACCGCTGCCGCGTTTCCCGGCCCGCTTTCGGTGCAACTGCGCTCGAATCGCGCATTCCTTGCCTCGACTTACTCGCACAGCGAACCCACACCGGCTCTGGCGAACCGGTTTCCGTTCAGCGTAGAATGGCACGCGCCTTTG
>DATEKA010000184.1:0-13719 GCA_035277685.1 Candidatus Acidiferrales bacterium
GAGCTGATTGATCGCGTAGGAAGGGATGTAGTCGCTGCCAACAAGCCATGGCTGCCGCGCGTACCACTCGTTCGCGGCCTGCCGGGTCCAACGCATGCGAGGCTGGCGCGACTGCTGTGCCGATCCTGCCGGAACACACGCAGGCGCCAGCGCGAAAGCCAGCGCGATCGCCATCATTCGCGCAGCCACGAACCCCACGTTGCGATGCATCCTCACCCGAACTCGCACTCGTTCCTCCATGCTCGAATCGCGAGGAAACTTACACGTTAAAGGCGGGAAGATTCAAGGAGGAATCGCCGCACCCCGCCTTGAGCGGCTGTCGCCAGCCGGACTTCGCGCTGCAAGAAAAAGGGCCGGCGAAGATTTTTCGCCGGCCCTCTCGCTCTTACCGCCGTGGCTCCGCCTTTTCAGAACGTGAACCGCAGCGCGAACTGCATGAAACGCGGCGTTGTCAGCGTCTTGGTGTACTTGCCGAATTGGTCCGGCGCGAACCCGAGTGACGGTTGTGCGCTGCGCACATCGTAGCTCACCGAGTTCGTCACATTGAACGCCTGCCAGGAGAACTCCGCCTTGGCTTTCTCGCCGATTGCGAAGGCTTTGCTTACTCCGGTGTCAACGTTAAACATTCCCGCCCCGATCACGTTGTTTCGCACACCCGATTCGCCTGGCCAGTCCTGGCGAAAAGCGGTGATCGCCGTCGCCGGGTCAGCAAAGATGTCCGGGCCCTGAACGCTGGCGACGTATCCGTTGGCGGTCTTTGGCAGGGGTCCATTGGGCTCGGCGTCTCCTTCGATGTTCCAGTTGGTTGCCCACGAGAAGCCATTGTCCACTGTGATGGGGAAGCCTGTGGTCCAGCGGAAGACTCCGGAGACATACCAGCCGCCAATCAACTCGTCCAAAAGGGTTCCCGCGCTTCCGCCCAGCATTTGTCCTCTGCCGAAGGGAAGGCGGTACACCCAGTTCGAATTGATCTGGTGCGTGGCGTTGAAGTCCGAAAGTCCGCGGAGCGAGAGTGGATCGTACGAATTGATGACGATACCGCCGCCGTTCAGGTCGTTGCCCGTGCCGCCGGTGCCCTCATATGGACCGATTCGTTCAGCGGCCGATGCTTCATCGAGCGCCTTCGAAAACGTGTAGTTGAACTGTCCCTGCAGGTTCGTTCCCATGTGGACGTTATAAGTCACCTGCATCGCGTTGTAATCGGAAGTTCCGATGTTGCGCCACGCGTACAGCGACGCGAACTGATCGTGATAGAAGGCATACGGCCCGAATTTGCTGTTCGGCGTATCCATCCCTGTGATTGCTCCGGGCACGTCCATTAGAAACAGCGAGAAGGTCTCGTTGTGGAGATAGCAGGTCCAGAGATCATAGATCGCCTGGGTGGCGCTCAGGGCGCCATTGTCCACGTCGGGCGCGCAATTCGCCGAGCCGCCCGGCTCGTTGTTCAGTTGGTTTTGCGTCACGCCGCTCCATTGCGGAAAGACGTTCTCAAAGAACGGTATCGGCTGAATTTGTGTCGTTGCCGTGTTGTTCGACGCTGCCACTGACAGCGTTTTTGCGGCTTGGAAATAAGTCATGCCGCTGGTCGGGTCGGTCATGTTAGTAGGCATTGCGAGATCAACTTGCATCGGCAGCCGCCTGCCGATGCTCCCCACATACGCTATCTGCAATGAGGAATTAGATGTCAGTTCGCGCGAAATCGAGAAGTTGAAGACGTGTGCGTACGGCGTCTTCAAAGACTGATCGAGCCCCCAGTTTATGGCGAAAGCCGAATTGCTTGGCGTGTACGGGAAGCCTCCGGTCGGAGCGGGACCGAAGAGGCATCCCGGCCCGTTGAGCGATGGGCATGGGGGGGGCAAGCAAGTGAGACATGTGAACCGGGGCGCGTTCGATGGAGTCACCACGCCCGCGGGGTTCCCGACCTGTGTGGACAAGCCGAATGCGCCATGCTGATCAAAGGTGTTAACAATTGGGACGCCGAAGTGGTCGTACACAATGCTGTAGCCGCCGCGGATAGCGAACTTGTCCTTGCTCCCGAAAACTTTCGATAGCCAACCATCGCCCAAATCCGGCGACCATGCCACGGCAAGCCGCGGCGAAACATCCTTCTCGTCCCAGTTCCACAAACCGGGGCCGCTGTTCTTCGGTCCTCCGAGAACGAACGAAATCTCGCCGGCGTCGTTGGCGGGCATTCCTTGGGCCGCTAGTTTGGCGCTGTTGTTGAACCAATCTGCCACATTCTGAGTCGTGCAGCCCCCGCCTCCGGCTGCCACGCATGGCGCAACTTGCAAGCCATTCGTCTCATAGGGCGGTTCTTCAAACACCCAGCGCAGGCCGTACGTAAGGGTCAGACGCGGCGTAATGTGCCAGGAATCCTGACCGAAGAATTCATAGTCGTTGATCGCGTAGCGGCGATTGATCGGCGTGCCCTGCGTGAGAGCGTTGCCTTGGCGATCGAAATTGTAAATTCCGTCCCCTTCCGCCAGGATGCCCAGAGCGATCGATGCCGCGTCGTCGTAACTCGACGCGAAGTTCGGATCCACCGCCGGATAACCATTATTGGCAGGATTGAGCGGGCTCGGATTTCCAGGTTCAGCCAGCCCGGCCGTGTTCAGGTACACGACGTTGGTGCGCGCGTCAGAAAACGAGTTTTCGTAACTCGAATGGTTGTTGCGAATCACAAACAGGTCCCCGCCAAATTGGAAGGTGTGATTGCCCCGGGTCCAGCTTAAGCTATCGCTGAACTGGTTCACCGGCACGAAGTAGATGACGGATCGCGTGAACGGAATGATGCTGTCAATTCCGTCGAGGCTGACTTCCGGCTCGAACGAAGCTCCTGCCGTCTGACCGCCCTGGCGAATGTAGCCCCAGTGAAAATCGTTAATGAGGCTCGGCGAAATCAAAGAAGTAAGTCCCACTGTGGACCCCTTGCTGTCGTCCAGGAGAGTGCGCGCGGCGGTTTGCCCCGGGAATTGCTGCGCCTGGGGCTGCTTGTCATTCTGCGTTTGTCCTCGCCAGAAAAGGGTTTCCGAGCCGCTTCTGGTGATGTGCCAATCGAGCCGAGCGATGTAGGTATTGAAGCTCGAGTCTTCATTCGATGCGAATCGATAACCGGCCGTGTTCAGGGCGTCGCCAACTGTCACGTCGTTCGACGACGGATACTGCTGCAACACCTGCAACACATTGGGGTTCGGGCCGATTTGCTCCGGATCCATCCCTTTCAATTGCGTCGGGCCAAGGGCATAGTCTCCGGCCGGCACGCCACTTACCCCGTTGACCGTCCCGCCCGGACACGCAGACGGGTCTGCGCACTGATATTCGACAATCCCCTGTTGAAGGGTGCCAGTGGGTACCGTCCTCACAACACTTTCGCCTTGCGCGTCGCGGCGTCCCTCGTAGTTTGCAAAGAAGAAAAGCCGGTCGTGCTTGATCGGTCCTCCGGCCGTCGCGCCAAAGACGTTGCGCAGCAACTTGGGCCGTTCATTCGGCTCACTGCTGGCCGCCTGCGCCGCCTTAAGAAATGGATCGTTCGCGCTGAAGATCGTGTTGCGATTGTATTCGTATGCCGACCCGTGAAAACTGTTCGTGCCGCTCTTCGTGACCAGCGCCACTTGCGCGCCGCTCGAATAACCCGACTCCGCATTCGCGTTGGCCGTGGTGACGCGAAACTCCTCCACCGAGTCCGGCGGCACCGTCAGCACGCTCGTGAACGCGTATCCGTTGTTCTGATCATTCACGCCGATATCGTCCAGAGTCACGTTGGACTGATCGCTGCGCAGGCCGTTCACCGCGCCGCTCCGGGTGTCCGTCGTCGCATCGAGATTGTTTCCAAGATAAGCGACTCCGGGCTGCAGGCTCAGAAGCTGAACCACGTTTCGGTCCGCGATCGGCAGTTGCGAGATTTGATTATTCTCCAGCGTGTTCCCCAGCGACGCGTCCGTCCGGTTGATCAGCGGCGCCCCTGCGCCTTCTACCGTCACCTTCGTCGCCACGCCCGTCAGTTGCAGTTGAATGTGGATCGTGGAAGGCGTGTTGACCACCAGCATCACGTCTGCAACCGTAAACTGTACGAAACCCTTGGCGGTCGCTTGCAGCGTATAAGTCCCGGGAGGAACATCCAGAAATTGATACAGCCCTGCCCCATTGCTTGTCGTCGACCGCTGCAGTCCGGTCGCCGTTCCGGTCAACGTGATCTGCGTGTTCGGAACGGCCGCGCCCGATGGATCGCTAACCGTTCCGTTCAACTGGCTTGTTGATTGCGCGAACGCCGCCCCGGCCAGCAGCACAACCAGGGCCGTCGCCCAGACGCCCAATTTCCGCAAAGACCGAAAGACCGGCTCACGCCAGAATCTCTCCAGACTATTGTCCCGGCACGAATGCATCGTACTTTTCATGGCAGACCCTCCCCTATGAAAGACTCGAATCCAGACTTCGATCGACAAAGAGAAAATGGCGCTCGCTGAGCCTGGTTCCGTTCTTTGCCACCCCGTTGTGCCGGGGATTATGCCAGATTGCGGTCACAACCTGCCCATAAAAAACGCCAATCCGCTGTATTGCGTTTTCTTTGGCTTGATGGCTCGGTCCCGTTACTCCAAACCTCAGGTTTGGCTCCACGGACAAGTTTCATGTAATTTTCAGGTGGAGGCGCTACAAGAGGGCGGGGCGGTCGTTCGTGGTTTACCCCGTATCTGACCGTCGGACTCCGCAGTTCAGGCCTTGGCAATGATAATCTTTCATGATGAGGAGAGGTGACTTGTGCAGAGAAGCCATCTGAGGACGGCCGGCGTTTACTTCGCGTTCCTGATTCTCGCAGCCTGCGTCGTTATGCTCGGGCACGTGATCGTCCCGCGAAAGGCCGGCGCTTCCAGTCTGAAAACTCATCCCGCCGCCCTGAAGGCGGACGCCGCGCGCGCCAGAGAGGCCGCGGGGACCTCCGGGTATCACTTGAAAGCAAAATACAAACTTGGCGGCGAGGGCGGCTGGGACTATCTGGCCTTTGATCCCGGCATGAACCGTCTCTTCATCTCGCGCGGCACGCACGTGATCGTCGTCAATCCCAAGACTGGCAAGGTAATCGGTGACGTTCCCGGACTCACGCGCTCCCACGGCATCGCCCTCGCGCCTCAATTCAATAAGGGTTTTGCGAGTGACGGCGATCCCGGCAGCGTCACCGTTTTCGATTACAAGACGCTGAAGGTGCTCGCGCACCTCAAGACCGCGCCCGACTGTGACGGCATCATCTACGATCCCGCCACAAAACGCGTTTTCACCATGAACGGCGATTCCGCAAGTTCAACCGCAATCGACGCCTCCTCGGGAACTGTCGTCGGCACTTTCCCTCTCGGCGGAAAGCCCGAGTTTGCTGCCGCGGACGGCAAGGGACACGTCTTTGCGAACCTCGAAGACAAGAGCGAATTGGTCAAGATCGACGCCAAGGATCTGAAGGTGGATGAGACCTGGTCTCTCGCCCCCTGCCACTCTCCCTCCGGTTTGGCCATTGACACTAAGAACGAGCGCCTCTTCGCCGGTTGCCACAATGGTCTCATGGCCTTCGTCGACGGAAATTCCGGAAAAGTGCTCGGCACCGTCCCCATCGGCCAGGGCGTTGACGCCAATCGCTTCGACGCGGGTACCGGTTACGCCTTCGCTTCGTGCGGAGACGGCACCATCACCGTGGCCCACGAAGATTCGCCCGACAAACTTACGAAGATAGACATGATTACCACCCAGCGCGGCGCGCGCACCATGGGCATTGACCTCAAGAACCACGAACTCTTTACCGTCACCGCGGAGTTCGGTCCAATGCCTGCTGCGCAGCCGGGCCAGCGTTTCAGGCGCCCGCCCATCCTGCCGGGCACGTTCACCTTGTTGGAGTACGTGCGCTAGTTAGGACTTCGCTGCGCCTCGTGATCGCCTGCCAGCGACCCGAGGGTTTTCACGCGCGTGACAATTCGGAGAGCAGCGTCTCGCGGCGCGTCATTGCAACTGCGTCTACTCTCTGTAGGCTAGCGCCATACCCCGCGAAAGCGGCCACGGCGAGCCCCAGCAGAATGAGAATCGTGATCCACATATCGTGGAAGTAGCGGCCGATCACAAAGGTCAACGCGATGAAGCCGAAGACGATGGCCTGCACCATCAGCGCCGTGAACGCCGTCGTGTTCGCCGCGCGCTGCCGCCCGAACGTGCCGAAATCGAGCTTCTTCGGCGAGTACAGCGATAGCAGGTTGCCGGCCGCAAGGTTTAGCGGTGCCGCGAACAATACTCCCGCAATCGTCGCTAGCGTGTAGACAACCGCCGGCGGGCGATACAGAAAACCGACCGCTACCCACACCAGCGCCAATTCTCCCGCCAGTACCGTCGCGTGAACAAGGTTCTTGGCGCGCACCACCTGGTGCAGGCGGGTTGGTGAAACGAACCAGAACTGCACCCCGCTCGCGTCGGCTCCGAAATTGTTGTAGATCAGATTCGTCAGCATCAGCAGCGCGTACGCCGCGCCAATCGGGAATGCCAGATCGGGCGCGCCGTTCATGAAGCTCCCGCTTCCTGTCTTGGACGGCGTCATCCGGAAAATCGCAAGAATCACCAGCGGCATCAGCAGCGTGAAAATCATAGGACCGCTGCGCAGAAGATAGAGCAGTTCCTTCTGGAAGACTGCCGCCGTCGGCCCCGAGGCCAGCGGCACATTCCAGCCGATCCTCACCGGCAATTTCCGCGCGCTCCTTCCCGCAACGGGCGCCGCGCTTTCGCTCAGACTCTCTCCTCGAAACTGCGCGAGCGCTCGCACGTGAAAAAGCCAGAAAAAGCCCAGGCCGTATACGCATACCAATCCCAGCGCGCCAATTCCGGTGAGGACATTCCCACGCACAAATCCCGCCAGCGCCGACGCCGTCAGGCCCGGAGGCAGCGCGCGTTGGATTGGCGCCACCTCGGACAGCAATTGCGCCATCCCCTGATGCGCGTGGCGGCCGATTCGTGCCGTCACCGGTCCGATGAACTGAAATCCGATGATCACCAGAAAAAAAAGAATGCCCATGATCTCCCGCGTTCGTCGTTGAGCGAGCCAGCGTTCGATCCAGGCGAAGATCATCCGCCCCAGCAGAATGTTCATCGCGCCGAAAATCACCAGCGCCAGCCCGGCCGGCAGGATCATTCGCGGCTCCGCGATGGCGATGCCCGTGAACATCCCGAAAATCCATAGGCTTCCGACCGCGGTCGCCGGATCGAGCGAGCCGTAGACGATCCGCACCACCAGGTACGACCGGTAGCTCAGCGGAAAGCGCAGCAGATTCGAGGAATCGAACGTCTCCGTGAACGCCGTCGCCACAATCGGAAACATTTGCCAGAAGAGAAATATGGGCCACAACAAAAACGCGGTCCACTCCGCGTGCCCGCGCTCTACGAAGTAATCGCAAGCGAAGGCCAGCGCTGCCGCTCCTCCCAATCCCCCCACTCCGAACCATACCCCAACGAGAATTCGCGACACCATTTCCAGCCGCCCGCGCATCGTCCGCAGCGAATTGACGAATATCCGCCAGCGGATCCGCGCGATCGCCCCGAATTGCGCCCTCGCTTCTTGCGATGTCAACCCAGCCACGAGAGTTCCTGGTCCGCGAAACGCGTGCCTCCCACGATTCGCAAAAATATCTCTTCCAGCGTCAGCTTTTCCCGGGGATGATGCCCTGCCTCGGCGCGTTCGCCTCCGCTCGCACCTTCTGGCGCCTGCGCCTCGACCCCCGCGCGCAGTTCTTCCAGAGAACCCTGTGCGACCAGGCGGCCGTGATGAATGATGGCTACGTGGCTGCACAGCCGCTCGATGATTTCCAGCACGTGCGACGTCAAAAAGATCGTCGCGCCCCGCGAAATCATGCGCTGCAGCATCGCTTTCAAAGTCCCGGACGCAATGGCGTCCACTCCCTCGAACGGCTCGTCCAGAAACAGGATTTTCGGGCCATGAATCACCGCGGCCGCCAGTGCCAGCTTCTTCTGCATTCCGTGCGAGTAGTCCGTAACGAGAGTTTTCGGCTGTGATGAAAGTTGCATGAAATCCAGCAGCTCTCCCGCTCGCTTCGCCGCCGTCTCGCGGTCCAGACCGTACATGCGCCCCGCGAAATTCAGGTATTCCGCTCCCGTCAGGCGTCCAAACAGCGCCATCCCTTCCGGCACAACTCCGATCTGCCGCTTCACTTCCACCGGATTCGCCGTCAGGTCGAGCCCTAGAATTTCGATCCTCCCCGCCGTCGGCGCCAGCAGGCCCGTCAGCATCTTGATCGTCGTGGATTTCCCCGCTCCGTTCGGACCCAGAAAACCGAAGAACTGCCCGGGCGCGACGCGCAGGTTCACGTCTTGCACGGCCGTCAGTTGGCCGAACGTGCGCGTCAAATGCTCCGTAATAATTGCCGCATTCTCGCGCTCAGTCGCAATCACGGGTGAGTCCATGAACTTCGGACTCTAGCATGCACGGTTTGAACTTTCACCCTGCATGACCCGCGCGGGCCTCTCCTGGAGTTCGCGTTTAAGCGCCTTCGGCCGCCTTATTTGCGGGCCAGTTCCAGCAGAACGATATCGGATCGTTTCTGGAGGCGTTCAAGAACCACATCGCGGCCGTTCGGGGAGATGTCGAAGTCGCGAATGTCGAAACCGGCGGGCAAATTGGTCAACTGGCGTCCGGCGCCGGTACCCAGGTTGATAAGCCAAAGATTCTTGTGCTCAATGTCGCCGCGGAGACACACAAATTCGTCGCCCCCGGAAAGGAACGCGAGATGCCGGGCTCCACGCGTCAACGTGAGCGGTGGCATCGCCCGAGCGCCGCCATCCGCCGTCGCAGCTTTCACGGAAAACGTCGTGCCTATATCCGGGCCCGAGTACAGCAGCAAACCTCCATCGGAGGACCATGCAGGATCGAGCGCGTAGTCGCGGACGAGAGCAACCGGAGAGCCATTGTCCAACGGCACGCGGAAAAGGCGCGGCGCACCGTGGTCGCTGCAAGCCGACGTGATCGACCGTCCGTCCGGCGCCCACGCAGGCGCCCCCTCGAGTTCGAGCGATGCCGCAACGACTCGCGCTTCGGTCCCATCCGCCCGCATTACATACAGGAGCGATTTCCCGCCCTCACGGACCGAAAAAGCAACGGAGTTCCCATCGCGCGAGATTGCTGGGGCTCCAATCACTCGCGCTCCGGCGCCACTCCACAGCTCCGTCTCAGCCCCGTTGGCCTGTTTCCAAATGCTGTCGCTCGTGCCATTCGTCGAGACGTACAGAAGATAATCCGGGCCGAGCCGGGGAGCGAAGCCCGCCGCCGTTGTCAGTGAAATTCGTTCCGGCGAGGACGCCGCTCGAGATGAGTCGGCGATCCGCAACCGCCAGAGCGTCCTTTTGGGATTGGCGAGGGTGAGAACGAGGCGACGGCCGTCGGTGCTGGCAGCAAGCGACGTGTAGCGGTCGAGCCCCGACGTCAACCTATGAGGGATGCGGCGCGCGACATCGAGGCTATAGAGCCACGGACCGGAGCCTTCGGCGTCGGTCGCCAGATACAACAATGTCCGGCGGTCCAGGAGAACGGGATAAGTCACGCGCGTATTGTCGGAGGTGATCCGCTCTGGACTGCGGCCATTCGGGGAGATGCGCCAAACGTCCAGCTTGTCGGGCAGAGCGCCTTCCACCACGTAGATAAACGCGCCCTCCGGCCCCCACAGTGGAAAGTGGGAGTGCATCCCGGCAGGCGCCGTGAAGATAGGCGAGGCATCCGGGTGCAGCTCGCCGTCTGAAACATAGAGTGGGTCTCCTGGGCCGGTTGTGTGATACGCAAGCCTCGTGCCATCCGGCGACCAGTCAAACTCGGCCACACCTTGAAGGTACGGCCGCGGCTCCCCGCCGAGAGTCGGCACGGCCCAGATTCCGATCTCGTCCCTGCTTGCGCCCTTGCGCGTCCAGAACGTCACAAGGGATCCGTCCGGTGAAAATCCCAGCGTGCGAACCGACGGGTTAACGAGTTCCGGCGCGGCTCCGCGCGTCAAGTTGTGAAACTCGCCGGAACCAGTCTGCGTTACCCAAACATCCATGGGCCCATCGCGGTCGGACAGAAAGGCGATGAAATGCCCGTCGCGGGAAATAGCGGCGGCCTGCGCGATGCCGTCGAAATCTGTGATTTTCTGAACTCGCGCATCGGCGATCGGATTGTGCCAAGAGTACTTCGTCTTGCGAATCCAAAAGCTTCCGGCAATCACCACCACAACGGTCGCAACGATGGCTAGTACCAGTGTCCGTCTCGTCCGTCGCCCTGAGCGCGGTTCGGAGGCTGGCAATGCGGCGGCCACTAGGGCGCCATGACTGCCGTTCCCGTCAGACCGCACATTGCGGCTCCGCGTCCACGCATCGAGCTCCCCGCGAAACGCATACACGGAACCTGCCTTATCGTGCAGATGCCGGTGGACCGGCATCCCCTCACGCTTTTCCCATCGCTGGACAGTCGTTATGTCCCGCTTCAGGTAAGCTGCAATTTCCTTCCAGGAATCCAGACGTTCTTCGGATGGTTGCTCGGGCGGTGGTGTAATGGGAAACCCTTCGCCCATCGCGCGCTCCTGATCCCGGGGCCGCCTCAACGTAAAGTAGCATGATTGTAAACCCCCGGACCTGAGCTGCAAAGCACTGCATTTGGCCGCAAATCGCCTGTCCGCTCATTGCCGTTTGACCATCCCCGCCGCCGTGTCACATGGTGTCCCCACATGGTCGAGTTGAAACTCAGCCGAAAATCGGTCCTCGGGCCGGCTCCCGCACAGGCTACGGTGCCCGCGCCGCCCGAGGAACTTTTCGGCGTCTAAGCCTCAAATCCTACAAGTCGAGAGGTTTCCTATGAACAGCAAAACGCTATGTTGGGCAATACGCACGATAGTTGTTCTGGTTTTAGTGGTGGCTACCAGCGCTCTGGCTCAGGAGCGGAGGCCGTCGCATTTGAGCGGGACGATCAACGACTTCACCGCCCAGACGGGCTCCGGTCCTACGGTTGGCCCGTGGATAATGCACGGAGTCTGGTCTTTGACTCTAAACGAGACGGGGACGGCTGATTTCAGGCTGGCCATGACGATGGAAGAAGGCGATTTCTGGCTCGCGGCAAACAACGAAGATCCCACCCAGGACCCGTCCGTCCGCAGTCCGCATACCCATCACATTACGTTGAAGGGCGCCTCAGTCAGCTCTGACACCAGCGTATGCCCCTCCCAAGCCCCCGCGACCGGTCGCTTCGTCGTTACCGGTTTGGCTGACATCACCGGCAACGGCAACCCCGCTCCTTTTCAGACCAAGTCAGGGCTGTCGAAGCTGTACGTATGCATCAGTGGCGGCACGGACGTGCAATATTCGAATGTCACCCTGCAGTTCGAAAGCGGCAGCCCTGCCACGACTCATTTTGGCTCGCAGGCTATCCACGGCGTCGTTCGCAAGGTGCAGTTCGGCGACGCAGACTGATCCAACCGTAAGTCCGTAAGTCTGGGCGAAGGCGTCGATCCCGTCTTCGCCTTGCGCCACGTCTTCGAGCACCGCCGAGCCGCTCCCTAGGCCGCTCTCCTCTAGCCCGAGCGCGTGCTCGTCGGAGTGGCGGGTGCGCTTGGCCCGGCTGTGGGCGACGACGCCGTTGCCGGAACAGAAATCTGCGGGAATACGGCCAGGACGGCCGGAAGCTCCAGTCGGAACGTGCAACCTCCTTCGGGACGATTGAGTCCCGAAATTCGCCCGCCGTGCTCCTGCATCACGCCGTAGCAGATGCTCAGTCCCAACCCCGTGCCCTTGCCCACCGGCTTCGTCGTATAGAAAGGATCAAAGACTCTTTCCGGCTGCTTTAATCCGGGCCCGTTGTCGGCGAACTCCACCACCACGAATCCCTTTTCGCGAAACGCGCGGATCACCAGCGTTCCTCCGCCCACCGTTTCCATGGCGTCCACCGCGTTGCTGATTAAGTGATAAAAAACCTGCAACAGCTGATTCGGATCGCCCCGCACTCCCGGCAACACGCCGCGATTGTCCAGCTCGATGCGGATGTTCTTCTCACGCAAGTCCAGATGACGCAACTGCACCGCGCTCGTCAGCACCGTGTTTAGATCCAGCAGTTGCTTCTCGGCCGGCACCTGCCGCGCGAAGCTCAATAGGTTGTTCACCAGATCCTTCGTTCTTCGCGCCTGGTCCCGGATCTTTTCTGCAATCGCATGCGGCCGCCCGCCCGCAGCGTTCTCTACAATCAGCACGTCCGCGTAACCAAGGATCGCCGTCAGCGGATTGTTGATTTCGTGCGCCGCTCCCGCCGCCAGTTGCCCCAGTGACGCCAGCTTCTCCGACTGCACGAAGTGCGTCTGCAAGCGCTTCACGTTCCCCAGCGAATCCCGCAGCTCTTGCACCAGCGCCGTCCGCTCCCGGTACACCAGTTGCTGCCGAAGGAAAACGATCGACGCCGCCACAAACACCGTGATCAGCGTCGCCTTCACACGGAACATCCGCACCGGGTCCGGCGCCGTGCTGACGAACATCGCCCAGTACGCCAGCGGCAGCGCCAAGAGCAGCGCCGTCATCGCCGCTCGAAACGGCCACTGCGCGTCTCGCCGCGCCGTCGGCGCCAGCGGTTCCGGCTCCAGCTTCAGCCCCCGCGCGACGATCCCCGTCGTCCCCATCCACGCAAACGTTGCAATAAACGGGACGGCGAACAGGCTGCCTACGTACTTCTGCGCGACAGGCGCGGCGTTATGCGCCAGCAGGTATCCGATCGTGTACAGCGACGTCGCCCCGAACATGTTCCCGTACACCACGCGCCACCCTCCCCGCGCGGTGAGGAACAGAATCCCGAATCCCACCGCCACCAGGATGTTTTCCGCCGCGTAGATTTGCAGGTCGCGCTGGTTGAACAGCGACGCTACCGGCCACACGTCCTTCCACGGCAGCGCCGCGAAAACGTAGAGATAGAGCCAGAAAACCGCCAGCAACGAGAGGTCAATCAGCCCGTACCGCAGCGTCTCCCGCATTTTTCGCGCGTGAGGCAGAATCGCCAGCGCCGCCATGAACGGTATCGTGTGCAGGAAAAACAGCAGGTCGCCCGGAAACGGGCTGTGCACGTTGTGGTGCAGGACCAGGTCCTGGTAAATCCATACCAGCTGCCCCGCCAGCCACAGCGTGCAACCCAGCGCCATCAGCATCCAGAACGCGTTCCGCCGCCGGTACGGCGAGGCCGCGTTCGACAGCAGGCACGTGTTCGCAAACAGCGCGACGAAAGCCTCCGTCAAGTCGCTGATCGTCGAGAGCGCCTGCCCGCGCGGCATCAGCAGCGACGCCGCCGCGTATCCCACTACGAACACCGCCCACGCGCACACGATGAGAATGGATGATCGCGAAAGCTTCATGTTCTGGCGCACACCCGCGCTCTCTCCAGACACACCTGCGATGGAAATTCTATCGTGAGGATGAATCGCCGGAGAGTCTTGCTTCGCCGGAAATTCCTAAGATGCACGTCCCGCCGGGCAACGCGCCTCCGCCTCCCTTGCGCAACTCTTCAAAACGCGTTGCTGTTACAATCTCTGCCAGTTCTCCTCGCCGGAGGGGTGGCCGAGCGGTTGAAGGCGGCGGTCTTGAAAACCGTTAGGCCCGAAAGGGTCTCGTGGGTTCGAATCCCACCCCCTCCGCCACGCCCTACCTGCCGATTAACCCGCCATCTCGTCTGCCACATCCAACCGGCGCAACATCCCT
>DATEKA010000185.1:0-49162 GCA_035277685.1 Candidatus Acidiferrales bacterium
CTTGACGCGCCTTATGTCGGGCATGCTGTTCGGCGTTAGCGCGCGCGACCCGCTGACGTTACTCGCCGTCTCCCTCGTGCTGGTTGTCGTCGCTCTCGCGGCCTCCTACCTTCCCGCCCGCCGCGCCATGCGCATCGATCCACTCGTCGCTTTGCGACACGAATAATTCATAGTCCTTCGAACCACAGCGAGGGTAGCCCGACCGTCCTCATCGGGCAAACGGTGCGTCGGAGACGTACCACCGCGCCAGATACTACGACCCGACTACCGCGCGCTCCTCAGCGAGAGGGTGCCAGCCGGTTAGCCTTAAGGCGAAAGCCGATGCCGAACGTCGTCATGTAACGAAATTACCCAAAATCTCGTGCGTCCCGATCCATTTCGTCTTCGCGAGCTAAGTCTCGCAGAATCAATCCGAGTTGTTTGCGGCGGCTACTCAAGTCAGACCACTGTCCAGGACGTCATTTCTCGGTACACCTGCCGAGTAATTTTTCGCGTAAGTCCTTTAACATGAGTGAAAGTTGAAAAATTACTCGGTACACTTTTGCGCGATTTTGGCTCGGTTCGACTAATCCACCAACCCAGCGCCGCGTTCGCCGCCGCGTCGCTCGACACCTCTCACTCGATTCCGAGTTTGTGTTGCATCTGCTCCAGCGAGATGCCCTTTGTCTCGGGATAGATGAACAACGCGACGCTCAATCGGTTTTGACTTCGGCGCGAGCAACGTTGAGAATTGCTCGCCACGATTCGACTCGGCGAATGGTCGCTACAAACAATGGTCCTAGCCGGGCAAGGAGATTGGAATGGGTCAGCCCATGACGGTTGGTGCGAAGTCCGCGAACAACTCTGGCGGCTACAAGAGGATCGTCTACATCATCTGCGCGGTGGCTGCTCTGGGAGGCCTGTTGTTTGGCCTTGACCAGGGATTCATCGCGAACTCACTTGCAACCCTCGATGCCCACTACCACCTCGGTGTCCAGGGTGGTGAGCGTTACTCGGCCATCCTCGCAACTGGCGGGATTATCGGGGCGTTGCTCTCGGGCATCTTCGCGCGCTTCCTCGGACGGAAAAAGAGCCTGCTCTTAGCAGGGTTCATTTTCACCGCAGGGTCAGCGCTCTCGGCGATGCTTCCTCCGCTGACTGTGCTCTCGGCCTGCCGCTTCGCCCTTGGCTTCGCGGTCGGTATCGCGTCCTTTATCGTGCCACTGTACCTGGCCGAAACTGCCCCAGCGTCCATCCGCGGCTCCATGGGTACGCTCTTTCAGCTCATGATCACTATTGGCATCTTCCTGATCTCGCTGACGAACGTCTTCATCGCTCGAGCATTCACCAGGCCTTCAACTTCGCTGCCTCTCATGTTCCTGACCATCACATTGTTCGCGGCGATCATGTTCTTCGGCGGCTTCATGCTCCCCGAGAGCCCGCGCTGGTTGGTGCTCAAGCGAAGGAAGGAGCAGGCGATCGCCGCGCTGCAGCGGACGATGAACACGCAGCAGGAGATCGATGTTGAGATAGCGGAAATCGAGCAGGCGCTGCACGGGCCGCAGGGCGCCGGTATCGGCATTGTCCTGCGCGGTTACTTCTTTAAGGTTCTAGTGGTCGGAGTGCTGCTGCAGATGTTCCAGCAGCTCGTCGGCATCAACATGATGATTTACTACTCGCCGACGATCTTCGGCTATGCGGGCATAACAGGCTTGCTGGCGGCGATGACCGTCCCGACCGTCAATATGCTCTTCACCTTTCCGGCAATCCATCTCGTCGAGAAATGGGGACGCAAGAAGCTCCTGTATGTGGGCGCGGTGGCGATGCTAGTCACCATGGTCGCCGCCGGTGTCGCCTTCGAATCGATCGCGGCCAATCCTGCAATGATCAGCGGCGCGGCGAAAGCCGTGTTGCTTCTATCGGCGGTAGTTTACATTTTCGGCTTTGCCGTTTCTTGGGGACCGGTCGCCTGGCTCGTCTGCTCCGAAATTTTCCCGCTCGAGGGCCGAGAAGTTGGAATGACGATTACGACCATGGTCAACTGGATGTTCGCGGGCCTCGTGATGGGCAACGCGCTTTCATTTATGAAGGCGCACGGGAACGCGTCTATCTTTTATGTTTTCGGAGGCTTCTGCGTACTGGCGATTGTTTTTGTCGCTATGTTCGTGCCCGAGACCAAGGGAATCACCCTCGAGGAGATGGAGTTCAATCTCAAGAATGGCGTTCCATTGCGCAGGCTCGGCGAACGTCCCAACGTGCCCGTGCCGGTGCCGAACGAGACTGGGGCTGACGGTAAGTAATCTCGGACTCACCGTGCTCTACAGACTGAGCGAATTGGGATCAGCTTACTGTGGCCGCTAGGCGAAGAATCGGGCTGGGCCATCGGTGCTGCGGTTCCTTCCGTGGATGACATCCTCAGGATCCTCCTTTGCGATCGGCCGGCGTGCTCACCGTGAACGGCAGCAGACACGCGCCTAAAATTCCGGACTCCGCGCCAAGCTCCGCAGGCTCCACATACGTTTTTGCCGAGCGATGCCCTTGCGCATCGACAGCGCCGTCCGTGAAACGGTAAACGTAGCTGCGATGGCGAAGTTCCTCGAACATCTTCGGGGAAAAAACATCCCAGGCCTGCGCCACGCCGCCCCCAATCACATAGAGCGGGAGATTCAGCGTATTGATTAGCGCGGCCAGCCCAATCCCCAGAGAACGCCCGACCAGATCGAAAACGCTTCGCGCGCCCGACTCGCCTTCGCGAGCCAGCTCTGCCAGGTCGCGAGAGGTAAATTCCGGGTTTTTCTTCTGCAATGCGGCAACATCCGGCGCCTCGCCTCGGACGACGGCTTCTCGCGCTAATCGGCACACAGCAGTTGCCGAAGCATATTGCTCGAGACAACCGTTGCTGCCGCATCCGCACACGTGGCCGTCGGGCCAGACGGTGGCGTGTCCCGCCTCGCCTGCCATTCCATTCATCCCATCGAAGACCTTGCCGTTGAGGATGATCCCGTTTCCAACGCCGGTGCCGAGCGTCAGCATGCACAGCGAATGCACGCCGAGTGACTCGCCTTTGCCCAGCAGGCATTCGGCGAGGGCCGCGAGGTTTGCGTCGTTCTCGACGATTACCGGTATGCCGAGGATGGTCTGGATTGCGGTTCGCAGTTCGAGCCCTTCCCAGCCCGGCAGATTCGGCAGCTTACGCAGGCGGCCTTCGGGAAGCTCGATCGGGCCGGGCGATCCAATTCCGATACCCGTGAGCGAGGCGCGCGAAAATTTGTCAATGAGCTGCTGGATGGCCTCGCACATATCGCGGACCACCGCATCCCGTCCCGCCTCGAGCCGCGTCGGAAGTTGAATCTGGTCCAGAATGCCGGGGGTTCTCGAATAGGCCGCGATGCGAAGGTTCGTGCCGCCGAGGTCAACTCCAATGGTATAAGTCGCCGGTGTCATGTCTGGCCGCGAGGCACGGAGCACTATACCTGAATCTTTCCCGCTCAGAGCCTCCAATCAGGGCCTCTGGCCCTGGCAACCGCCTCGATTTCTGGGCGTACCGGCACCCTATGGCCTTCGAGCGAAACTTCTTGCAACCTCGGCGCCCCCAGGTGGCGTATATGACGGTAGCAGTTCGACGGGGTACCGTGACGAGCGCGGCTACGGCGCTGGCAAACCAGCTGGATTTCGAGGAGCTCGTGCGGGAGCACGGGCGCATGGTCTTCAGCATCGCATATCACTTTCTGCGAAACGGGGCGGCGGCCGAGGAAGTCGCGCAGGACGTGTTTTTCGACCTTTCCCGGGCTTTATCGAAGCTGGAATCCCGCGCTCACGTGACGTTCTGGCTGCGGCGGGTGGCATGCCACAGGTCAATCGACTACGCGCGGCGCAATAAGAACGCCGCCGCGGAGGTGAGCTGGGACGAACTGCCGGAACCGCCATCCGCGACCGGGAATCACCGGCCGGGCGAAGACCCGATGCTCGCCAGGCGTCTACGCCAGATGATCGCGACTCTGCCGGAGAAGATGCGAATGGTTGTTATCCTGCGGTATCAGGAAGAGGCCGCGCTTGAAGAGATTGCGGCGGCCCTGAAGATTCCACTGAACACCGTGAAGAGCACGTTGCACCGCGCTCACGCCATTTTGCGCGAGAAGATCGGATCGGCGATCGGAGAAGGGAACGTATGAGCGACAAGCTGGAACAGGAACTAAGAAAGGCGTTGAGGCCGGTTGAGCCGCCACCCGGGTTCGTGGAACGCGTGCTGGCGCGAGCGGAGAGCGAACGAGGGATTGCGCGTGGAACACCGCGGATCGACTGGTTTGGAATGGCCGGCTGGCGATGGGCTGCCGCCTCGGCGCTATGCGTCGCGCTGGCGGCATCGGCCGTCGTTTATCAACACGAACGGCAGAAACAGGGTGAAGCGGCCAAGGAACAACTGATGCTCGCGCTCCGGATCACCAGCAGCAAACTGCAGCTCGCCAGCGAAGGCGTTCGGGAGATTGCTTCGCCGGAACAGGGTCAGGAATGAGCGCGATCGGAGGAGTCATGAAACGAATCGCAACAATCGCGGCGCTGTTGCTCGCAACGCAGTTGACCGCATTCGCGCAGGACTGGGATCCGGGCGGCACATTGAAGAAGCTGGCGGCCAGAGCGTCGAAAACTGTCGACGTGACGCTGGATCAGTCGATGTTGCAGTTCGCCGGCGGATTCCTCGACCCGAAAGATCCGGACCAGGCGCGTGCTAAGAAAATCATCGCGGACATGAAAGGCATCTACGTCCACAGCTTCGAATTCGAGAAAAGCGGCGAATACACAGACCAGGACGTCGCGATGATCCAGGACCAGCTGAAGGGGCCTGAGTGGTCGCGGATCGTGAATGTGAAAAGCAAGAGCGAAGGGCAGAACGTCCAGGTGTATTTCAAAAAAGAAGGCGAGAAATTCAAGGGCCTCGTCGTAATCGCGACAGAACCGACGGAGCTGACCTTCGTCGATCTCGTTGGGCCGATTACGCCGGAAGACCTCCGGGCGCTCGGAGGGCAATTCGGGATACCGAAAGTCGTGATAAGCCATGACGCGGGGAAAAAGGGAGAAAACAGGTGATGCGCCGCGTACTGGCAGCGTGTGTCGTGCTTCTCGTCACCGTTCCGTGTCTGGGCGCGACGGACTGTGATTTCAACGCGCTTGTGAAGACAATCGAGGCGCGGTACGGCGTGCATCGGATGCGCATACCCTTGCTTGGTTTCGCGACGTTCTGCTTGCGGGTTGCGGGGACTCCGGGAGCAGCCGGACTGAAGATTGCCGTGTTCAACGACGGTCTCAACTCGCGGACAGTTTCGGCCGATTCGTTCGAGCAATCGGTGGAAACAGCGATCGATAGCCGGTGGCACCCGCTCGTACGGGCACGCTCGCGTGAGGATGGAAGCTTGACCGTTGTTTACACCCAGCCGGACTCGAAGGAGCTGCGCGTCCTGGTCGTCACCCTGGAGGGGGATGACGCCACGATCGTGCAGACCAAGGTGAAGACTTCGCAAATCTGGAAATGGATCACAGAGCCGCAGGATGCAGTTGACCGCGACCGGTCAAAGGGAGCGGATCTGCCGAGCGACTCAGACTAAAATTCGTGTCGCCGCCGGATGCAGCCTCAACCTGTTGCCAGTGACGGTGGCATAACAGTTTACGCATCTGCCGCGTTGTCCTCCAAAGCCGGCGTTCGGCCTACAAGGATTTTAAGTACTCGACCAGGCCGCCTTGGGCCGAGAATCCATTTCTGCCATTCCGGCCGCCACCACAAAAGAGCGCGCAAACATAGGACACAAAAGAATTCCGGGACGGAGAAGCGAGCAGCTGTAACCTTTTCACGGTTCGAGGCTCTATACTCGTGGATAGCCATGGAACTGCTCGAAAAGGCGCGCTGCGAGGGGTGGACCGACGAAGAAGTGGTCGAACGCGTTCTCGCCGGCGAAACGGCGCTGTACGAAATCATCCTGCGGCGGTACAACCAGCGCCTGTACCGCGTGGTTCGCGCGATTCTGCGGGACGAAGCCGAAACGGAAGACGTGATGCAGGACGCGTACGTGCGCGCATATCAGCATTTGGAGCAGTTCGAGAGGCGCGCCGCGTTTTCAACGTGGCTGACGCGAATCGCCGTTCATGAAGCGCTGGCGCGGGTGAAGAAGCGTAGCCGCACGCAACAACTCGATCTCGACGGCGCAGAAGGAGAATCTCCTATGGATCCTTCAGACCCTGCGCTAGATCCGGAGCAGGACACGTCACGATCGGAACTGAGCCGAATGCTCGAGGACGCAATCATGGGGCTGCCCGATGAATACCGCGCCGTGTTGATGCTGCGCGACGTGGAGGAGTTGAGCACCGCGGAAACCGCGGCGGCGCTGAACATAACCGAGGAAAACGTGAAAGTGCGGCTGTTCCGGAGCCGGGCGATGGTGCGCAAGGGCCTGTACCAGCGCGTGGGTGGATCGGCAAAGGCCGCCTTTCCGTTCATGGGCACACGCTGCGACCGCGTAGTCGAGCGCGTTTTCAAGATTCTATCGGCGCTGGAACAACGACACTCCTGATCCCATTCATTGTGTTCATCGGCAGTTCAACTGCGCCCGGCGATTCTCCCTCGCCTCGGTGACCCGATTGACTCGCTTTGCTTTCGTCGCATATAAGCCTAAAAGCCCGTTCTTGTGAACGGAATTGCCTTATAATCGGCGGTCCCGCTGGGGCGTTTTCTTGTCGGGAGAAGACGCCGCGCTTGCCGGACCAGAATTGCCGCGGAACCGCCACTGCGTTCGCGAAATTATCTGAGGAGATCAGAATGAAAACAGCCCTGCTGTGTTTGCTTGCAAGCCTGGTTATTGCGATCCCGGCGCAAGGGCAGAGCGTTGAAGGCCAGTGGCAGGGCGTTGCGCCGGAGTCGGGCGCGCAACGTCAGATTGTGGTGCATCTTTCGAGTGCCGACGGGGTGCTGCGAGGCAGTCTCGACTACCCTGAGGACTTCAGTTTTGGCAATCCGCTGAGCGGCCTGTCCTTCGCGAACGGTAATCTGAAATTCGGCGGCGGCGGCGTTTCCTTCGAGGGGACACTCTCGTCCGATGAAAACACCTTCAACGGATCTTTCACGGTAGACAACCTAACTGCGCCGGCAGTTCTCAAGCGCAGCACTGCTCCGCCGACCAGAGCGGAGCAGGCGCTCGAAAGCCTTAAAAGCCTCACCAGATTGCCGGCGGATGAGTGGAAATTTCATGCCGGAGATGTGTCGCACGGCGAGGAGGCGAGCCTGGACGATGCGAATTGGCAGACCGTTCACGCGGGGAGCGAAGCTCCCACAGACGCCGTCTGGTACCGCCGCGAAATCGAAGTGCCGAAGACTTTGAACGGCTACGACCTGACCGGCACGCGCATCTGGTTCCAGTTCATCGCGTATGCGAACGGGCCTATGCCCCAGATTATTTATTTCAACGGCAGGCGAGTGGCGATGGGGGATGACCTCGAGCCGATCGTCCTGTTCGACAGCGCCAAGCCCGGCGAGAAGGCGCTGGTGGCCGTAAAGCTGTTGCACACCGTGGACCGAAAATTTTTTGCGGGGGCGGATCTAAAGATCGACTTTGCGTCAACGCGTCCCAACCCGTCCGATCTGGTGCAGGAGATCGAGTCGGCGGCGATCCTGACGCGCAACCAGCGGCAAGAGTCGGCTGCAACACAGCAGGAATTGGAGGCGGCGGTCAGCGACATCGATCTTGTGGCGCTCCGCCACGCCGATCAGGGCGGGTTCGACGCGTCGCTGCGCGCGGCGCAAAGCGCGTTGAAGAAGATGGAGCCGCTCATTCAGGGGACAACGGTGCGGCTATCCGGCAATTCCCACATTGACGCGGCGTGGCTCTGGCCCTGGACCGAAACGGTGGACGTGGTACGAAGGACGTTCGGAACCGCGCTCCAACTGATGGACGAGTACCCGCAGTACACCTACACGCAATCCGCGGCGGCTTACAGCGAATGGATCGTTGATAAGTATCCGGACGAGTACAAACAGATTCTCGAGCGCGTCCGCCAGGGCCGTTGGGAACTGGTCGGCGGAATGTGGGTCGAGCCCGATTTGAATATGCCCAGCGGCGAGTCTCTGGTGCGGCAATTGCTGGTGGGACAACGCTATTTCAAGGACAAGTTCGGCGTGGTCGCGCGAATCGGCTGGAATCCCGATTCGTTCGGCTACAACTGGCAGCTTCCGCAAATCTACAAGAAGTCCGGCATCGATTATTTCGTTACCCAAAAAATGGCGTGGAACGACACAACGCAACTGCCGCTGAAACTGTTCTGGTGGGAGTCGCCCGACGGGAGCAAAGTGCTTACCTACTTTCCGCACGACTATGCGAACGGCATAGATCCCGTGCGCATTGCGGGAGATATCGCCAGGGCGGGCCAATTGAATCCCGGCTTGCCCGAAATGATGCACCTGTATGGAGTGGGGGATCACGGCGGCGGCCCCACGCGCAGCATGCTGGACAACGGCGTGCATTGGTCCGATGGCGCGAGTCTGGTGTATCCACCGGTGAAGTGGGGCATAGCGCAGGGCTTCTTCTCCGATGTAGAAGGCAAGCTGGACACCAAAGACTCGCCCGTCTGGAATTACAAAACGCTTGCCGCCGGAAATACCGCTCTGCCTCCTCCGCCTCCAGGAGAAATCAGCATTCCCACCTGGAACGACGAGCTGTACCTGGAATATCACCGCGGAGTCTTCACCACGCAGGCCGAACACAAGCGCCACATGCGGGAAGCGGAAGAGCAGATGCTGAACGCGGAGAAGATTTCGTCCCTCGCGTGGCTCGACGGCGCATCGTATCCCGGCAACCCGCTCACCGAAGCGTGGAAAAAGGTGCTTTTCAACCAGTTCCACGATCTGGCTGCGGGGTCGGGCATCGCGCAGATTTATAAAGACGCCGCGAAAGACTACGACGTGGTGCGTTGGACAACGAACGACGCGAGCACCCGCGCGTTTCGCCGGATCGCAAGCGAGATTGACACCAGCACGACTACGGGCGTGCCGGTGATGGTCTGGAACCCGCTGGCCTGGACGCGCACCGATCTGGTTGACGCCCATGTGCAGATGCCCGCGGCGGAAGCGAATGGGATTTCCGTGCTCGATGCCAAGGGCGTTGCTCTGCCGGTGCAAGTCGTATCCGAGAACAGCGCGACCAGCAGCTACAACCTGCTCGTCGAGGCCAAAGACGTTCCGTCCATGGGATATGAGATTGTGCACGTCGTCCCCGGGGCGCGTCCGGTCGCGACCGATCTCAAAGCCGGCGGATTGACGCTCGAGAACCGTTACTTGCGCGTCGTCGTGAGTCCGCAGACGGGCTGCATCACCAGCCTGGTCGACAAGCAAACGAATTTCGATTCGATCGCGGCGGGCGGCTGTGGAAACGAGCTCGTCGCGTTCAAGGACACGCCCAAGGACTACGACGCGTGGAACATCGACGCGGGCTTCGACAAAGTATTTACCGAGCTGAAGCAGGCCGATTCCGTGAAACTGATCGAGCACGGGCCTCTGCGCGCAACCATCCGCGTGGTGCGCACGTGGGACAAGTCAAAGTTCGTGCAGGATATCTCTCTGTATGCGGGGCTCGACCGCGTCGACGTGGCCAACGACTTCGACTGGCACGAGACCCACATCCTTTTAAAGGCCGTCTTTCCACTCGCGGCATCAAGCAGCGAGGCCACATTCGAGATTCCATACGGTTCAATCGAGCGGCCCACCACTCGCAACAATAAGATCGAGGACGCCAAATTCGAGGTTCCGGCGCTGCGTTGGGCCGATCTCGGCAACGCGCGGCACGGATTCAGTCTGATCAACGAATCAAAATACGGTTACGATGCCAAAGGGAATTTACTGCGACTGTCGCTCCTGCGCTCGCCAACCTGGCCCGACCCGGACGCCGATCGGGGCCGCCGCACGTTCAGCTACTCGCTCTATCCCCATGTGGGGACGTGGAAGCAGGCCATGACCGTGCGTCGCGGATACGAATTCAATTATCCGATGGAATCAATGCAGCTCGAATCGCACGAGGGGAAGCGCCCGCCGGAGCACTCGTTCGTGACCGTCAGCAATCCCAATGTCGTATTGACCGCCGTAAAGAAGGCGGAGGACGCCAACGCGCTGATCTTGCGTTTTTATGAGTGGGCGGGGACGACGGGCACTGTGCAGATAGGAGTTCCGCCGGGCGCGATATCGGCCACGCTGACGAATTTGATGGAGCAGCCGGAAGGCGGCGCGCAGGCGATTGCGGCCAATCACGTCACCGTTCCGGTGCATCCGTACGAGATCGTCACCCTGCGCGTGGACTATCCGCACGCCGCGAGCGAGGCAACAACTCGCTAGATTGCCGCCGCGTCTACCGGCCGCTGCTCGCTGCACGGTACAGGAACGCTGCGGAAGAGAATCCAAAGCGGCCGGCCATTGCGCGCCGTCCGCGGACGGCCTCTCCTTGAAGCCCGATCCCAAATCGCGACAGAATTCCTCGATGGCGCAGACCGAGCGCATAGCCCTCGGAGAAGAGAGGACATTTCTCGAAGCGGTAGACGAGACGTTCGAGATTCCCTTCCACATGTAAGAGAGGATTGGGTTACCGATGAAGTCTCAAATTGAAAAGGGAAAGGCTTTTCGCGCGCTCCATGAACGCGATCACGCCTTCATTATTCCCAATCCATGGAACGCCGGTACGGCGCGTCTTCTGGCGAATCTGGGATTCGAGGCGCTCGCTACAACGAGCATGGGCTACGCGTTTTCGATGGGACGGCTCGATGGATCATTGACCAGGGAAGAAACGCTACGGCACGCCGCCGAGCTCGTTGCGGCGACCGGCTTGCCCGTTAGCGCCGATCTCGAAAATGGGTTCGGGGACGCGCCCGAGGCGGCGGCCGAAACAATCCGTCTTGCAGGCGCGGCTGGACTCGCCGGCGGCTCGATCGAAGACGCCACCGGGCGCGACGACCAGCCGATTTACGAGCGAGAACACGCGGCGGAACGAGTTCGCGCCGCCGTGGAAGCGGCTCGCGCTCTGCCCTTCACTTTCACGTTGACCGCACGCGCCGAAAATTACCTGCACGGCCGCCCCGATCTGAAAGACACGATCGAACGCCTGCAGGCTTTTCAAGAAGCGGGCGCCGATGTTCTGTACGCGCCCGGATTGGCGACGCGGGAAGACATCGCCGCAGTGGTGAAATCGGTCGACCGGCCCGTCAATGTCCTGATGGGCTTGCGCGGGGTACAACTGAGCCTGGCGGAGCTCTCAGCGATGGGAGTCAAGCGCATCAGCGTGGGGAGTTCGCTCGCTCGTGCGGCGCTTGGCGCATTTCTCTGCGCTGCAAACGAGATGCGGGAAAAGGGAACCTTTACTTTTGCGGGAGATGCCGCGAATCCGCGAGAAATCAGCGCCATATTCAGGACGTAACCTCGTGGTTGACCGGCCTGAGACCGGATTTGCGGAGAGATCCTTCGGCTTCGCGTCCGCCGGGCCGGGTCCTCGCTCAGAGTGACAAGCCGAAGCGCAGATGGCAGCCTAAAAGCCGTACTTCGCCGTGATGGCGCCGTCCGATTTGCGAAGCAGTGCCATCGCCGCATGCTGCGCGGGAAGGCGCAACTTCAGTTCGGCCTTGGTTGCCTTGTCCAGGACATCCAGGTCGTAGTCCTGATCTTGCTCCGACACCATGACATACAAGACCGAGTCCTGCAGCACTGTCGGATAGATCAGGACGCCCGGCGCTGGCGCGGACTTCAATTCGTACGGCGCCGTGAGACCAGTCTCGTTGAACACGGCCGAGTATAGTTTCGCGGCCGCGGCCTCGCCGTCGGCCAGTTCGACCGGATATGGCGCCCAGAAGATATGGCCGCCGCCCACGGATAATTCCCTCAATTGTTGGCCGCCATCGAACTGGAAGGTTTCGAGCCAGGTCTGCGCGTCAAAGCCGAACGAAAGCGGAATTGTCTCGTCCTTCACCCTCATTTCAGCGTTGTGAACGGTCAGCGGCTCGACACTCGCGCCGCCGAGCCCCGCCGCAGCCGCGCGATTCACGCGGTGCCAGTGCGCATCCCGCTCGACCGGGCCGGTTACCAGGAGATTCCCTCCCGATTTCACGTACGCGAGCAGCGCCTGCCACGTGGAATCGGCGAGCGCCTGCGCGGACGGAAGGATCGCTAGCTTGGGCGCGCCCATCTTGCTCACCTGGTTTGCCGCGATCACCCTGACCGGCATCTTGGCGACGTACGCGGCGGCGCGAACAGCGTTGCGCTGCGCCGCGATCTGCATTTCGCGGATCGCGGAGAACTGCGCCGCCTGCGAAGTGATGATGGCAACTTGCGGGGGTTCGGGCGCGCGCAAACTCTCATGGATCTCAACTGCGAATTTCGCCATGTTGCGTAAGACGGTGGCTTCCGGCTTCTCCGTACCGTCCGCGCGCAAGGCGCCGATCGGAACTTCGTTCCCGGAGGTCATGTAGTCGTTCGCGTTCCATAGCCATTGAATTGCGCCCGATCCTTCCACGAAGGAAAGAGCTGCCTTCCGTTCGAGCAGCGCCGCATCACTTTCCGGCGTTCGGCGCGCAATCTGATCCAGCGTCATCTCGCGCTGCAAGCCCGTTTCCTGAATCAGCATTGGAATGCCCGGCTGTTTCGCAACGAGCGAATCCCAGAGCAGGGCGTCGTTCTGCCACCATGAGTGGCTTGTGGTGAAGTCAACGTACGGGCAAAAGAAGGCGGGCGAGAGGCGATCGTCGAATCCTCCTTCGTCCTGTCCCACCGTGATGAGCTGTTGCGAACCTGTAGCCCGAATCGCGCCGCGAAGATTCTTAACCCAGTTTGCGAACGTGTCCTGCGCAAACTCAAAAAAGTCGTATAGCTTAAGCGAATTGGGCCCCGTATACATCCCGCGCGGCTGGAATTCCAATTCTTCCGGAATGGGCAGGGTCGCTCCCGGTGCAATGAACGGCAGATTCCAGGCATCGGCGAGCAGCCCTCGATCCGGATACCGCTCATCGAGCCAGCGGTTCCATGCACTCAGCTCGAAAGGATCGCCGTTCGGCCGCATCTGCCAGAGGTGCTGTGAAAAGCTCGGTTCGTTAATCAGGTCCCAGGCAAGGAAGGGCACATCGTGGAATCGTTCGACGACCGACGAGATCAGGGTCGTTTGGCGCCGAACCGCCTGGGGATCAAGATACGCATTGTCCCCGCCCAGGACATCTGGAAGGAAGGCGAAAAATTCGAATTGGACGGGCAGGCCGTGGCGCCGCGCGGTCATCAGGAAAGCCTCGATGGTCCGCAGTGTGCGGTCATAAGGGCGGCCTTCTTCATCGCAGAATTTGTCCCAGCCGGTCCACCAGCCGGTCCGAATCATGTTGAGACCCGCCGCGCTGATCTGGCCGAGGTCTTTGTCCCAGACGTAGACGTTGGGATGATCGAAATAGAGCCGCTGGACGTCGCTCGCCATGTAAGTGGTCCCCACGATGGCGAGCGGCCGGCCATTCAGTTCGAAATAGTCATGGTTCACGCTGAGGCGCGGCCCCGTGCGCAGATAATCGAGATCGCGGATCCAGAACGCCGAATGATAAATCGCGCGAAGCTGGCTGCCGTCGAGCAGTTCCGCGCTCACCGTAAAGAGGCCGCGCGTTTTGGGTGGCGGAATGATTACCGGCAATGCCGCCGGAAGGGGGACCATCTTCGTCGCCGCACTCGCTGCGTGCGCTTGGTCCGGCGTAACCGTGATCCGCACGTTCAGCCCGGATTCTGCCGGACGCGCCGATTTCCAGTGAATCTTCAGCTCGATCGGCTCGCCGGGCAAGTACAGCGGCAGAACCGGGCGGACGCTAAATTCCTCCGCGCCGCGCCGGGCCGCAAAGACGAGCGTGGGAATGATCTGCTTGGCCGCCTGGCTGGCATAGAAATTCTCATCCAGGCCCGCGTTCAGAAAAATCCAGCGGCCGCCCGCGAACCGTTCGCGCAAGTGATCGATCTGGATCGCAGGCGCGGACATGCGCCGCCCGTCCTTAGTACTCCATGCGAGCGCATCCAGCCACGCATCCAGGCGCCCGGCCGAGCCGTCACGATTGTAAATATCGGAAGACGTCAGATGAATGATCGGACTGAACGCGCGCACCCAGGAAAAGCGCGGAAGGTGTTCCACCACGTCGGGATTGTCTTCGAAGCCGTATCCTTCCGAGCCAGGCGTTTGCTGGTACTGGTCTATCTGAAGTTTGAGCGTGTCGCGAACGCTGTAGGCTCGCAGGTGCCATCCCGAATTGTCGCGGTATGCGGCGCGCGTGAATGGGCGGCCGCCAAGCACGAGAAGATTCCCCCCGCGTTTCAGATATCCGAAAATATCGGGCCATGCGGCTTCGGGATACGCCGAGCCATAGGGAAGCACGAGCAGTTGAGCCGAGGCGTCCGAAAGCGTGTCGTGAAGCTGTTCCGCCGAAACAAATTGCGCTCCCGCTATCAGCGCCGTCAACTCCGCTTGCGATGGCGCAGCGGAATCCGCGGCTGGAAAATCAGGTTCGTAGAGAACGGCGATTCCGGAGCCTTGCGCCAGTGTTGAAGGAGCGGCCCCCAAAAAAGCGAACGAACAAGCAGCAAGGAAGACCAAAACAGCGGTTGTTCTCATGTATGATGACTCCTCGAACAGGCTTTTGTAGGACAAGCCTCGTCCTCATGCAACTGGAAGTTTCGCGAACAGGCGGAAAGTGGATCAACTGCGAACTCCCCGGACGCCATGAGCGCTCAGTCCAGGCCAAATATCCGCGACTCGATGCAGGCACTCGAACAATTGAAATCGCAATTCCGCGAACTTTACGGCCAGGAACCTGCGATCTGTCGCGCGCCCGGACGCGTCAACCTGATTGGAGAGCATACCGATTACAACGGCGGCTTCGTGTTTCCTGCTGCAATCGACCTGTTTACGTGGGTGGCTATCGCGCCGCGCACGGACAAACGGGTCCATGTTCAATCCGAAAACTTTCGCGATGCGGTGGAATTCACGCTCGATGCCGCGCCACAAGCGGCAAGATCCGGATGGAGCCGCTACATCTTCGCCGTGGCATTCGTGCTACAGCAGGACGGACATGCGCTGCGCGGCGCCAATCTCCTCGTTCGCGGCGAGGTGCCGATTGGCGCAGGCGTAAGTTCGTCGGCGGCGCTGGAAGTCGCGACGGGTTTGGCGTTCCTGGCGAACTCCGGCATCGCCATGGACGGCCGCAGCCTGGCGCGACTTTGTCAGAAGGCGGAGAACGAGATCGTTGGCGCGCGCGTCGGAATCATGGACCAGCTTGCATCGGCGTGCGGCGTTGCGGGTCATGCTTTGCTGCTTGATTGCCGATCGCTGGATTTTCGCGCGCTCCCGCTGCCCGCCGGGATCCGTCTCGTAATCTGCAACACCATGGTGAAGCGGGAGCTGGCCGCGAGCGCTTACAACACGCGACGCGCGGAATGCGAAGAAGGCGTGAAGATTCTTTCCCGGCGCTTCCCGGAAGTGCGCGCGTTGCGCGACGCCACTCTTGAGCAATTGCAGATTTGCCGCGAGGCCGTGCCGGAAAATGTATTCAAGCGCTGCCGCCACGTGATCACAGAAGATGCGCGCGTCATGCAGGCAGCGGACGCACTCGAACAGAATCGCCTCGACGACCTGAGCCGTGCGATGGCCGAGTCGCATCGGAGTCTTCGTGAAGACTACGAAGTCAGTTGCGCGGAGCTTGATTTGATGGTGGAACTGGCGAATCAGTCGCCCGGGGTGCGCGGCGCGCGCATGACCGGCGCCGGTTTCGGCGGATGCACGATCAATCTTGTGGAACGCGACGCTGTTGACCCGTTTCGCGTGCGTGTCTCCGCCGAATACGCGCGGCAAACTGGCATTCAGCCCGATATTTATGTTTGTCACGCGGCGGATGGAGCAAAGCGCGCCGGCTAGCAGGTTCAAGCTCACCGCACAAAATCATGGCTTTCAATTTCAACGAACATGCGCACCGGCGGTTCAATCCCCTGATCTCCGAATGGGTGCTTGTTTCGCCGCATCGAACCCTGCGGCCCTGGCAGGGCCAAGTCGAGGCTGCGCAGCCGGAGACAACCGCCGCATACGATCCAAGGTGTTACATGTGCCCACGAAACATCCGGGCAAGCGGCGCGGGCAATCCCGATTACAAAGGCTCATTCGTGTTCGACAACGATTTTCCCGCCCTGCGGCCGGAAACGCCGATGGATGCGATCGAGGATGGGCTGCTTCTTGCCCGCGGCGAGTCCGGAATATGCCGCGTCATCTCCTTTTCTCCGCGCCACGATTTGACGCTGTCTCGAATGGAGTCGGCGTCCATCCGCGAAGTTGTGGACGTCTGGGCCGCGCAGCGCACCGAGCTCGGCGCCCTCCAAAACGTCCGGCACGTGCAAATCTTCGAAAATCGCGGAGCGATGATGGGCGCCAGCAATCCTCACCCGCACTGCCAGATTTGGGCTACTTCGAGTTTGCCGAACTTGGCGGAGAGGGAACTGAATTCGTTCACGTTTCACCGGATGACCCAAAATCACTGTCTCTTGTGCAGCTATCTGGACCAGGAACAGAAGGCAGGGGAGCGGCTGGTTTGTGACAATCGCGATTTCGTCGCGCTCGTTCCGTTTTGGGCGGCGTGGCCGTTTGAAACTCTCGTGATCTCCAAACGTCACGCGGGCTCGCTTCCGGCCCTCTCGAGCGAAGAGCGCGATTCGCTTGCGGACCTCCTCGGGAAGTTGACCAGGCGCTACGATCATCTGTTTAGCGCGCCGTTCCCGTATTCCATGGGATTCCATGAAAGCCCAACGGACAACGCAGCACATCCGGAATGGCATCTGCACGCGCATTTTTATCCCCCGCTGTTGCGCTCGGCCACGGTGCGAAAATTCATGGTCGGATTCGAGCTGCTCGGAAGCCCGCAGCGCGATCTGACTGCGGAGCAAGCGGCTGAAAGACTGCGCGCCGTTCCAGACGCTTGATTCCATGAACTGAATCTTGCAGGAATCGGCTCAGTTGGTCATGCGCAGCCGGCGTGAAAAGGCCTTGTGATAATTCTGGTTACGGGCGGTGCGGGCTATATCAGCGTGTGGAAGCAGAAGCATCCGCGCGGCTACCGCACCCCGTCGTAAACCGGCCAGAGGGGGATCAGAGCGCGTCGTCTCGCGAAGCAAGCGCACGCTTCGTTTTTCGCGTCAATTCGCCTTCAGGCCGTCCGGCACCATCGGCATGGCCCGCAGGCGAATCCCGGTCGCATCGAAAATTGCATTCCCGATCGCGGGCGCCATCCCCATCAGCGGCGATTCTCCCGCGCCGGCCGATGGAATGTCGCGGCGATCCAGCAACACAGTTTCGATCTGTGGAACATCTTTGAATCGCGGCACTCGATACTGCGCGAGATGAGGATTCAGGATTTTGCCGTTGGCGAATTCGATCGCCTCGAAAAGGGCGCCGCCGATGCCCATAATGTTTCCACCCTCGATCTGATTGCGCAATCCGTCGGGATTCACGATAGCGCCGCACTCGAACGCGCATACGACGCGGGCCACGCGCACCTCGCCGCTCGCGCGATCAACAGCCACTTCGGCGAAAGTTGCCACGTTGCCGCCTTTCTCGAATCCGCCTCCCATCCCGAACCCATGCCCCGGCTGTTTCGTCTGTCCCCAGCCGAATCTCTTCGCGGCCGCCTCGAACACCGAACGCAGCCGCTCGTCCTTCAGATTCTTCATGCGGAATTCGAGCGGATCCATCTTCACTTCGTGCGCGAGCTCGTCCATGAACGACTCTCGTGCGAAATGATTCGCTGTCGCGGCGAGCGCGCGATACGAGCCCTGCCGTAGAGGATACTCGGTTGGATGGAACACGATCCGCTGATTCGGGACCTCGTACATCGTGCGAATACCCGATCCCCCGGAATTGTAATTGTGAAATTCCCAGGCGGTGATCGTCCCGTCGTTGCGGATGCCTGCGGAAGCTTCCATTACTCCCACCGGACGAAAATACGCCCACGTGAACTCCTCCTCGCGCGTCCACAGGAGTTTCACCGGACGATTCGCCGCCCGCGCCAGCCGCGCCGCCTCGATCGCGCATTCCCCCGTATGCTTTCCGCCGTACCCGGACCCCATGTCCGGCATCAGCACGCGGACCTTCTCTTCCGGCAGGTGAAACGTCTGCGCAAGCTGACTCCGCACGCCAAACGGCCGCTGCGTCCCCGTCCACACCGTCACGCTGTCGCTCGACCATTGCGCGAGCGCCGCGCGGGGCTCAAGCGGCGTGTGCGCGATGTACGCCACCGTATACGTCTGCTGCAGCCGATGATCGGATGAACTCATCCCGCTCTCGACCGACCCAACTTCGTATTTCGACGTGTGTTCGCCAAACTCTCCGCCGGTTGGCGCAGGATTGTTCTTCAAATACTCATAGATCGTTTTGCTCGACGGCTGACCTGTTTGCTCCTTCCATTCCGCTCGAATCCCTTTCAACGCTCGCGTTGCAGCTTCTTCTGATGGCGCCGCCACGCCCACAAAATCTCCGTCGTGAACGAACGTCACCTCGCTCATCACCGCGGCATCCGGCGCGTTCACCGACACAAGAGTCGCCCCAAATGACGGAGGTCTCAGAACCTTTCCAATCAGCATCCCTGGAAGCTTCTGGTCTGCCGGATATTTGTGTTTGCCCGTGACGTAGTCGCGTCCGTTGACCTTCGCGATCGGCTGGCCTTCGACTTTCCATTCCGTCGCCGGCTCCAGCGGATCTTCGGCCGGAATCAGCGCCGTCAGTTGCTGCCCTCGCACCAGTTCGGCGTATTCAACCGTTCGTTTCGTGGCGGGATCGGTGATCCTGCCGTCCGCCGCCACCAATTGCTGGGCGCTCGCGTTCCACTGCTTCGCCGCCATCTCTACCAGCGCGTCGCGCGCCGCCGAAGCCACGCGCCGCAGTTGCAGGTTCATCGTCGGGGTCGTCCGGCTGCCGAACGTTCCCATGTCGAACGGCGTCAGTTTCGTATCGCCCATCACCATCTCGATTCGTTCGATCGGGAAGCGCAGTTCCTCGGCGACGGCCTGACTCAGCGAGGTGCGAATGTTCTGGCCAATTTCGACTTTACCCGTATAGCTCGTCACCACGCCGTTTTCGCCGATGTGAAGCCAGGCGCTGATTTCGCGCGGAAGCGCCTCTTCGCCCATGAATCGCCGCCGCCCTCCGCCCGATTCCTGAAAGGCGAACGCGTCTTTCAGAACGCACGCGACGAGCAGGCCGGCGCCCAGCGCTTTGAAGAAATCGCGCCTCTGCATCTCGAAATGGTAAGCCGGCCTTTCACCGAGTTCGTAACGCTCGATTTCGACCGCCGGAGGCGTCTGCAAAGTTAATTTGTCGCTCATCAGCTTGCCTCCTTCACCGTCCCGCCGTGCGTTGCTGACGCGGCCCTTAGCACCGACGCTACAATTCGCGGGTACGCCCCGCAGCGGCACACGTTCCCCTGCATGTACTCCGTCACCTGCTGCGCCGTCGGATGCGGATTCGACTTCAGCAGAGCCGTGGCTGTGATAATCATGCCCGGCGTGCAGTAGGCGCACTGCATCGCGCCCTCCGCGAGGAACGCTTCTTGCACGGGGTGCAATCTCCCGTGCTCCTCGAGTCCTTCGACTGTCGTGATTTTCCGATTGGCCACGGCGCCCACTCGCGTGATACAGGAATGGCGCGGGTTGCCGTCGATCAGGACGGTGCATGCGCCGCATTGCCCCTCGCCGCACCCGTACTTGCTTCCCGTCAGGTCGAGCTGGTCGCGCAGCACGAACAGCAGGCTCTCCTGCGGATCGGCATCAATCGTATAAACAGTTCCGTTGATATGAAGCTTGGTCACATTCGCCATCGGATCGCCTCGGAAGGATGCAGTTCAGCTGGGAACTTGATTTGAGGAACATCGCGAGTTCCATCAGAAACAGCCTACATCCAGATTGACTTGCCGGCAGAACTTTTTGACGAGCGGGGACCGGCATAGGGTACGCGGAATCCGTAACATTCGAGTCGCCTGGCATAAAGCTGTCGGCAGGGTAGGCAGGTAGGGATAGCCAGTTCGCCGGCGAAAAATGGGAGCGCAGCGGGAGGCCGCAAAACATGAACTTCCTGCGCGGCCATGATTGCGTCGTTGGCGACGACAGTCGGAGCCGCCGAGGTTGCATTTGCAAATCACAATTCTGGATACCTGCTATCGCGAAAATGAATTACCATGTCGCGGGCCTTCCATGTAAAGTACCCGGCTCTTAGACCGAGCCGCGCTGACCGAGACGAAAGGCCGCATGACGAAGAGACCGATTCCTCGGCCCGCCCGCCTTCGAGGCAGGTTGGCCTTTCTGTTTCTTTTGCTGTGTTTCGGTTTGCCCTCGAGTCTCTGCGCCCAATCCTCCAACGCCCCGCCCGCAACCGAATCGCAGGAGTCTCAGCCGTCAACTCGCGAAACTCAAGACGCGCGCCTCGCCGCGCTCGAATTGCAGGTGGCCGACGCGAAGAGTTCCGCCGACAACGCCTGGATGCTGGTCAGCGCCGCGCTTGTCCTGCTGATGACTGGTCCCGGCCTCGCGCTTTTCTATGGCGGCCTCGTCCGCAAGAAGAACGTGCTCGGCACCATGATGCAAAGCTTCGCCATGATGGGAATCGTCACGGTCGTATGGGCCGTTTTCGGCTACAGCCTCGCGTTTGGGTCCGGCAACAGCTTCATCGGCGGCTTTCATCATCTCTTCTTGAGAGGCGTCGGTCTGGCGCCGGATCCCTCCTACTCGACAACCATTCCGGTCGAGACCTTCATGATCTATCAGCTCATGTTCGCCATTATCACGCCCGCGCTCATCACGGGCGCTTTTGCCGAACGCATGAAGTTTAGTGCGATGCTCCTGTTCCTTGTCCTGTGGTCCATCGTCATTTACGACCCGATGGCCCACATGGTGTGGGGCAAGGGCGGCCTGCTCAATGCCTCTTTGGGCGGCGCGTTTCCCACACTCGATTTCGCCGGCGGCACCGTAGTTCACGTCACTTCGGGAGTTTCCGCTCTGGTCTGCGCTGTGTACCTCGGCAAACGCCTTGGCTATCCGAAGGAGCCGATGCCGCCTCACAGCGTCGTGCTCAGCTTCATCGGTGCGTGCCTGCTTTGGTTCGGTTGGTTCGGTTTCAACGCCGGTAGCGCGCTTGGTTCCGGCACGCTCGCGACGAGCGCCTTTGTCGCTACGCATTTTGGTGCGGCCGCCGCCGCTATCGGCTGGAGCATTGCCGAGTGGATCCGCAACGGAAAGCCGAGCGCGCTCGGCGCGATCTCCGGTTGTGTTGCCGGCCTTGTCGCCATAACGCCCGCCGCGGGATTCGTCACGCCGATGTCCGCGCTGATCATCGGCTTCATCGCGGGCGCGTTCTGCTACTGGATGGTAACCAAAGTAAAATCGCGTTTCGGCTACGACGATTCGCTCGACGCCTTTGGTGTTCACGGCGCCGGCGGAACAATTGGAGCGCTCCTCACCGGCGTTTTCGCTTCCAGCGTGATCAATCCGATTTTTAGGAGCGCAAACGGAAAGGTGCTTCCTTCGGGCCTTCTCGAAGGCAATGCGCATCAGATGCTCAATCAGTTTATTGGGGTCGCGATTGCGTGGGCGCTGGCCATCGTGGGAACGCTCGTCCTGCTCTTCATCGTCGACAAAGTAATCGGCCTTCGTGTTTCGAGCGACCATGAAGTGCAGGGTCTCGATCTGTCGCAGCACGGCGAAGAGGGGTATTACTGGGAGACTTCCGCCTGATTTGTACGCTTCGCAGCTTTCGGGTTTCGTGTCAGGGCGCGACGCGCCCGCCATGTTCACCCGCGGACGTGGCAAGCGGGCTTCAGTCGTACGTTACAGCGCACCAGGTCTGCTTTCGGCGCTGGGAAAGCTTCATTTCGGATGATGGGGCCGGCAATCGAGTACAATGCCGCGAATGATTTGAGGCGGAAAACAAATGATCAAAGTCGAAGCGATAATCCAAACATCAAAGCTTGACGCCGTGAAAGATGCGCTTCACGAAATCGGCGTCGAGGGCATGACCGTCCTCGAAGCTCGCGGCCACGGCCGCCAGAAGGGCCATACCGAGGTCTATCGCGGGCGCGAATACACAGTCGATCTGATTCCGAAGATCAAGCTCGAAATGGTGCTCGCCGACGACATGGCCGAGAAGGCCATTGAGGCGATCAAGAGCGCCGCGCGCACCGGGAAAATCGGCGACGGCAAGATTTTCCTCACGAAAATTGAAGACGCTATCCGGATTCGCAACGACGACCGCGGTGAAAGCGCCCTCTGACCTCGCGCTCGAGCCTTTGGCGTTCGCTCGGAAGCGCGTCTCAGACCGGCTAGATTCCCTGGTCCAACCGGCATACCGATGAACGTCTCACTGGGCCATGAACTGCGCGGCCTCTATGCCGAAGAATCCGCGCGCATACGCGAGAAGTTCTCGCACGGAGGCACCGGGCGCGAGGCGTCGCTTGCGCGCACGAACCTGGTCGAATCCATCGCTTTGCGCCTTTGGCGCGAACTGATCTCCCCCGAAAACGACGGTCCGCACAATTTTGCGCTGGCCGCTATCGGCGGTTTTGGCCGCCGCTGGCTCTTTCCCTGTTCCGACGTGGACCTGCTCTTTCTTTACTCGACCAGTCAGACGGAGAAAGAATACAAGGACCGCGTCGCGCGGTTTTCGCAAGAGCTCTGGGACTTGCGCCTTCGCCTGAGCCCCGCCGCACGCGCCATCTCCGAATGTGACCGCTTGGATCCCGATAACGTCGAGTTCGCGATTTCGCTTCTGGACTGCCGCTTCCTTGCCGGCGACGCAAAGCTCTTTTACCAGCTCCACGAAAGCATAATCCCGAAGCTCGTCGCTCGCGAATCCGGCCACCTCGTGCAGAAGCTTGCAGAGCTCACCCGCGTGCGCTACTCGAAATTCGGCGAAACCGTCTTCCACCTCGAGACGAACGTGAAAGACGGACCGGGCGGCCTGCGCGATTACAACCTCGCGTCCTGGCTCGAACTGATCACGCGCCTCGAACACCAGCGCTCCTGGCCAGGCGAAGAAGCCGCGCTTCCGCCGTCGATCTGCCGCCAATTCGAGCCGGCTCTCGAATTTCTGATGTCGGTGCGCTGCTTCCTGCACTTCCGCCACTCCCGCGACGACAACACCCTCACCTGGGAAGCTCAGGACGAAGCCGCCGCCTTGCGCGTGGGCGTGCCGGGAACGGAGTTGCTCGATCCTGCCGGCTGGATGCGCATCTATTTCGCTCACGCTCGCGCCATTCACCGCGTTTGCACGCGTCTTCTCGACGAAATACCCGCGAGCCGCCCTTCTCTGTATCGCCAGTTCCAGCACCTGCGCTCGCGCCTTTCCAATTCCGAGTTCTCGGTCATTGACGGCATGATTTTCCTGCAGGACACGGAAACGCCTGGCGACCCTGAGATGATCCTGCGCGCCTTCCGCTTCATGGCACGGCATGGATTAAAACTGAGCAGCGCCTTCGAGCGCCAGGTCGGAGAAACTCTGCACCGCATCGCGGCCCACCCGCCCGCCGGAATCGCGCTCTGGCACTATTTGCAGGAAATTCTTCTCGCGCCGCATGCCGGAAGCGCCTTGCGCGAGATGCATGCTTTGCGAGTTCTAACGCTGGTTCTGCCCGAAATCGCCGGCATCGACGCCTTGGTCGTCCGCGATTACCTGCATCGCTTCACCGTCGACGAGCACACCTTCATCGCCGTCCAGAATCTTCACGAGCTCCGCCGCTCGCGCTCGAAATGGGATCAGCGTTACGCCGAGCTTCTCGAAGAACTCGAGCAGCCCGACCTCCTCTATCTCGCCATCCTCCTGCATGACGCCGGCAAGGGCGTCAAGACCGAGAACCACGTGTTCGCCAGTGCGGAAATTGCCAAAGAATGTCTTGAACGTCTCGAACTCGACGCGCCCGACCGTGAAACCGTACTCTTCCTGATCGAACGCCACCTCGAAATGAGCGCCTTTCTCCGCCGCGACATCTTCGATCCCCAAACTGTCCGCCAATTCGCCGAGCGCGTCGAAACTCCCGAGCGCCTCAAGATGCTATGTCTGCTCACCTACGCGGACATCAAGGCGGTCAGCCCCGAAGCTCTGACCCCCTGGAAAGCCGAAAACATCTGGCAGCTCTACATCGGCGCTGCCAATCACTTCCTCCGCAATGTCGATGAACGCTTCCACGCCACCGTGGACGACGAAGTGATGGCGCATCTCCGCACCCTCGCTCCGGCCGCCGGCAAGAAGCTCGAAAATTTCCTCGAGGGACTTCCGCGCCGTTATCTCCGCACCCATGCCGCAGGCGAAATCATCGGGCATATCGCCATGGCTGGGCGCCTCGCTGAAGACCCCGTGCAGCTGGCCCTTTCGCGCGGCCGCCATTGGTACGAGCTGACCCTCGTCACGCCAGACCGTCCTTCCTTATTCGCCACACTCGCGGGTATCCTCGCGGCCTGGGGCATGAACATCGTCAAAGCGGCTGCATTCGCGAATCAGGCAGGGATCGTCGTTGACACCTTCTACTTCACCGACCGCTTCCGCACTCTCGAACTCAACATCCCCGAATGGGAGCGCTTCAAATCCGGCATTCACGGCGTCCTCACCGGGAAAGCCGACCTGCAGAAGATGCTGCGCGACCGCCTGCGCTCCCAGAAAACCGCCGCCCCTAAAGTGAAGGTCGATCCGCGAGTTCGAATCGACGATCAGTGCTCGGCGCACAGCACTCTCGTCGAAATCATCGCGCAGGATCAACCCGGCCTCCTGCACAAGATTAGCTCCGTGCTCTCGCGCGAGAACTGCAACATCGAAATCGCCATCATCGACACCGAAGGCCAGACGGCCATCGACGTCTTCTATCTCACCGCGCGCAAGGCGAAGCTTACGCGCGCCCATCAGACTCGCGTCCGCGAAGCCCTCCTCCGCGAACTCGTATAACGCCGGTCCCGCGTCGCCAGTCTCCTCTTTTGCAGCTGCCGCCCCTCCGCCTCTTTGCGCGCCTGCCTTCAGCGGCTATGGCAAAACGATCACCTTGCCTCGCATTCCGAGGTTGTCGTGAAACGAGCATTCGTACGGGTATGTTCCCGCCTTCGTAAACGTCACGCGGAAGCGCGTTGGCGGGAACGGCGCGAACTGCGGGACGCCTGCCTCGTCTTCGTAGAGTGCGACGATCGCGCCGGAATGTACGGTCTGATCCGGACCGCTGATCGTCGCATGAAGCGCTCCATCCGCGTCGGTCTTAACGCTGCATGGCGACGGGCTGCATGACGGATCGAACAGGTCCGCGGGCTCCGTTCCAAACGTGATCGTGTGGCCTGTTGACGGATCCAAATTCGCCCATTCCACCGTATCTCCTGTGTGAATTGTGATGGTCCCCGGCATGAAGCGCATGATAGACAGCGACTGCTGTCCTCCCGGAGTCGCGGCGATCTGGCCGGTCCCAGTGACGACAGTGTGCAGTGGAACCACGCGTGCCATCAGCATCGAGCCCATTGAATGGCTTGTAGACTCGCCATTGTCGGCATCGTCGTCATCGGCGAGCAGCGCTTTTTCTTGTTCCTGAGCTTGTTTGTCGTAAAACGCCTGGTCATGCGGCAACGGAAGCGAGCCGTCGAGAACGTGTATCATCCCGAACATTTGTGAGTGAATTAGACAAACGATTTCGTAGTTGCCTGTTCTCGGGAAGGTGACCTCGAACGTTTGTCCGCTGGTGGACGGCGCGCTCGATACGCACGTTGACCCGTCGAACGAAGACCCGCTCGTCGAAATCGGCGGGCATCCTTGCGTGAAATCGAAGGGATAAGTCTGCCCGACCGTAAGGAACGTCACCGTATGAATGTCATCACTCGCGAACGTCCACGTGACAGTGTCTCCGGCGTGGATCCACAGTTCGTTAGGGAGGAAGGCTACAGCTTGCATCCCCATATCCTTGTTTTGGCCGCCCACTTTGGCGTTCCAGTTTTGCTGTGCGTGTGCCGCGGCGGCGGACAGCAGAAACGCAACGCCTGCGAGTAACGTTATGAGGCTGTTCCAGCGATTGCCGGCTTTCCGATAGATTGCCATAACCCCTCCATTTTTCCCGCTCGCGCGGCCCCGCCTTGGCGAGCGTGGCGGCCGTGGAGCTCGGATGTGTTTGTCCAGAACGTCTGCTATGGAGATAGGCGTAAAACGTGAGCAAAAGTTATCAAAGGGCTTTCCGGTTTATTTGGCCGGAAGCGGGCATGGGCTATAATCCCGGCGAGAACGCAACCCCGGTCGCGGTACCGTCGCGTGAAACTGAGAATGCCGCCTGAAGGAGAGGTGAGCGTCTTGCTCCAGGCCTGGAGCGAGGGAGATCAGCGTGCGCTCGAAAAGCTTACGCCGATCGTCTATGGAGAACTCCGGCGCTTGGCCCGGCATTACATGCAGGGAGAGCGCAGCGCGCACACGTTGCAAACCACGGCCCTGGTGAACGAAGCCTACGTTCGCCTTACCGATTACAAGCGTATGCGCTGGGAGAACCGCGCGCATTTCTTCGCGGTTTCGGCCCAATTGATGCGGCGCATCTTGGTGGACCACGCTCGACGCCGCAACCTGAAGCGGGGGCGGGGGTTTCACCGCGTATCGCTCGACGATAAGGCGGCCCTCGGCATCGCGCCGGACGAGGACTTCGTGGCGCTGGACGAAGCTTTGCGAGACCTCGCCCAAGTCGACCCCCGCAAAGCCCGCATCGTCGAGTTGCGCTTCTTCGGCGGCCTCAGCGTGGACGAAACGGCGGAAGTCCTGAAAATATCGCCCGCAACGGTAATGCGTGATTGGAGCTCCGCCCGAGCGTGGCTCTATCGCGGAATGAGCGGCAGACAAGAGGATGGACGCAAAGCGCTGGAAACAGATTGACGAACTGTTCCAGTCGGCCCTGCGCTTGCCTGCGGACCGCCGGGACACCTTTCTCCGAAATGCCTGCTCCGGCGACGAAGAGCTCGAGCGGGAAGTGCGCTCCCTGCTTTCTTCCGAGCGGAAGGCCGGAGGCTTCCTCGAATCCCCAGCGATTGAAGTGGGAGCGCGTGCGGCTGCTTTGCAGGATATGACAGACGACGCCGATGCCCCTGCTGCTTTCGAAGGTCAGACCGTCTCCCGCTATCGCATTGTCGAGCGGCTCGGTGGCGGCGGGATGGGGGTGGTTTTCAAGGCCGAGGATATGGAGCTCGGCCGTTTCGCCGCTTTGAAGTTCCTCCCGGATAACTTGACGAGCGACCCGCAATCTCTCGAACGTTTTCGGCGCGAAGCCCGCGCAGCCTCCAGCCTCAATCATCCGAACATCTGCACCATCTACGAGACGGGAACTTATCAAGGCCACCCCTTCATTGCCATGGAGTATCTCGACGGCTTGACCTTGAAACACCAAATCGGCGGCCGCCCGCTCGAAACGGATCTGTTGCTCGCGCTTGCCGCCGACATCGCAGATGGGCTGGATGCCGCCCATACGGCGGGAATCGTTCATCGCGATATCAAGCCGGCGAACATTTTCATAACGAAAATTGGCCACGCGAAGATCCTGGATTTCGGACTCGCCAAAACAGCTTATCCCGCTGCTGCCGGCCGCCCGGACGGCCCGGCCTCACAAACAGCATCGATCGCGGAAAGCCTCACCGTCTCGGGCACGGCTTTGGGCACTGTGCCTTACATGTCGCCGGAGCAGGTTCGCGGCAAGGAATTAGACAGTCGCAGCGACTTGTTTTCCTTCGGTGCTGTGCTTTATGAGATGGCCACCGGAACGCTCCCCTTCCGTGGCGAGAGCGCAGGAACCACGTTCGAGGCCATCCTGAATCGTACGCCGGTCCCGCCCGTGAGACTCAACCCCGACCTGCCGCCGGCCCTTGAGAGCGTGATCGCCAAATGTTTAGAGAAGAATCGCGACCTGCGATACCAGCACGCCTCGGATATTCGCGCGGACCTTCAACGCCTGAAACGCGATATCGAATCGGGCAGCGCAGCAAACCCACTGGAGGCCGGAGGCGGGGCCGGCTTGAAAATTGCCCGCTTCCCATGGACGAGGGCAGCCGCCATTGTCGCGCTCGCCGCGGGTGTGGCGGGCGCAGCCTGGCTGCTCCTGACCCATAAAGCGCACGCCTTAAATCCCGCGGACACCATCGTCCTCGCGGGATTCACCAACAGCACCGGCGATCCTGTTTTTGATGGCGCCTTGCGGCAAGGCTTGGCGGTGCAATTGGAACAGTCCCCTTATCTCAGCCTCATTTCTGACGAACGCATCCAGCAAACCTTGCAGTTGATGGGACAGCCGCCGGACGCAACCCTTACACCGCAAGTTGGTCGCGAGATTTGCGAGCGCATGGGAAGCGCCGCGGTCCTTGACGGTTCCATCGCGCGGCTCGGAACCGCCTACGTTCTTGGACTTACCGCAACGAACTGCCATACCGGCCAACTCCTTGCAGAAGAACAGGCGCAAGCCCGGAGTAAGGAAGATGTCCTGAACGCGTTGAGCCAAATCGCCAGCAAGTTCCGGACGCGAGTCGGCGAGTCTCTCGCCACAGTCGAACAGCACGATAAGCCGCTTGCCGAAGCCACAACTTCCTCGCTCGAGGCCCTCAAGGCTTACAGCACAGGAGTGCAAGTCGTCGGCACGCGCGGCGAACAGGCCGCCATCCCGTTTTTCAAACGCGCTACTGAGATCGACCCGAAATTTGCGATGGCGTACGCCTATCTCGGTCTGATGTACAGTTCTGCCGGGGAAAGTACGCTCGCCGCAGACAACGCGAATAGAGCTTACCAACTTCGCGACCGCGCCAGCGACAAAGAGAGATTCTTCATCACCGCCTATTACGACGGCCGGGTAACGGGCAACCAGGAAAAGGCGCGCGAAACCTGTGAGGCCTGGATCAAAACATATCCGAGGGACTGGTCTCCGCACTCCTTTCTGGCGGGATTTATCTATCCTGTGCTTGCTCTATACGAGAAAGCCGTTGAAGAGGCCCAGACGATGATTGAGTTGGCGCCCGAGAACCAGTTCGGGTACGCCGCTCTCGGTTACAGCTACATCAACGTGGGCCGCCTTCAGCGGGCCGAAGACGTGATTCATAACGGTTCCGAACGAAACGTCGAAGGCCCGTTCTTTTTCCTTCTCCAATACGACCTCGGCTTCCTGAAAAAAGATCCTGCTGCGATGCAAGCGGCACTGCGTGCGGCATCGGGGAAGGGCGCGGGTGACTTGATGGCCGACCGGGAGGCCTATGCCCTCGCTTACTCCGGACGCGTGAAAGATTCGGTCGAAATGTCTAACCGCGCAATCGATCTCGCCGAGCAAGCTGGTTACCGGGAACGAGCCGCGCTGTTTGCGACGCGGCAGGCTTTGTGGCTGGTCCTGACCGGAAACAACGCGGAGGCGATCAAGGATGCCCTTGCCGTGCCCCGGATTGCGGCCAACCGCGAAACCAGATTTGGAATCGCGCTTACGCTCGCCCTCGCCGGCGAAACGTCTCGCCCGTTGCAAATGGCGAACGAACTCGACAACGAGTCTCCGGAAGATACGTCGGTGAAGTTCGATTACCTTCCCGCCATTCGCGCCCAGGTCGCGCTCAACCGCGGAGATCCCGCTAAGGCCATTGACCTCCTTCAAACCTCTGCCCCATACGAACTTGGCCAGCCCCGCAGCTATCTACAAGCCTTCTTTGGCGCTCTCTATCCCGTCTACGTCCGCGGGGAAGCGTACCTGGCCGAACGCCAGGGCGCGAGTGCCGCGGCGGAATTTCAGAAAATTGCGGAACACCCAGGAGTGATCGTCGGCGACCCAATCGGGGCCTTGACGCGCCTGCAGTTGGCGCGCGCTTACGCGCTGGCTGGAAATACGTCGAGAGCGAAATCGTTGTATAACGATTTTCTAACCGCCTGGAAGGACGCCGACACGGACATTCCCATCCTCGAGCAAGCGAGATTGGAGTATGCGCGGCTTCACTAAGTCCGTTGCCCTCGAGTTTCTAACATGGTGCGTTAGCCCAGATTTCTCACAAGTTTTTCCAGGTAGCTACATTACCGCCCGAACAGAGAGCTCCTGCTCTCAGGATGACCCGTGACAAGATGTCATTCTGAGGGGCGATTCTTGCCCCGAAGAATCTCTCTGAAAGTGGTCGAAGGAGGGATTCCCACCGGATCCGCGCGAGCGCTAGTGAGAAATCCGGGCTAGCGGCGCGGCCTAATCGCAGATTTCTGCATCCTTTTCCGAACCGCCCAAACAGAGAGCTCCCTGCTCTCAGGATGACCCGCGACAGGATGTCATTCTGAGGGGCGATTTTTGCCCCGAAGAATCTCTCTGAAAGTGGTCGAAGCAGGGATTCCCGCCGGATCCGCGCGAGCCCTAGTGAGAAATCCGGGCTAGCGGCGCGGCCTAATCGCAGATTTCTGCATCCTTTTCCGACTTGCACTATCCAACCTTTTGGCTTTGCCGGGTATCATTACTGTATCGCAAGCACTTCGGGGCGGGAGGGATGCATGCTCGTCAAGCGCGCTCCAGACTTGACTTACAAGGATGTGACTCCCAAGGGATTCTACATGGGTCGCCGCAATTTCCTGCTCGGGCTCGCGGCCACCGCCGGCGCCGTTGAAGCGTACAAGAAACTGCCGGTTGTGTTCGCAGGCCGGCCCACTGGGACCGTTCCGCACCCGTTGACCGGCCTGAGGAAATGGTCCGGCAGCACAAGCGAGCCGATCACGCCAGAAAAGGACGTAACGCACTACAACAATTACTACGAGTTCGGCACGGGCAAAGGCGATCCCGCTCAAAACGCCGTCAATTTCATCACATATCCCTGGACCGTCTCCGTCGAGGGCGAAGTCGAAAAACCGCGTAAATTCGCGATTGACGAAATCCTGAAGCTCGCGCCGCTCGAAGAACGCATCTACCGCCATCGCTGCGTCGAGGCTTGGTCCATCGTGGTGCCCTGGATCGGTTATCCATTCAGCGTCCTTGCGAATATCGTTCAGCCGAAGCCATCCGCAAAATTCGTCGCTTTCGAGACGTACTACAACTCGGGCGTGATGCCCTGGGGTTCCTCAGCCGGTATCGAATTGCCTTACGTAGAGGGCCTGCGCATGGACGAAGCCATGCACCCTCTGACGCTCCTTTGCACCGGAATGTACGGTGAAACCCTTCCTCCCCAGGACGGCGCTCCCGTGCGCATGGTCATCCCCTGGAAGTACGGTTTCAAGAGCATCAAGTCACTCGTGAAAATCAAGTTTGTGAAGAATCAGCCGCCCGCCACCTGGAATATGGAGAATTCGCACGAGTACGGTTTCTACTCGAACGTGAATCCGAACGTGGATCACCCTCGCTGGAGCCAGAAAACGGAACACCGCCTCGGCCAGGGCTTTTTCGCGCGTCCCATTCCCACGCAGATGTTCAACGGCTACGGCGATAAAGTGGCCGCCATGTACACCGGCATGGATCTGCGGAAATACTTCTGACGTGAAATTTCCGCGCGCATGAAGTTCATTCAATCAGTGCTGCTGAGTAAATGGACGAAGGTTGTGGTGTTCCTTCTTTGCCTTGTTCCGCTGGCCATTCTGCTCTGGCGAGGTTTCCATAACGACCTCACGCTGAACCCAGTCGAGTTCGTCGAACACCGGACCGGCGACTGGATCCTTCGCTTCCTCTGCATCACCCTGGCCATCACCCCTCTCCGCAAGACCCTGCGTCTGCCGCAACTGATCCGCTACCGCCGTATGATGGGGCTTTTCGCGTTCTTCTACGCCTGCCTGCACTTCTCCACGTGGCTGGGCGTGGATCGCTTCTTTCAATGGAGCCAGATTCTCGACGATATCCGCAAACGCCCTTTCATCACCGTCGGTTTTACCGGGTTCGTGCTGCTGATTCCCCTGGCGATCACCTCGACGGCTGGCTGGATCCGCCGCCTGGGCGGCAAGCGCTGGCAGGCGCTGCATCGGCTGGTTTACGTCACTGCCGTTGCGGGCGTGATCCACTACTACTGGCTGGTCAAGTCGGACGTCCGCAAGCCCGTCGAATACGGATTAGTCGTAGCCGCGCTGCTTGCCTGGAGAATCTGGTCTTGGCTGGCAAAACGTCCAAAGCCCGGCGCCGTCCGGGCAAGCCGGGAAGAAGCTGTCACCGCCGAAACCGCCTGAGCACCCGCGCGAAGTTACTACGTCTATCACCGAGACAATTTCGAACTGGTCGGGCCCTGTTTTCCGCCACGCATGAGCGCACCCGCGCTGCGAATGTATCAAAATTACCCGCTCACGCGGAGGCTCAGGGCTGGCCCGATGCGCCTTCGCTAACTCATGTCGAATCAGCAGAAAGCGTCTCTAGCTCTTCCCAGTGTTCATGCATGGCTTGAATGGTTTTTGATCGATACGCATGTCGATCAAATTTCATACCTAAGCTCTTTGTAATCAGCAACGTAGAAAATTTTTGATCGATACACTTTCGACTCATTCTAGCTCGAAGTAATGCCTTCGCGAACGGCCGCGCCGGGCCTTGCAACGTACCGTCACTCATGCCGCAGGGCGGCCATCGGATCAATGCGCATGGCTCGGCTGGCGGGGACGTAGCAGGCCGCCAGAGCAACGAGAGCCAGCAGAAACGCGACGGCGACGAAGGTTGCAGGATCCGTTGGCCCGACTCCGAAGAGGAATTGGCGCAGAAATTGCGCCAGCCCGAGAGCCGCGACTATGCCGACGACAACACCGGCAAACATCAGCTTTGTACCTTGGCCCAGCACCAGCCCCATCAGGTCGCGTCGCTGCGCGCCCAGAGCGGCGCGGATGCCGATTTCGCGCGTGCGCTGCGCTACGGCGTGAGCCATAACGCCGTAAATCCCGATGGCGCACAGAAACAGCGCGAGTACGCCGAAGGAAACCATGAGTTTCGTGAGCACGCTGTTTCCCGCGTGCTGAATGGTGATGAGTGTTTGCAGCTCTTCGACGGATGAGACAGGCTGGTCGGCATCCACGGACCAGATCGCGTCCCGAATGGCATCGCCGCTCGCGGCCGGACTTCCCGCGGTGCGCGCGACAAATCCCAGCGTATGGGAAGGAAATTGCGCAAGGGGAACGTACATCTGGCGCTCGGGATGGCCGCGAAGCTGATACATCTTGATATCGTTCACGACGCCCACGATGGTGCAGACAACGTGGTTGGGTCCGAAGGCGAGCTTTTGGCCGAGAGGATCTTCGCCGGGCCAGAACTGCCGGGCGAAAGTTTCATCAATGACGGCGACATTGCCGGTTCCCGCACCGTCTGCGGAGGTGAAAGAGCGGCCTCTGAGCAGGCGAATCCGCATGGTGGGAAAATAGGAGGGTGAAACTGCGGTCCAGCGGGCACCAAGAGTCTCGCCCGGCTGCGGGGCGGGCTTTCCCAGGGCTTCTACGTCGTAGGTCTGCCCGAAACCGCCGAATGGAATCGCGCTGGCAACACCGGCAGAGGTAACGCCAGGAAGAGCGCGGATACGGGAGAGGGCGGCATCGGTGAAGTTCCGCGCCAAAGCATCGCTGCTATATTTCGCTTCGGGAAGCGCGAGTTGAGCGGTCATCAGTTTCGCCGGATTGAATCCGGGGTCGGTGCGCAGCTCGTTGACGAAGCTTCTGGTCAGCAACATCGTGCAGACCAGCACGACGCAAGCCATCGCGATTTCGCCGGCGACGAAAATCTTCCGTGGCGCGCCGGCGGAGGAAGTACGGCCAGGTGCCTCCTTCAGCGTGCGGTTCAGGTCCAAGCCGGAGGTTTCAAACGCCGGCACAAGCCCGAAAATCACGCCGCATACGAAAGCGATGGCCAGAGTGAAGCACAGCGTGGTTACGTTGAGGCTGACGTGGCCGTAATTCACCAGGTAGCCGCGAATGTGTCCGGGAATTTGCGATTCGATCCAGGAGATGCACAGGGCCCCGCAAAGAATGCCGCCGAGGCTCCCAAAGAAAAAAAGCAGCAAGGACTCGGTGAGCAACTGGCCGATCAGCCGCATGCGGGTTGCGCCAAGGGCGCCTCGAACGGCCATTTCCCTGGAGCGCTGGGTGGCGCGCGAGAGCATGAGGTTGGCCACATTCGCGCACGCAATCAGAAGAATCAGCGCGACGACGGCCAGACAAATCATAACTTGCGGCACGCCCTCTTCCGTGGCGATTCGCTCGATCATGGAACTGAGGATCATCGTTTGGTCCGTATCGGTTTTCGGATACTCCCGGGCCAAGGCGGTGAAAATCGCGCTGGTTTCGGCGGCGGCCTGCGCTTGAGTGACGCCGGGCTTCAATCGGCCGAAGGAAAAGAACCAGGCGCTGTTGCGATCCGCGCGCTGCTGCTCGGTGAAAGCCATGGGCGTCCAAATGTTGGAGATCCCGAGCAGGGGAAACTGGAATTTGGCATCCATGACTCCAACGATGGCGTAGGATTCGCCGCCAATCTGCATGCGCCGGCCGATAATTCGTTGGTCTGCGGCGAAGCGTCCTTTCCAGAGACCTTCGCCGATAACGGCGACGCGCGGCGCACCGGGGCGATCTTCGCCGGGAGTAAAAGTGCGGCCGAGCATGGCTTTGACGCCGAGCGTGTCGAAGAAATCCCAACTGACGCGGGCGCCTTCGACCAGGGCGGGAGGGCCGTTACCGGTGAGATTGAAGTTCCAGCCGCTCCATGCGGCGGTTTGCCAAAACGAAGTCGTCTCCTTCTGAAAATCGAGAAAATCGGCAGTGGAAGTGACCGAGTCGCTGGTCCAACCCTTCTTGATGTTGTGCGACTGAAGAACGACGAGGCGCTCGGGGTGGGGATAGGGAAGCGGCTGGATAACCCAGGCGTCGATGAAACTGAAAATGGCGGTGTTGGCGCCGATGCCGAGGGCCAGGGTGAAGACGGCGACGATGGCGAAGCCGGGAGATTTGTGCAGCATGCGGAAGGCGTAGCGGGTGTCCTGCACAAAGGCTTCGAGGAGGTGGAGGCTGCGCTCGGTGCGATATTCCTCGGTGACTCCTGTTATGGAACCGAACTTGAGTTTGGCCTGGCGGCGCGCTTCGGCGGGGGACATGCCCGCGCGAACGTTCTCTTCGGTTTGAAGGGCGATGTGGTGCTCGATTTCCTCCTTGAGGCGAGCGTCAGAAGCAGCGGCGAGTGGCGAGTGACGAGTGGCGAGAAAAGGCAAGAAGCCGGCGGTGAAATTGAACAGCCGCGCAAGAAATCGTCTGAGAGTTTTCATTGCGAACACCCTCCTCGGATCGCAGAGGACCGTTTACTCGCATCGCAGCGCGACGACCGGGTCCACGCTCATGGCGCGGCGCGCCGGGACGTAGGATGCGAGCAGCGCAACCAGAGCCAATGCGACCGCCACGCCGAGAAATGTCAGCGGATCATGGGCGGTGACGCCGAACAGTTCGCCGGCCATGAGTCGCGTGAGTCCGAGAGCCGCGGCGACTCCGATGGCTACGCCGGTCAGCGTCATTCTCGCCCCGTGCCCGAGGACGAGGCGCATCACGTCTGCCCGGTGCGCGCCGAGCGCCATACGAACGCCGATCTCATGCGTCCGCTGTCCGACGAGATAGGAAATCACGCCGTAAATTCCGACGCACGATAGCGCAAGCGCCAGCGCCGCGAAAATACCCAGAAGAATCATCGACATCCTTCTCGCCGCGAACGAATTGGCGATCACCTCGTCCATCGTTTGAACGGCATAAATCACGTCGCGGGGATCGATTTCTTCGACCACGTGTCGCACCGGCGTCATCAGGGCCGCGGGATCGCCTCTGCTGCGCAGCACCACCGCCACCGAGTCGGCCACGAGCGGCATCAGCTTTTCGGGAAGCTGCATGAATGGATATTCGAACTGCGCTTCGATCGCGGATTTCGGGTCCGCATCGAGCCCCCATTGCCTTACGTGGCCGACGACGCCGACGATCTCCGCGTCCACGTTGAACAGAGCAAGGTGGATGTGCTTGCCGACAGGATTTTCATGCGGGAAATACGTGCGGGCGAAAACGTCGTCGATGTCGATTACCAGCGGCGCCTTTTCATTGTCCTGCGCCGTGATGAAACGCCCGCGCTTGAGTTCGACGCCCATGGCCTGCCGGAACCCGGCCTCGACCAGGTAGAACATCGCCTGGTGCATGTCCTGAATCGTAGCGGGCTTCGGCTGGCCGTCAATCCAGAAGGGAAGCGACGAATCGTGAATCATCGGTCGCGAGCCGAGCGTGACGGAAACAGCTTCGACGCCGGGAATATCGCTCATTTTCTCGTCGAAGAGCCGCAGGCGCGCGCGCGTTTCCGCCGAACTCGTTTTCGCGGAAGCGGGCATGGACAGGTTGAAAGTAATGGCGTGGCTCGGATTGAACCCTGGATTGACGCGCCAAAGGGCGGCAAGGCTGCGAACCATCAAACCTGCGCCGGTCAGCAGAACCAGCGCCATCGCGACTTCGGCGGCCACGAACACTCCCTGGAGGCGATGCCGCGTGCCGCTCGAGCCGCGCCCGCTCTCTTTGAGAATCTCCTGCAGATTCACACGCGAGCTTTTCAGGGCGGGCGCGAGGCCGAACAGAATTCCCGCAAACAGCGAGACGCCGAGAGTGAACAGCAACACACGGGAGTCGAGAGAAACTTCGTTCGAGCGCGGCAAGGCAGCGGGGAGGGCGCCAAGCACGGCCTTCGTCCCCCAATACGCCAGCAACAGCCCAAGCGCGCCGCCGCAGCCCGCGAGCAGGATGCTCTCGGTCAGCAATTGCCTGAGGACGCGCATGCGGTTCGCGCCGAGCGCCGTGCGGACGGCAAATTCGCGCGCGCGGCTCGCTGCGCGCGCCAGGAGGAGATTTGCGACGTTGGCGCAGGCAATCAAAAGCAAAAAGCCCACCGCGGCAAGAAGCACGATCAGAAACGGCTGCACCTTGCCGACCATGTCTTCTTTCATGGAAACCAGGGTGATGCCGGCGTCTTTGTCCGCCTCGGGATATGTCGCGGCGAGATTGCGGGCGACGCCGTCCATGTCCGCCTGCGCCTGCGCGAGTGCAACGCCGGGTTTCAGGCGGCCGATGGCGTGCGCGCTCATGTCAATGCGGCGGTCGCGAAAGGAGGGATCGTTCCACTGGCCGATCGGCGTATAGACGTCGCGAAGCTGGCCATAGAACGTGAAGCTCGCGGGAATGACGCCGACGACGGCATAGGAAGCGCCGTTCAACGTGATGGACTTCCCGAGAATATCGGGCGCGGAGCCGAATCGGCGTTCCCAGAAGCCTCCGCTCAGAAGCACCACGGGCGCGGCGCCGGCCTGGTCGTCTCCGGGCCGGAAGGTGCGGCCGAGGACAGGCTGCACGCCCAGCGTCGAGAAAAAGCCGGCGGAAACCATGTAACCGCTCAGGCGCTCGGCTTCGCCCCGGCCGATGAAGTTGTAGTCCTGATTGCGGTAGATGGCCATTGCGGAGAAGGTGCGCGAGTCGCGCTGCCAGTCGAGGAAATTGAGGTAGGTGATGGGGCCGCGGTAGACGCCGGGAGTCTCGCCATAAATTGCGATGAGCTGGACGGGCTGCGGATAGGGCAGGGGATTCAGAAGAACGCCGTTGACCACGCTGAACAGCGCGGTGCTGGCGCCGATGCCGAGGGAGAGGGTGAGAATGGCAACGGTGGTGAAGCCGGGAGATTTGCGCAGCATGCGCAGGGCGTAGCGGATGTCCTGCACGAGGGTTTCGAGGAGGTGGAGGCTGCGCTCGGCGCGATATTCTTCGGTGACTCCTGTTATGGAACCGAACTTGAGTTTGGCCTCGCGGCGCGCTTCGGCGGGGGACATGCCGGCGCGAATGTTTTCGGCGGTTTGGAGAGCGATGTGGTGATCGATTTCTTCGCGCCATCGCGCTTCGCCGCGGTGTCTCGCTGCAAAGTTGCGCAGCCGTTTCAGCAAGCGCCGGAGAGCCTTCATCATAAATCCTCGGGCCTGATTTGAAAGAAACGGCCGATGATGGCGGCTGTTTGCTCCCAGTCGCGCGTCTCCGATTCGAGCTGTTTGCGGCCGGCGCGAGTGAGGCGATAGAAGCGCGCCCTTCGATTGTTCTCCGATGCGCCCCATTCCGACGCGATCGAGCCTTCCTGCTCAAGCTTCAGCAAGACCGGATACAGCGTTCCCTGGTTGACCGCGAGCAGGTCCCCGCTGATCTGCTCGATCCGCCGCGCGATACCGTAGCCGTGGAGAGGACCGAGCACGTCCAGCGTCTTGAGGACCATAAGCGCCAGGGTTCCTTGCAGCACGCCGGGTTTTTGCTTCATGTGTTCTCTTATAGCGGAGCCATTTTGGTTTCCAACAGGGCGGAGCTTCTCACAGTCTATGTGGGAAAGCAACAGGAGAAAAGCCCGCCGCGAGCGGCTGGAAACAACAGAAGCGCGCACACTATGGCACAGGCCGGCGGCTCGGCTGCCGGGCAAAACAAAGCCTTACCGCAGATGAAACGGAGACGAACCGAGAGGCGCAAGAAGCGGACTGAGGCCGCACGGCCGCTGATGTCCACGCACGCCCGCCCGCGGGCTGCGGCCATGCACCCATTTAGCGGCTGCAAGCGTCAAATGATTGGCCGGACTCATACAGGAACCGCGGGCGTCGGAAGGGCGATTTGACGCCGTTGCGGACATGCTAGGATAACCAGTAGAGGGCCAGCGAAACTTCTCTGATGCCATATCGACGGACACGGGATTTTTGTGCGCTGGCGCTTGCTTCAGCACTCTCGGTCGCCGTCCTCTTCGGCGGTTGCAGCGGGCATTCCGGGCCCGCGAACTCGGAACAGGGCGTAACGTCCGGGCAAAGCAGTCATCGTCAATCGCCGGCCGCTGACAAATCGAAAGCCCAAAGGGCAGCCCACATCAAGCCGCCAGCCCCCGATCCCCCCGGCGATCCTCCGCCGGCGCCATCCGACCCCAACGTTCTGACGTATCACAACGATGTTGCACGCACGGGACAGAACCTCGACGAGCGCATCCTCACGCCAGGCAACGTAAACGCGGCGAGCTTCGGCAAAGTCGCCTTTCTGAACACGCAGGGTAAAGTGGATGCGCAGCCGCTGTACGTGTCGAACCTCCGGGTTAAGGGCAAGAAGCGAAACGTGGTGTTCATTGTCACCGAGCACGATCTCGCCTACGCGTTCGATGCGGATACGTTTCAGCAACTGTGGCGCGTCGCGCTGATTCCCGCGAGCGAAACGCCGAGCGACAAGCGCGATTGCGAGCAGATCGAGCCGGAGATTGGCATCACGGCGACGCCCGTAGTTGATTTAACGGCGGGCGCGCATGGAACGATGTACGTGGTGACGATGTCGAAGAACGCGCGCGGGCAATATTTCCAGCGCTTGCACGCGCTCGATATTACGACGGGCGCGGACCGCCTGCCGCCGAGCACCATTGCCGCGACTTATTCCGTGCCTGATTCGGGCGGCCAGGCTGAAAAAGTTGTGTTCGATCCGAAGCAGTACAAGGAGCGAACCGCGTTGCTGCTCTCGAACGGCGTGATCTACACGACGTGGTCGTCGCACTGCGACCACGACCCGTATAACAGTTGGGTGATTGGTATGAGCGCGAGGACCCTCAAGCGCGTCAACGCGCTTTGCCTCACCCCGAACGGCAGCGAGGGATCGATTTGGATGACAGGGAATGGTCCCGCCGTGGACCAGGCCGGTTACATATACATGTTGCTGGGGAATGGGACCTTCGATCCGACGCTCGACGAGCACGGGTTTCCCACGGAGCGCGATTTCGGCAACGCATTCGTGAAGCTGGAGGCGCGCGGGAATTATCTCGGCGTGTTCGACTATTTCGTCATGCACAACACGGCCGCCGAATCGAATGGCGACGAAGATCTTGGCTCGGGCGGCCTGGTGCTGCTGCCTGACATGAAGGATGCTCGCGGCAATATTCGTCATTTGGCGATAGGCGCGGGAAAGGACCAAGCCATCTACGTGGTGAATCGCGACGCGATGGGGAAATTCAATCCGGCGAGCGACAAGGCCATTTATCAGGAACTGCCGAACGCGCTGGGTGGCGCGGAGTTCGGGTCGCCCGCGTATTTCAACGGCGTCGTCTACTATGGCGCGTACCTGGCGCCAATGAAGGCTTTCCCGATTTCGAACGCGCGGCTCGCCCCAACGCCATCGTCGGAAACAAAGGCGCGCTTCGATTATCCGGGAGTGATTCCCAGCATCTCGGCCAATGGCGCCTCGAACGCAATCGTCTGGGTGGTTGAAGCGGTCAACAGTGACAAAGGGGTGCTGCACGCGTTCGACCCTTCGGATCTGACGCGCGAGCTGTACAACAGCAACCAAGCGCCCAACGGACGCGACCACTTCCGAAGCAACAAGTTCATCACGCCGACGATTGCCGGAGGCAAAGTCTTCGCCGGGACGCGCACGGGGGTCATGGTTTTCGGTCTCCTCCATTAGGCGTCTTTCACCGCTTAACGTTCTTCCATCTGGACGATCCCTGCCGTTCCGAATTAAGCTGAAATCACTATGCGCCGGACACCACTTCAACTCACTCCAGCCCCTGTTATTCTTCTCGCGGCGCTCGGGTTTGGCGCCGGCGGCTGCAGCAATTCCAACTCGGGCCCGCCAACGATTACCGCTCAACCCGCCAGCCAAACCGTTCTCGCCGGCGAAAGCGCGGTGTTTACCGTGACCGCGAAAGGAAAGCAGCCGCTTTCGTATCAGTGGCAGAAAAACGGCGCGAACATCGGCGGCGCGGCGTTCCGCAACTACAACACCGGTCCCGTAACCACGGCAGACAATGGCGCGACATTTCAGGTTGTCATCACGAACCCCGCGGGATCGGTCACGAGTAATTCGGCAACGCTGACGGTGAAGAGCGGGTCGAATGGGGGCACGGGCGGCAGCGCCAGCGTGATCACGTATCACAACGACGTCGCGCGCACCGGTTTGAATCCGAATGAAACGACACTGACGCCGGCCAACGTCAACTCATCCAGCTTCGGCAAAATCGGCTTCCTTTCGACGCAAGGGAAGGTGGATGCCGAGCCGCTGTACGTCCCGAATCTGATTATCGGCGGCTCGGCGCACAATGTCGTTTTCGTCGCCACGGAGCACGACGTGGTGTACGCGTTCGACGCGGATAATTTTTCGCAGTTGTGGCGGACACCGGTGCCGGGTTCCGGCGAAATGCCGAGCGATTCCCATTCCTGCGGTCAGATTACGCCGGAAATCGGGATCACTTCGACTCCGGTTATTGATACGAAAGCCGGCGCGAACGGAACGATTTTCGTCGTGGCTATGTCGAAGGATTCGAGCGGAGGCTACCATCAGCGCCTGCACGCGCTCGATCTGACCACGGGCGCGGAACAGAGCGGCAGCCCGGCGAGCATTCAGGCCTCCTTTCCGACCTCGGGAGGCCAGACCACCTTCGATCCTTATCAGTACGCCGAACGATCCGGCCTGTTGCTGCTCAACGGTGTGATCTACATGGGCTGGACATCGCACTGCGACGAAAATCCTTACACCGGATGGCTGATGGGCTACAACGAATCCACGCTCCAGCAGGCCAGCGTGCTGAATATCACGCCGAACGGTTCGGAAGGTTCGATATGGATGGCGGGCGCGGGCCTGGCCGCCGATCCCTCCGCATTCATTTATTTTCTGGCGGCAAACGGCACCTTCGACACGTCGCTCAACAGCAATGGTTTTCCGGCCGACGGCGATTACGGCAACGCGTTCATGAAAGTTTCAACGAGCGGCGGCTCTCTAAGCGTCGCCGATTATTTTGCGATGCACAACACCGTTTCGGAATCGGACGCGGATGAAGATTTGGGCTCGGGCGGGGCCATGGTCCTGCCGGATTTGAAGGATGCGTCGGGCAATACGGTTCATCTGGCCGTCGGAGCTGGGAAGGACGGCATCATCTACGTTGTGAATCGCGATTCGATGGGCAAATTCAATCTGAGCAACGACAACGCGATCTATCAGGAAGTTCCCGGGCAGATCGGCGGGGAGGAATTCGGCTCCCCGGCGTTTTTCGACGGCACTGTTTACTACGGCGCCGTCGGCGCAGCGCTGAAGGCGTTCCCGATCACCAACGCGAAGCTCGCCACGTCGCCTTCGTCTTCGAGTTCGGCAACTTTTGCGTATCCCGGGACCACGCCGGGCATTTCCGCTAACGGCACGGCCGACGGCATCGTCTGGGCCGTCGAAAACAGCGGCGGAAATGGCGTGCTCCATGCGTACAACGCGAGCAATCTCGCGAGCGAGATATACAACAGCAATCAAGCCGCAAATGGCCGCGACAGCTTCGCCGACAACAAATTCATCACACCGATGATCGCGGGAGGCAAAGTCTTCGTAGGCACTCCCACCGGCGTCGCCGTCTTCGGCCTCCTCCACTGATTCCAGGGGATTTCCAGAATTCAAAGCGGGCTGCGGCCTAGCCAGTGGGATTTAGCCGCTGCCGTTCGGATGGACGCCCAAGTCGTCGTTCTCTTCGTCGGCCTTGAGGGCGTGGATGCACAATTTCGTGCCGCTCGCATCGCACTGGTAGACCTGATAGACGGGCAAGTCCCTGGGCTGGACCTCGTAGTAGCCATCCTCCATTTCGACGGCGAGATCGTAGGTGTCGAGGACATAGGGATTTCCCGGATTCGCGCGCACGCGGAACATCTTCGAGCCCGGCTCGTAGTTCCCGTAGCTGAAGCAGTAGCCGATGCATGCGCGGTCGAGGATGTGCTGAATTGTCACGCGCGAATCGGCTGGAGGCAGGATCGTGCCCATCACTCGCTGGTTCGGCGGCAGCGTGCGAACTAGCCTCGCGACTTCGTCTTCCATGCGGTTGATGCGCCCAGTGTCCTGGTAAACGAAGCTGAAAAACACCGCCGCAAGGGCCGCCGCCGCAGCCAGATGCCATTTGTGGGGCCGCATCGCGCCGAGCAAGCACAAAATCAGGACCACAGACACGGACGTCAGCCGGTCGGTGAGCAGCGCGACCGCGCCGATGTGCCCAGGGACGTGCGCGCCGCGCGGAAGCAGCAAAACCGCGGCGCATGCCAGCAGATAAAGCTCGAAAGGGACCGCATAATCGGCAAGAGTACAGGATTCATCCTGGCGCAGGCGGCCAACTACATCCCAAACGAGGGCTGTTACGGCGAATAGCAGAAACGCGTACTCGACCGTCCGGTAGCGATCGCCAAAAAGAACGAACTGGTCGGCGCCGTTGAAAAACCAGAAGTTATCCGGCCTGTTCTCTACTACAAAATGTGCCCAAAGGTATTTGTGAACTGCGAACAACGCTGCCACCCCCGCCAGCAGCAGCGCGAGTTGATACTGCAGCCGCCGGCGCTCAGCGAGAAAGACGTAGACTCCGGCGGCGGCGAGCCAGAATAGCCCGAGCGGATGCGCGAGGAAAATAAGAGGCGCGAGTCCGGCCACAATCAGTCGTTCGCGTCCACACCCGCGCCACAGAATCGCGAGGCCGAAAAACGACAAGCCCAGAGAAAGATAGTAGTTGAATAAGCCGATGTGAAACGTCCAGCCATAGGCGGCCATGGCAACAAGCGGCAGAACGTGCCACGCCGCGCGCCGCGCCGCGGCGCAGACCAGCGCGAACGCTCCCCAGAAGAAGATCAGCACAACCACTGCAACCGCGATCTTCTCTGCCGCGTGCAATCCAAAGAGCGCGCCGAGCCCGCTGAGAAGATAGTCGAACAGGATGTTATTCGAGCGATGATCGACCCAGAGGCCGTGCGCCTGGCCTCGATGGATAAGCTGAACAAGCCAGGCGTTATAGAGATGGCTGCCGAGATCCGCCGCCTCGATTTCGCGATGCCAGAAGCAGGGAAGCAAGACAAGAGCGGACGCCGAGCCTGCGACGCGCCACCGGGCCCGTAAAAAATCTACCACCACAGGGAAGATGCTGCCCGCCGGCGCCCGATCGGGAAGAGGCATTTTGCGGGGGCTTTCGGTGATTTCGGGGTTGGGTCGGCTTACCAACTGTGAGATTCTCCGCGGGCGAAAGGGTTCAGGAGGCTGCTTCACGGACTATAGCACGAGCAGTCCCACTGCCCCGGAGCGCCGAAACAAACAAGCACCGGATCGCGGAGGGTAACAATTGGAACGGAAACGAAGAACCTGTCGCGGTGATCGCGCCTTACTTCTCACGAGGCACTCTGAAGGCAACGCCTCTTCCGAGCCGCTTTATCCGTGGGCGCCCCGGGCGACCTGCCCCGGCGAGCCAAACAGCGACCCATGCGCCCGCGAACGCGTCCTCGGGGTTCCTTCGAATTCCGCTATGTCACCCGTGTGGTAGGTCTTTTCGCATTCGCAAACGCGGCAACGCAGATGGAACGAACGGATGGTTCGTTCGCCCGAGCTGGACTCCTCGTCGCCTCTGGAGAGTCGCTCAACAATGCCCGGCAGCGGAATAGGCTGGCGGCAACGACGGCACACAACACCCCGATAACACTGCGCAGTAGTTTCTTCGGTCATCATCACGGCTGTCCTCACTTGTTGGATGATTCGGCTGGGGGTCTCAGGAAGACCGATACTACAACCGTGCAGGAGAGGCGTCCAGGGAGGAAACGAGATGGCTGTGGATAACGCGGCGGATGGTTTCAGTACTTCATCCGTCTTACGGGGTGACGGACGAACTCAGTGGCGGGTCGCCACAACTCCTTCGTAATCAGTGGCTTACCTAAACTGCTGCGTTTGTTTGCGACATCCGCGCGGCCACAAACGCAGCGCCCATGAGCGGGCAATCCTGATTCAGCACGACGGTGATGGGAATCGTGGACAAAAAGTCCTCGAGCTTTTCCTTGTGCCTCGCTGCGGCGGCGAAACGTCCGTCTTTCAGCTTCGGCAGGACCTTCACGGCAATTCCGCCGGCGACGTAGATGCCGCCTCGCGCCAGAGCGCGCAGTGCGAAGTTGCCTGCTTCCGAGCCGTAGATTTCGATCCACAAATTCAGGGTCGCGACGCAAACGGGACATTCGCCCGCCAGCGCCCTTCGTGTAATTTCGGGCGCGGGATCGGTGGTCGGATCGAAGCCGGGGTGCTTTTCGTAGGGGCTCAGAAACTCGTGGATATTCTGAAATCCTCTGCCGGACAGAATAATCTCAGAGCTGACGAACTCGTTCCGCTTCTTCAGGAACTTCCACAGATCGGCCTGTTGATCGCTGCCCGGTGAAAAATCCGCGTGGCCTCCTTCGGTCGCGACGGGAATGTGCTCTTTGCCGTTCCAGAAGAGAATGCCTTCTCCCAGACCGGTACCCGCCGCGATGACTACCTGAGTGGCTTGGGGGCTCGGCAGCCCCGGGTAAATCACCTCGAGATCGGCCGGTTCCATCACACGGATGCCGTAGGCGGTGGCCTCCAGGTCATTGAGCAGGCGCACGTGGTTGAGCCCGAGGAAGCTGGCCATCTCCTCGCCATCTACCACCCAGGGAAGGTTAGTGGCGCGGACTGCATTGTTCACGATTGGGCCGGCGATCCCAAACGCCGCTGCCGTGATTTTCGCCCCGGTCTGCCGCAGAAAGTCCTGGGCGACTTCGTGCAAACCGGCGTACTCGTGACTGATGTAACGCTTGTAGGCCACGCGGACGAGCTTGCCCTGGCGCACGTCAAAGAGGCCAAGGTTGGACTTGGTGCCGCCTACATCCCCCGCCAGAATCATTCGGTTCCCCTTGGCGCCGAACGGGATCGTTTGGACGGCGCGCGCTTCGGCAGTTTTTATACCGGTCTCCACTGCCGGTGGTCAACTTTCATCAAGTCGTTTGCAGCATCGGGGCCGTCGCTTCCCGCAGCGTAGTTCGGGAACCGGGGAGGCGCGCCCTGCTGCCATGCTTCGCGAATTGGATCCACGATCTGCCACGCGGCTTCGACGCTATCCGCCCGATCGAACAGCGTGGCGTCGCCGCGGATGCAATCATTCAGAAGTGTCGCGTACGCGTCGCGTGTCCCGCCTCCAAAGGCTTCGTTGTAGCGGAAGTCCATCTTGACGGGCCGAATCTGCAATTCCGAGCCGGGTGATTTCGCGCCAAACGACAGCGAAATGCCTTCGTCCGGCTGGATATTCATGACGAGAGAGTTCGGTTCGGAATGACGTTCGCGAAAGACCATGTGCGGCGCCTGCTTGAATCCAATCGCGATCTCGGTGTGGCCCTCCTTCAGACGCTTGCCGGTACGCAGATAAAACGGAACGCCGCTCCAGCGCCAGTTATCAATATAGAGCTTCAGGGCCACGAAGGTCTCCGTGGCCGAATCGGGCTTCACCCCCTTTTCCTGCCGGTAGCCCGGAACGGCTTTGCCGTTTTGCGCGCCGGCGCCGTACTGGCCGCGCACGATGTCGCGCGCGATCGTCTCTCGCGCGAATGGACGCACCGATTGCAGCACTTTCAGTTTCTCGTTGCGGACGGGCGTAGCGTCGAATGTGGCAGGCGATTCCATGGCTACGAGCGAAGTGAGCTGCAGGATGTGACTCTGGACCATGTCGCGCAGCGCGCCGGCCGGCTCGTAGAACGCCGCGCGGCTTTCGACGCCCAGGGCCTCAGCCGCGGTGATCTGCACATGATCGACATAGTTGCGGTTCCAGAGCGGCTCGAAGATGCCGTTCCCGAACCGGAAGACCAGCAAGTTCTGCACCGTCTCTTTGCCGAGATAATGATCGATGCGGAACACCTGCGGCTCGTCGAAAACACGCAGCACCTGCGCGTTCAATGCCCGGCACGATTCCAGGTCGTGGCCGAACGGCTTTTCAATGATGACTCGCGTCCAGGATTTTTCCGAAGACAGCTTTGCCAGTCCAGCCTTGCCGAGCTGCTCGATGATACGCACGTAAACGTCCGGCGGCGTGGCGAGATAGAACAGCCGGTTGCCGGCAAGTTGTCCTTCGCGGTCGAGTTCGTCCAGTCGTTGCCCGAGTCGTTGATAAGCTTGCGGGTCGTCGTAATCGCCCGTGAAATAGCGGAGCTGCTGCTGAAAGTCCTTCTGCGTGTAACCGCTCGCTGCTGGCGCGTTCTTCGGCAGAAATTCGCTCGCGTGCTGGCGGAACGCGTCATCGTTCATCGATGTGCGCGCGAACCCGAGCAGCCGGAACCGCGGGGCCAGGCACGCGTGCCGCGCAAGGTCGAAGAGGGCGGGGAAGAGCTTTCTGCGCGCAAGGTCGCCGGAAGCGCCGAAAATCACGATCGCGCAGGGCGCCGACGGGATTTCGCAGTAGTAGGCGTCCGCTTCCGGGGTTTTGTTGCCGGGCGCCGCCGGTTGTGTTACGCCTTCCGCATCGTGCATCGAGCGCGCACTGGAACTCATCGGCATCTCCAAAATTCTCGTTTACACTCTCAATCGCCGGGCGCGGCTTCGCCGCCCTCGACGCCACTCAAAAAGCCTACCATAATGCCTTTAGGATGCCTGCGGCACATCCGAGGGCCCACGCGCGGAATTTCCCATGCGTTTCGGCCGCCAGCCCCGGTTCGCGAGCCGGCGGCGCGCGTTCTGGAATTTCCTGCCCGCTTGCAGTATGTTGGACATGGCTCTTAAAAACGGGAGGCATTCATGGCCGACGACAAGTGCGGAAATACTGGACACGCGCCTTCTTCCGCGCCGCCGCCCGGCGGCAAGCAGGTGCGCATGGTGCAATGCGTGAAATTCGGCAGGGAAATGCCCGGACTCGAACGCATCCCGTGGAAGGGCGAGATTGGCAAGCGCGTTTACGAAAATGTCTCACAGGAAGCGTGGAAAATGTGGATCGAGCACTCGAAGATGCTGATGAACGAGTACCGCCTGAATCCGCTCGATGCCAATTCGCAGAAAATCATGGAAGAGCAGATGGAACAATTTTTCTTTGGCGAAGGTGCGCGCCTCCCCGAGGGCTACGTTCCCCCGAGAACGAAAGGTTAGCCCTGGGCGGCGCTAGCGGAGGCAATTAACGAACTGTTTTTTTTGATCTGTAGTCTCACCTGGCGCTTCGAATTCTCGCCGGCGATCTGGCGTGGCATGGCTGCCTTGCTATCCAGATCGGTCCAGACTCGGTGCCAGGGAAGACAAAGCCTGTTTAAGAATCAAGCGCGGAGCTTGCCCGTCCCGCATTCTCGCGCGTAACGCATGCGTGGGACGGATTCGAAGCCTGCCTGCCGCAGGCAGCGATCTTTCTTCCGTCCCTTTCTGTTCCACACCTCGTAATTGCCTCGGCGAACGCCGGCCATCTATTATGCCCGCACTCTGCGCGTGACAGGATGTTCCACCGGTAGCCTGGGGGCGAATCGAAACTGCAACTTCCCATGAGCGGACCGCAGCGCGGCTTCCGCGGCTTCCGGTGATTCCGTGCGCGCGAAGATGAAGCCGAGATAGCTCGATCCATCCGGCCAGGCGGCCACGTAATCGTGCAGCCGCGCGGTCATGCGGACCTCGGTTACGCCGGGTACGTTTTCCGCATCCTCGATTCCATCCACACCGTCGAAGATTCCGCTGCGCGGGACAGGGATCATCATCACGCCAGAGGCGCCGGTTTCACGCTCCACATCACTGCCGCCAGGATCGAGCGCCTGACGGATCAGCAATTCTTCGAGCGAAATACGTGCTTTGCCAAACCGCAGCGCGCGCGAGCATAATCCGCCAATCGGCCGCGGCGCGATTTCCAGGACCCATGGCCCGTCGTCATTCACGCGAAATTCCGCGTGAACGGGACCGGTGACGAGCCCGAGCGCTGTTACGCTTCGCTGTGCGCAATCCCGAATCGCTGCTTGCTTCTCTTCGCGCAGCCGCGACGGCGTCACGTAAATCGTTTCCTCGAAGAAAGGGCCTTCCAGCGGATCGGGCTTGTCGAAAATGGCTAGCGTTCGCAGAACTCCGTTTTCAAGCAGGCCTTCCAGCGCAACTTCCATTCCCGGAATGTAAGTCTCTGCCAGCAATTGGTCGAGGCCCGCCTCGCGCTGCGCCTGAATTTCAGGAGATTCGAGCAGGCCGCGAATAATTCGCACCGCCCATTCGAACTCGACGGCATTGTTCGCGCGGATCACGCCTTGGCTGGCGGCGAGCACCGTCGGTTTCACGACGCAGGGGAATTTGGCGCGCGCGGCGGCTTGGGCGAGGTCCTCGCTGGCGGAAAAGGAGAAGAATTGTGGAACTCGCAGACCTGCTTGCGCAAGAGTTTCACGCTGGCGCAGTTTGTTACGGCAGATTTCGACCGCTTTCGGCGGATTCCCGCGAAT
>DATEKA010000186.1:0-17106 GCA_035277685.1 Candidatus Acidiferrales bacterium
GCCTTGACCATGAGCGGGCCGGCCTTTACTCTGATTACTAAGGACAATGACGATTTATCTCGATTACAACGCCACGACGCCTGTAGACCCGCGCGTGATCGAAGCGATGACGCCGTATTTCGGCGGCGAATTTGGCAACCCCAGCTCGATTCATTCGGCCGGACAGCGCGCGAGGGCAGCGGTAGACCGCGCGCGCGAATCTGTGGCTGAACTGCTGGGGGCTAGCCCGACGGAAATCATCTTCACAAGCGGCGGGACAGAAGCAGCGAATCTTGGCATCCTTGGCGTTACAGAGGCGCACGCACGCAGACCCCGGCTGGGGAGCGGCACGTCAAAGAAACACGTCATCACCACGCAAATCGAGCACCACGCCGTGCTCAACGCATGCCAGGAACTCGAAAAGCGTGGTTGCGAAGTTACTTATGTTGCCGCGAGCGCCGGCGGAGTCGTCGACCCAGAGGAGATTCGCCGCGCGCTGAGACCGGACACCGTCTTGATCAGCGTGATGTACGCAAACAACGAGATCGGAACGATTCAGCCGGTCGAAGAGATTGGCCGTGTCGCGGCCGAAGCGGACGTCTATTTTCATAGCGATGCCGTGCAGGCGGCCGGGAAGTTGCCGCTCGACGTAAACCGCGTTCGAGCCGACATCCTTTCCATTTCCGCGCACAAAATCTATGGTCCCAAAGGAGTGGGCGCGCTCTACGTGCGATCCGGGACTCCGATTGAGCCGCAGTTCTTTGGCGGGCATCATGAACGTGACCGCCGCCCGGGAACGGAAAATGTCGCAGGAATCGTCGGCTTCGGAAAGGCCGCGGAACTGGCGCGGCAGAGCCTGGCCGAGGATGCCGGGCGAACCTGCGTTCTACGCGACCAACTGGAAGATGCGCTGCTGGGCTCCATTCCAGCCGCTCGCGTGAATGGCGACCGCAAGCGGCGCGTTTCGAACACAACGAGCATCACGTTCGACGGCGCAGGCGGAGAAGCCCTGGTCATCGCGTTGGATCTTGAAGGAATCGCTTGCTCTACGGGAGCGGCATGCTCTTCCGGGAGCATCGAGCCGTCGCACGTTCTGAAGGCCATCGGTCTTTCAGATGATGAAGCGCGGTCGAGCCTGCGGTTCAGTCTTGGCCGGAGCACGACGCCCGAGGAGATCGCGGCGGCCGCTGCGGCGATTCCCCGCGTGGTGGAGCGAATTCGCTCACTTTCTCCGCGGCCGTTCGGCGGGCGACGGGAGAGGGAAATAACGGCGCCGTCGCGCTGATTTTCTGGATATGCCAGAGACGCTCCAAGTCGAAAACTCGTTGCAGCACGCGCCGGCTGCGGACGTCGCGCCGCAAACGCGCATTGCCGTAGCGATGAGCGGCGGCGTGGACAGCTCGACCGTGGCGGCGATGCTCCACGCTCGCGGACAAGACATCATCGGCCTCACGATGCAATTATGGAACCAGCGGCGTTTGCCTGAGCTCCACGGTGATCAGCCCGTACGACATCGTTGCTGTTCGACGGACGACGTTTACGATGCGCGCCGCGTCGCGGAGCGCTTCGGATTCCCGTTCTACGTCGTGAACTTCGAGCGCGAGTTCGAGGACGCCGTGATCCGTCCATTCGCGAACGACTACATCGAGGGCCGCACGCCGATTCCCTGCACGCTTTGCAATAATCACGTGAAGTTCGATCGACTTCTTGTGACTGCCCGTCAGATTGGTGCGGAGAAAATCGCCACGGGACATTACGCGCGTGTCCGGCACAACTCCGATACGGGACGGTACGAGCTGCTTCGCGCGCGGGACGAAAGCAAGGATCAGTCGTATTTCCTCTTCGGATTGACGCAGCAGCAGCTCTCGCGCGCGGAATTTCCGCTCGGTGACCTGACGAAGCAGGAGGTTCGGGAGATTGCGCGGCGGCTCGCTGTTCCTGTCGCAGAAAAACCGGAAAGTCAGGAAATTTGTTTTGTGCCGAGCGGAAGCTACGTCCAGTTTATCGAGGGATATTTCCGCGAGCAACGGAGCGCGCTTGCCGACGAGCCCGGCGAGATCGTTTCAATCTCCGGCGAAATCCTCGGGCGGCACAACGGGTTGCGCCACTATACGGTCGGACAGCGGCGCGGGTTGGGATTCGCGCTGGGACGGCCCGTCTATGTTGTGGAAATCGACCGCGCGAACAACCGGCTGGTGGTCGGCGAGGACGAGGAATTGCTGCGCCGGATTTGCGAGGTGCGAAACGTCAACTGGATCGCCGTCGACGCCCCGGGAACTCCGTTGCATGCGCGCGTGCGTATCCGGCATCGGCACGAAGCCGCGAATGCGGAGATCGAACCGCTGAATGAGCATTCCGCGCGGGTCACGTTCCGTGAACCGCAACGGGCGATTACGCCGGGGCAGGCCGCAGTATTTTATTCGGGTGAACTCGTTGTGGGCGGAGGATGGATCACCTAGCTCGTTCATGCCGCCCCTCGAAAACGGAGGGAACCGGCCTAAATGAACAGCTCTTCGTCCTGGCGGACGGCGTCCGACTGGGGCCGCTCACGACTCGGCGAGCGAAGCATGTCCAGGCCCGCCTTCAGGCCCTTGAGCAGAGCAGACGCCTGTTGCATCGGCATCCACACGCTCTTCCGGATTTTCACACCGGCATCTTCGATCACTTCGAGCGTGCCCGTAATGATCTGATCGGTGCGGATCACCTGAAGCCGCAATCGCTCGACCGCGTCGGTAAAGACGCGGTCCACTTTCTGAGCCTGGCCGCGGGCAACACGCGTGATTTCGGCCGCGTCGCCCATGATGCTCGAAATGCGATCTTCGGAGTCCTCGAGGATGCGAGCGGAACGAACGAGGATGGGATCGACGCGCGCGTTCAGCTCCGTAATGATTTTCAGGAGCCGCTCGACAGACCACTTCATCTGCACAGCCATCGTCACCAGAACCAGGGTCTGAATGACGATCGCGAGGGCCGCGATCACTATGAAGGCTTCTAGCCAGCCGGACATACGCCCACCTGACGCTTACGAAATCTTGGATTCCCGCTTGTACGTTTCTTTGCCGGCTTCCACGGCGGATGAGAGTGCATCTTTCTGCTTGTTGACGGCTTCCTTGCTGCGCTGCAGAAGGTCATCGGCGCGCTCTCGAAGCTCGCGCGCTTTTTTCTGCGCGTAATCGCGGCCTTCATCTGCCTTTGTGGAAAGGTAGTCTCGGGTTTCCTCACCCGACTTCGGTGCAAAAAGAATGCCCAGGAGGGCTCCAATTCCCAGGCCTACGATGAAGAAACTCACCTTTGATCCTGCGTTGTCGCTCATTGCGACCTCCAGACCTGTTTCTAACGTAGCACAGCTATGTTGAGGCAGCAAGAAAAGCCTCGGAAGGCCCGCAACACTTCGGCGATCAGGGCGAGGTTTTCAGGCTGTTCGGCTCTGAGATTGGCGCCCGATAAAGCGCAGGCAGACCAAGGGAACGGCCGCAATCGCTGGCGAAGATTACGGCTCGCGAATCGAGTTGCCATGCAGGCGACGAGGAGTCGCAATTGCCGCCCGCGAGAAGCTCTTCGGCGCCAGTGCGCGTGTTCCGGAGCCAAAGATGCATTGGCCCGTCCGTAGTGGACGAGGAGACCGACGCAATCCATTTTCCGTCCGGCGAAACGGCGAAACCTTCGTTTGTGACCGGAACCGGCTGCGAACTCGGCGTAACAGTCCTCGTCTCCGGATCGAACTGCATGGCCCGGGAAGTGCCATGCGCAACAACCTCAAACACAACAGAACCATCCGGCGAGGCGACAGGGTGCAGGCAATGACCGTCGAGCGCAATGTCATCGCGTGTGGCGTCATGCAGCCAGCGTATGACATAGCGGTCTTGCCCCATCGCCTGATAAAACAGCCCGTACCGCGTGATGACGGGATAAGAGGAGAAAAGCGAGTCACTCCCGGTGGCTAGCTGCTCGAAGTGCCGTCCGGGCTCGGCATCGTACTGGCGCATCTGCCTGGCCGCATCGGCCGAAGCAACCACCGCGGCAACGGCGACGACGGCGATCACAACTTTCCTTGATAACACCCTGCCATACCGCCATCCGCTCGCAAGAAACAGTGCAAGCAATAGCCAGACCTTTGGGAAAAGCCACGCCGCAGGCAGAGATACGTTCAGCAGAACGTATGCTGCGATGAGAAGCAATGAGCCCCAGATCGCCGTATCCCGCAACAGCAGTACGACAGGAAGCAACAGAAGAATGTAAGTGTACGGCGCCATGTTCGTGGATAGCAGGAGCACAGCAATCGTGAACCATGCGAAATCGCGCCGGTTGGTCGTTGATCGAAGCGTCAGAGCAAAACCCATGAACGCGAGGATCGCCAGGCTGACAAAGGTGCGCAGCCAGAAAAACAACCATGGTGCGTTCCACAGCGGATTCGGATTCAGCGCTGGCTCACGCACGAAGAGGCGGCGCAGCATGGTTGACATCGTGGGAACGCCGGGATTGTAGAGGTCGATCGAGCCGTCCGTGATCGAGCGCGCGAGGATGTGCGCGAGGTAGTAGTGAATGTCTGCCCAGCCGAACACGGCGATGGCCGCACCGCCGGCGAAGACGAGCGCGACCGCCATGCCTGCAATCGCTTTCCACGTGCGCTTGACCGCGAAGTAAAGCAGGAACGGTCCGCCATACAGCTTCAGCACGAAGGCAAGCCCTGCCGCGATCCCGGAACTGACGATTTGCTTCCGGTCCAACAGGTAGAACATCAGTGTCAGCAGGAACAGGAGAAAAACATAGTACTGACCGAGAAGGAAATTCATTTGGAGGGAGAACCAGCCGGCGAATGCAAGGAGCCAAATGTGCTCCACGCGCAAGCCCGAGAGCCGCGAGAGCATCCAAATCGCCGCGCCCAGAAACAGAAGATTGCAAATGAGCCACAACTGCTTGGCCTGTTGCACGGGAAGGCCGGCGAACGGAACCACCGGCGCCATGGTCAGGGGAGTCTGCGGTGAGTATGCGCCAAGCTGCCGCTCGATTCCGGCGTAGTTCATCTGCCGCTGAAACCAGGTCCAGTCGTAATAGTTCTCGAGAGGTTTATGCTCCCGCACAAGGACGGCAGCCGTGTAGTAATTCGGAAAGTCGGTTTCAGCCCGGACCCAGCCGGCGCGAAAGGCAGTCGCAAGGAAGATGACCAATGTGGCCAGCGCCAGCACGCGCCAAATCCAGCCGGCGCGCAGAATTCGCGCCACGACCGTGGCAAACCTCTCGCTGCGGTCCGGCTGGACGTGTTCCGGAGAAGAAGTTCGAACTTCGGACACAGGCTTCGTCGCAAGGGGCATACGAAAACAAGAATTCCAGAAGCGGCTTAACGCACGATGCAGTTTGCGCGGTCACGGGGATCCATGTGTCACAAGATTGTAACGGAAGCGTTAAACGGGACCGAGTTCTTGACCATGGGCTGAGACTGCGACTTGGGGCGCACGCAGACTGCCTATGCTAACGACGTCTGCTATCTACTGCGGACCGCGTGGTCGCTACAAAGGGACGAGGCGGCGGTCGCGGACGCGGAACTTCTGCCCCCGCCAATCAATCGTCCGAAGAAAAAAGCTGAAAACCCACGCCGAGAACGCGAATGCGTCCCGCAAAGGCAGCATCCACGCTTTTCGGGACACGAGATCGTCGCGCATCCCCGAGACGCCGACAGTCCACGCCATCCACACGCGCAGCGCCAGATACCCCGCCAGATATGCAGCGGTCATCCAGCCGTACGGAGCCAGCGCCGCCCCTACGATCGTCCACGGCAATCCCTGACTGAAAATCAGCCCGAAATGCCCCGACGGCCGCGAGTGCCTGATGCTCGCATACCAGCGCGCATGATGCCGAAAGGCCTGGGCCAGCGTCTCGCGCGGATAAACAGTTGAAACGGGGAATTTACTCAGCTCTACCCGATGGCCTCTCCGCGCGATGCGGTTTCCCAGTTCGTAATCATCCGCGAAGCAATCGACGAGCGATTCGAACCCGCCAATCTCCTTCAAACGTTGTTTGGTCGTTGCCATCGCTGCGCCCAGCATGAAGTCCATTCCGGAGAGCTCCCGCGCAACCAGCACTCCCGCCGCAAAATCCGAGCTGTTGCCGAGCGCTTCGAGATCGGCAGCGAACGATCCGTCCGTCAGGCCGCGATAAAGAGATGTTACGCCGCCGACCGCAGGATCGCGGAACGGCGCGGCGATCGCGTTCAGGAAACCCGGCTCGACACGCACGTCGCTGTCACAGATTACGAGCAGGTCGTTGCGCGCCTCTCCGGCCATTCGGCAGAGCTTGTTTACCTTGTCGCTCGCTCCGAGCGGCTCGGAACCGGCAAGCAACCGGATCGAGCGCTGCGGAAAGTCCGCGATAAGCTTCCGAATGACGGCGGCCGCCGGATCCGACTCGTCCGATACGCAGCAAAGCATTTCGAATTTCGGATATTCCTGGCGGCAGAAGCTGGCGTAGTTCTCGTAGGCCTCCCGATCGAGGCCGTAGATTGGGCGCAGAATGCTGATAGGAGGATGCGGACCGTTGTCAACGCGGGGGCCGGAAGCTGCGGCGCTTCGAAAAAATCGCCGCGCTACGATCGCTGCGAAGACGTAATAAGCGAACGGAATCAGCGCCAGAATCAGAAACGCGTCGCGAATCGCGATCCATGCCATTCGCAGGACTCAGCCTCTGCCGGCATACACGAGTACCACGCCCACGCACACCAGCACGACGCCGATCCAGCGTTGACAGCTGACATCTTCGCCGAGAAACCAGCGGCCACCCAGCGCGCCGACTACGTAGCTCAATGCCGTAGCAGGAATCACAACGCTCACATCCGCCCGCGCCAACAAACCCAAAAGCGCGAAGTAAGAAAGCGCCATCAGTGCGAACCCTACCCACATCCACCAGACTTTGAACGCCCGGCGGCCGGTTCTCAACAAACCGCGCGGGCTGAAATCTTTCACTTCTCCGATTATTTTCATCGCGCGAGTAACGCACATTTCGCCGAAAGTCCCGCCGACCACGATGAAAGAAAGCAGCGTGATGTTCGTGATCATTCGACCGGGCCCGTGCCAAACGGCGGCGGCAGAGGCGGCGGGGCCGTGCGCGTCGGAGTGTAACTGATAACCAGAACCCCGGCGCAAAGCACACCGATGCCGGTCCAATGCAGAAGCCGGACTCGTTCTCCGAGAATGTATTTTCCGAGCAGCGCGACGATGCCGTAGGTCAGCGCGGTCGCGGGCTGGATGTAGCTGTAATCGGCCCAACTGAGGACAGACACGTAGGACACGAAAAACCCTATCATGCACAGTGTCCCGAGCCAGACGAGCGGTGATGTAAACACGAGGACAGCGTAATGAGCAATCTCGGCAAAACACAACGAAGAAGGGCTGCCGACGCCGCGCATGCCCTTGCTCATCAGCAAGTCCCCGACCGGGCCAAAGCAGATGAGCAGACCGATGAGCACGTACGTCTTAGCGCGCAGGTCCGCCGCGACCTTCATGCGCGCGGCTAATCGCTCGAAACTTCGATTCGCGGCTCGATCGCCGGAACAGGAAGAATCGCTTTCTTTTCCACACCCTTGCGCGCCACCCTCCAGCGGTCTGCGCGAAGTTTCAGGAAGTCAACCGCCTCATGGAACAGGCGCTTGCGCTCGTGCGCGTCCCACATTGCCTCGCGCACGATGCGCCAGGCCACGCGCGGGCGGAAATAGTAGCTGTCGTAGAAGCGGTTCACCGACTGCACCATGTACTCGCGGCTGAGGCCGGGATATTCCAGGTGCGGGAGTTGATGACCGTCCGAGTCCGTCAACGCTTCCGTGGCGAGGAAACCTTCTCTTGCTCCCTGGTCGTAGAGTTCCGTTCCGGGATACGCATGCGCCATGGAGACCTGGATTGTCTCGCAATCGAGTTCCTTGGCGTAATTGATCGTCTTCTCGATCGTTGCTTTGGTCTCGCCTGGCAGGCCGATGATGAAGTCGCCATGGACGTGAATTCCGACTTTCTTGCAGTTCTTCACGAACGTGCGGCCCGTCTCCACGGTCGCGCCTTTCTTGATGTTCTTCAGGATCTGCGGATCACCCGACTCGAACCCCACGATCAGCAACCGGCAGCCCGCGTCCGCCATCGCCTTCAGGGTCTCGTAGTCGCTGTGGACTCGCGCTGTGCAGGACCATCGGAACCCGACTGGCTTGAATTCCTTGCAGAGCGCCAGAACGCGGTCCTTGCGAATATTGAAGGTGTCATCGTCGAAGAAGAATTCTTTCGCCTGGGGGAACATCTTGTGCGCCTGGCGAAACTCTCTCGCGACATTTTCGACCGAACGAACGCGCCAGGCGTGGCCGGAGAGCGTCTGCGGCCACAGACAGAACGTGCAGAGCGCCGGACAGCCGCGCGCCGTGTAAAACGAAACGAAAGGATGCAGAAGGAACGGCACGTTGTAGCTCTCAACTGTCAGGTTCTTCTCGTAGACGTCCGTGGCAAAAGGCAAATCGTCGAGTTCTGCCGTTTGAAGCGGAGGGGCCGTCGGGTTGTGCACCACCTTGCCGTCTTTGATGTAGCTGACGCTTGCGATCTCCGAAAGAGGCTTGCCTCGCGCGTAATCCGCCACCGCGTGATCGAATTCGCCGCGAACTACAAAATCGAGATCGGAGCTGGCTATAAGACTCTCCGCAGGTTTGATTTGGACTTGCGGGCCCACAAACGCGATTTTCAGGCCGGGCTTTTTTTCCTTCATCGCGCGGGCAAGACGCAGGTCGCTCTGAAAACCCACGGTAGACGTGAACAGAACCACGAATTCATACTCGCGGGAGGTGTTGATCACCTCTTCGGGTGAAATGTGATGGGGCGGTCCATCCAGCAGGCGGCTGCCCGGAAGCATCCCGGCCGGGTACGCGAGCCACACCGGATACCAATAGGATTCAATCTCGCGTGTTGCGGGCCATCGCGATCCTGCGCCGCCGTCGAATTTCTCAAAGCTTGGCGGGTTTAAGAAGAGCGTCTTCATTACAGAAGGCATGTAGTCTTCCCCCTAGGATTCGAGCAATCGCCGCAAGCAAAGGTGAACGAGTATTCTACTAGATTTCGCGGCCCGTCCAAACACTGAATCGGACCAAAGTGTCACTGCTGCAAGACCTTAGCCAACTGTCCGGTGGCTTGGAGAATCTTGAGCTCGCTCTTCTGCCAGGCCAGGTCGGCATCCAAAAAGGCGGTCCACTTGTCGCTTTCCTCCAGGTGAGCTTGCTCGACATCCCGCAAAGTCGCCTTGCCTTCATCCAGTCTTGCTTGCACGATCTCCAAGTTTTGCTGCGCCACCTTGAGATCCAGCCGCGCAACTTCCCTGCTTGCCTGCAACTCCTGTGATTCGCGGCTCGTCTGTCGCGCCTCGAGCCGTACTTCCTGGCGTCGATTGCTCAAGGCAAGCTCCGCTTCGTTCAATTGGCTCTTGGCCAACGCCAGATTGGCGGAGGTCTTCGCAGCGAAGAGCGGGATGGTAATTTCGACGCCGACGTTGAAGTTATTTCGCTGAAACCTGTTGTAGTACAGGTCGTAGTTGTTCATCCGGCTGAGCACGCTGTATTGCCCTACAATGTCCGCCGTCGGCCAATAGCTCAAGTGCGCGGCCTTCAGCAGATGCTGACGAGCCGCGCGCTCGTCTTCAGCCTGCCGGATGCTGCGGTCGTTCTCGACGGCAAGATCCGCGATTTGAGTTTGCTGAAGACCGCTCCCGAGCGACGGCTCTTCGGTTCCAACCTCAATCGCCTGGCCGTCGGGAATCCCCGTCAAGTCGTGCATCTGTTGCGTGAGCGACTCGTCGCGGTCCTGCAGCTTCAACAAACGCTCGTGAATCCTGGCCAGCGTCAATTCCGCCTTCGTCTCCTCGATCGGAAGTTCCTGATTAGCGGCCACTCGCTCCTGAGTAACTTCCAGGACTTTCTCCGCGCTGGCCTCATCGTTGCTCGAAAGAGAAGTTAGGTGCCGTACCTCCGCCAATTCCAGATAGGCAGAAGCCGTCCGGATCATCACCTGATCGCGCGCCCGGTCGATTCCGACCAGTTGACTCTTGGCGCGCTCCTCGGCCGCATGCTGCTGTCCTTTGAGCAACGGGTTGAACAGCGATTGCGTGTAGTCGAGTTGAAAAACAGCCGGGGGGCCAGCGCCGGGGACCGCGGGAAACCCATACGTATAAACGTACCCGCCGCCCGTGTAGATATTGGGCAGAAACGCTGCGCGGTCCACGCGCGCTTCGTTCTGAGCCACCGTGTACTCGACGCGCGCCAGCCGCAGATCCCGGCTGTTCTGCAGCGCGAGTGTTACCGCTTCGCGCAAAGTGAGCGCATGCGAATTCACGCTTGTTTGCGCGCTAGCGGCGACTGTCGCCACCATTACCATCGAGACGAGAATGACGAAGCGATTCCTATTCATAGCGCAGAGCTTCCGTAGGTTGCAGTTTAGCCGCGCGATTCGCGGGAAGGTAGCCGAAAACGAGTCCTGTCGAACACGAAACTACGAACGCCAGCACCACCGAAATCCACGACACGGGAATGACGACTCCTTCCGGCATCACGGTACTCAGCAGATCGGCGATCGGCGGAATCCGCAAAATGAAATTGATGGTCACGGGAATCAAGACTCCGATTGCGATTCCGATCAGCGCGCCCGTCCCGCTGATTAGCACCGCTTCCGCCAGAAACTGATAAAGAATCGCGGCGCGCGGCGCTCCGATCGCCTTGCGGATGCCGATCTCCCGCGTGCGCTCCGTCACCGTCACGAGCATGATGTTCATGATTCCGATTCCGCTGATGGTCAGCGCGATCAAAGCGATTAGGATGAGCAGCAGCGTCAGAGCGCGGGAAATATTCTGCGCCGCGTCCAGAATGCTGGACAGGTTCCACACCCGGTATTTTGCGCCCGGCCGGTGACGACTCTCCAGCACATCGCGCACGCGCTGAGTCACAAACGGCACGTCCTGCGGCCCATCCGCCTGCGCATAGAACGACTTGAAATAGTCCGTTCCCGTGTAGTCCTTGATCAACGGAAATGGCACGATCACCGTTTCGGGGGTGATTTCCGTCTCGCCGAAAGTTGCTACGCGCTCGCGAAAAACGCCGATGATCGTGAAGTGCAGCTCCCCGATCTCGAGGTCCTGGCCCACCGGGCTGCCGTACGGATAGAGCGTCGAAGCAAGCGGCTGCGTGATCAGGCACACTTTGCTTCGCGAAATCATGTCGTCCTGATCGAAGTATCTTCCCTGCACGACGACCAGGCGCCGCACATCGTTGAATCCCTCCGTCACGCCGACCAGGCTGATCGGATGCTCCTGCCCCGAGACGGTGATGCTCATGCGCAAGTCGGTGGTCCCGGCGGCGTGTTCCACTTGCGGAACCTCCTGCTCCACAGCCTGCAGGTCGCCCGGCGTGATCTGGTCCGAAAGCACGATATTCTGCGAAGTTCCCGGATTGATCATTTCGGCGAGAACGAGGTTCGATCCCACGCCTTCGATTTCGGAAATGATGTAGCGCTTCCCCGCCAGTGAAATCGTGACGACCAGAATGATGCAGGCGCTTCCGATAATGACGCCCAGCATTGTCAGCACGGCGCGCACCTTGTTCGCGCGCAGCGCCTGGAGGGCGAGCTGAACGATTTCATGCCAGAATGCCGCCGTGTTACGCATGACTCGCTGCGATTGTGTCCTGGATATTCTCTCGTTGGGATTCGCGGCCCGGATCGCCTTATTGCCGCGACGATTTCTCGAGTTTATCGAGACGCGCTCGAACGCTCTGGCGCCCCGGTTCGAGTTGAAGTGATGCGCGATATTGCTCCGCCGCCTCGCCTGCGCGGCCCTGCATTTCGTAGAGGCGCCCCAGCCATTCGCGAGCTCCCGCGTGGGACGGCCAATCGCTTCGCTCGGGAGCGCTCGCCAGAAAGGATTTGATGTATTCCTCGGCGCGGTCGAGGTTCGAGCCGGTCATGATCATGGCCTCCGCGCGATAAAAAGCCAGGCGTGGATCGTTCGGATTCGCCTGAGCCGCCGCATCGAGAAACGCGTTCATCTCCGCAGGCTTGTCGCGACGTTGATAAAAAACCACCGCATCGAAGTAAGCCTCGGCGTCCGCCGGCTTTGCCGCCAGAATCTGCTCGTATTCGTTTCCTGCCAGATCGAACCTCTTCGACACGCCCTCGTAATACGCCGCGCGCGCCAGATGCCCGGCAATCGGATCGATCTTCGCGATGGCGTCCGCCTGCGCCTTCGCCTGATCGTCGCTGCCGCCCACGATCCACGGCGCTCCCATGCAGAATTCTTCCAGGTCGCGCCGCGCGGAAATGTTCATGGGATCCAGCGCTACAGCCCGCTCGAACTGCTTCTTCACTTTTCGAGCCGTGAAGAAACTGCTGTCGCGATCGGCCTTCGCTGCGTATGCCCGCCCAAGCCATTGATGATAAACGGAATTGTCCGGCCGTAGCGCGACTGCTTTCTCCGCGTGAGCGATCGCCTTATCCACGTCGCGAACCTCGTAGTAGCAGCGTCCCAACCAATAGAAGCTCTCCGCGCTCAGCGGATCCTGCGAGACGATCGCCCGTAACGTGGCAATTGCCGCCTGATAGTTCCCCGCGCCGAACTGATGCTGTGCCGCCTCCAACAGCGCGGCCCAACTCCCCGCTGACGTGTTCGCCGGCATTCCCGCGAACGTCCGCGGAGCCGCCGCCGAAAACCCCAGTGCAAGCGACATCACTGCAACCGCCGTCGTTCTATGGAGCGTCACTTTCAACGGGCCTCCGCCACGCGAACATCCATCCCGTTTTTCAGCCGCACGTTCGCCGGCAATGCCACGCGCTCGTCCAGCGTCAAACCCGACAGCACTTCGTAATTCGATGCGCTGGCGATTCCCACCGTGATATTCCTCCGGTGTACTTTTCCGTCGTTGTACACGTACACGTACCGTTGGCCTTTCTTGTCATAGGCAACCGCAGCGCGCGGGACCACCAGCGCGTCCTTTCGCTCCCGGACGCTGATCCTTACTTCGACATTCACGTTCGGCAGAAGCTCGCGCCTGCTGTTGTCCACCGAGCAGAGCACTTCCCCGACGCTGCGGCTTTCTCGCGGCACCACCTGCTTCGGAATCTGTGTCGTCTGACCCGTCCAAACCTGCCCCGGTTTCGCGTCCCAGGTCACGTCCACGCTTTGCCCCGGCTCAAGCCATCCCAAATCTGGCTCGTCCACAAAAGCCCGCACGCGCACATGGTTCAGATCCGCCATTTCCGCCAGCACTTGTCCCGTCTGCACGTAGTCTCCTGCGCGCACCGGAAGCGAGTACAGCGTGCCGTCCATGGCCGCGGTCACCGTCGCCGACTTGAGCTTGTCCTTCAGCGATCGTATGACGTCCTCCTGCTGGCTGACCCGGAGCACGGCGCTCTGTCCGCTGACGTTTGCCTTTTCTGCGAGCGCTTGGCGTCGTTCCTCAGCCGATTGCAGCTTCGCGCGCGCCTTCGTCAAGTTCGCTTCGTTCTGCGCCAGTTCGTCCTGCGTTGCAGCTTGTTTGGCGACAAGCCCAACCAGCGCCTTGTGATTCCGCTCCAGGTTCGCAACCTCCACTTTCGCTTCCTGCAACTGCCCCTCGAGCTCTGCTACCTGGTCTGGTGGTCCCCCGGCTCGCGCATTCCGGAGGTCCGTCTTCGCTGCGAGCAGTTCGTCCTCCGCTTGCGCCAGTTGGCTGCGGATGTCGGCCGCGTCGAGCCTCAGGATCACTTCGCCGTGGCGCACGCTTTGCCCTTCGGTAGCCAGCGCCTGCCCAACGAATCCTGGAAATTGCGCGCGCGCGATCGCCGGAGAAATTGGTTCCACCTTGCCGTTGCTCGTGACCACCGCATTCAGATCCTGATGCTCCACCGTTGCCACCGTTACAACAGGAGCCTGCCCTCTCGACGCCAGGATGATCATTACGACCACCCCCAGACCGGCGACGAGCGCCAGAACTCCCCATCGCTTTTTGTTCGCGCTTTTTGCCATGTTGCCCGCGCCTTCAGGACCCGCCCAACCGAGCAATCTTAGCAAACCCTTTCGAATCTTTGGTGTGCAAAGACTGCGGCTGCCCCCAGTTATATAACGTGGATGCTACACTTGAGACAGAGGATGCCACTCGTATTCGTCATCGCGCGCGACTGGACGTTGCGGACCTCCGTTCGCGCTGAACTCCGCGAGCGCGGAATTGATGCGCTCGGAATGGACTCGCCGGACAACGCCGGCGCGGCCATCGCCTCGAACCAAATTCCCGCCGTCATCGTGCTCGAAGCAACCTCTCAACTCGCCTCAGACCCTGGCATTCGCGATCTCGCCTCTCGCGTTCCAACGATTTTGATTGCTTCAAGAACCGAAAGGATTCCGCTCGTTCAAAGCGAACAAGAATCGAAACCCTTTGGCGCCGTGCTCTACCGCCCGATCCGCGTTGATGAAATCGTTTCCCGCGTTCTGAGCTTCCTTCAAAAAGGCCATGCCGCCTGAGCTCGAGCGCGCCGCCACTGCTCACTGGACTACGCCACTAAGCCTCTTCGCGAAACGCGGACACAGAGCACACTCGGAACCGCCTGCCTTTGCTTTGGTTCTTGGTTCTTAGTTTTCCGTCGTTGGTTTTGATTTTGGCCTCTGATCCTATTCCCATCGCAGCAGTAAGGGAGCATCGACTCGCCAGCTTGCCGGAGATAGTTCGGAACGCTGCGGGGGACCGCAAACAGGAATGCAGGCGCGGAGCCCTCCTGAGGCGATGAAAAACCATCGGTGTTACAATTCGCGCATGGCCGAATCGCAACACCCTGCTGCCGCAGATCACGCCGCAAACACGCAAACGCCCGCAAAACCCGCCGCGAACCCAAACGCGAAAATCCATCGCGTTTGCATCGGTTGCAACAACATGTTCGAAGTGACCATGGAAAATTACGAGATCAAACACTGCCCCGTCTGCCGCAAAGAATAGCTCGCTCGTCTCGGATTACAGGCAGTCCATCGAAACGATACCAATTCTCCCTTGCTCAGTATTCACGGACGGGCTCGACCACAATGCAACGGACAATGAGCTTGCGCATTCACGAGGCGAAGTTTTTTCGTACGATCACTGAACATTCCTCGCGGTCGACACATGGATTCGCCGGGGGCGCCGCTGGCAAAGGCGTCGCTCGCGCCCCTTCTCCGCGCGCGCAAACTGTCGTAAACTTCTTAACACCTGCGGTGAGCGTAGCTCAGCCGGTAGAGCATCGGTCTGTGGAACCGAGGGTCGTGGGTTCAAATCCCATCGCTCACCCATCCAATTATTGAATCCTCTGTTCACCCCTTCCGCCGCGACTCCCCTTCCATTCCCCGGGTGATGTAACCATAGATTAGGTTCTCAGCGTGATCCTGGGATCGGCGTGGCGAAGTTGCGCCTGCGCGACCGTAGGTGGTGCTCCTGTTTCCAGGAACAAACTGGAATGCGTCTGGCGAAACGCATGCAGCCCGCAACGCGGAATTTTGAGCATATCGAGGATGGGCCACAGCTCCCTGCACGACGACATATACACCTGCTATCATTAGCGGACATCTGCTAGGACGTAGTTCCTCTTGCCATACGAATAAGTATCTGATACGATATAACGTTATGATGTGTACTAGACTGGACAAGGGACCGGACATCTCAGCGGACCGCACACCGCTGGAGGATCGCAAGGAATCCGCCACCGAGATGGAGCCCTTGCTCATCGGCGAAACTTCGCGGCTTCGCGGCGCTTTGACGGACCTCGCGGTAGAGCTGGCGCAGAAAGCGGCAGGATTTCGGCGCAGCCTGCCAGAGAGCCTTTTGAAGTCGCTGGCTGGTCTGGTTCGCTCGATGAACTGCTATTACAGCAATCTCATCGAGGGGCATTACACGCATCCCGTTGACATCGAGCGCGCGCTGAACAACGACTACAGCAAAGACGCCCGCAAACGTGACCTGCAACTCGAAGCGAAAGCGCACGTAGCCGTCCAAAAGTGGATTGATGACGGCGGGCTCAAAGGACGCGCCGTCACAACGGAAGCTGTTCGCGAAATCCATCGCCGGTTTTGCGCGGAATTGCCGGAGGCGCTGCTGTGGGTGGAAGACCGCGAGAACAAAGAACGAGTTCGCGTCGTCCCCGGAGAATTGCGTAAGCGGGACGTTAAAGTCGGCGGCTACGTCGCGATCAGCCCTGGCGCTGTGCCGCGATTCCTGAAACGTTTCGAGGACGTGTACAGCCATCTCGGCAAAACGGACTCTATTCTGGCGGCAGCTCCCGCGCATCACCGGCTCTTGTGGATTCATCCGTTTTTGGATGGCAACGGTCGCGTCGCGCGTCTCATGTCGCACGCGTCGCTGCTGGAGACTCTCGATACCGGTGCGGTCTGGTCAGTCGCGCGCGGCCTAGCTCGGAATGTCGAGGAATACAAGAGGCATCTTGCCGCTTGTGACGCGCCTCGGCGTAACGACCTAGACGGTCGCGGCAATCTGAGTGAGGAAGCGCTTACTGCGTTTGCGGAATTCTTCCTGAAGACGTGCATCGATCAGGTCACTTTCATGGAGAGTCTGATGCAGCCGGATCGCTTGCGCGCACGCATCCTGCTCTGGGCCGAAGAAGAGAGCAGACTTAAGAGCCTGCCGCCGAGATCTGGACGGGTGCTCGAAGCGCTACTCTACCGCGGAGAGCTGCCACGCGGCGATGTGGCCGCTGCCACTGGCGTAGTCGAGCGCCATGCTCGCCGAGTCGTGTCGGCGCTGGTGGACCGTGGCGTACTTGCTTCCGACAGTCCACGAGCACCGTTCCGCCTTGTTTTCCCGGCGATCCTTGCTTCGCGCTGGATGCCCGGCCTCTTCCCCGAACGTCTTTAGCTGAAGCGCTCAGGTGTCCGCTCTTTGTTTCTTTGCATTCGACTTCGCCAGAACTCTGGCACGCACTTTTCTCCTTTTACATGTCAAAGCAGCCGTGCCACATTAGCGATCAGAAAGAAATGTGCGCCGGGTGCCCCGGTCTCTTCTCGGAAAGATCAGACGCAAAAATCGTCGGCTGAAGTATCGTAGCAAAAAAGCCGCGGCGAGCGCACACTCACCCCGAGTGACGAAACAAAATCACATCTCCTTCCTGAACCACGTATTCC
>DATEKA010000187.1:0-8565 GCA_035277685.1 Candidatus Acidiferrales bacterium
GCGCATTGGGTCACCATTGACCACCGCCACGTCCTAATCCAAGAGGCTCAGAGCGGACATGGCGTTCAACGGTCAGAGCCGATTCAACGAACTCTGAAAGCTCCTCCAAATTCCCGTCAAGATGTGGTCTTGATCCCAGCCGGAAGCGGCGAGCCTCTGGCGAATCAGTCGGTAAACGGCGCCTGGCAGATGGACTGGGCCGTTAACGAATTCAAGAGCGAGCGTCTTGAACCTCCCGGCAGCAAGTACTCTAGGTCCACCGTCGAACTAACGGAAAGCATAAATGGAGGCCCATTTAGGAAGGCAGGCGATCAAGCAGGCGGCTTCACCGACCTCATATCCCCAGAGAGTCGCACAATCGTCCAACGCTTTGCGATTGACGGAAAGCGCGTCCAGGTGGTACTTGGAAGGGACGCACGCGGTAACCTGGTCAGGACCTGGGAGGTTCGAGTTACTGTGAAGTACCCTAAACGGCCCATTTACTCGCCGGAACCATGAAACGGACACCTTGACGGAGACGAAGGGCTATGAAGAAGCATTTCGTCAGCGCCGTACTCGCGGCGTTACTCTGTGTTTTCTGTTCTATTGGTACGCGAGCGCAGACCGCCCCCCTCGCCGGGCGAGGGCAGGAATGGCTTGCCTGGTCGCCGTCCCAGAGGCGCGGGTTTGTTGCTGCTTACATGGACGGCTACTTGAGGGGGAAGAGTGACGCATGTGAAGCCGCCGCAGAACTCTTCGCGCCGGGCAAGTCAGTGGTTAATCTCGATGACATGCCGGATCGCCAATGCTTCCGCCACGCGAAGGGTTACTCCCGCCCAGCCGGCGAATATGCCAAGCTAATCACAGTCTTCTACGCGAGGCATCCTGAACACCGGGACATTCCGGTCGAGTATTTCTTGCTCTTGTTCACGGACAACCGCTATTCGACCCTTGCCGCAATCGAGCAGGGGATTCGCAAGGGCGATGTCCGCACCATCTTTTAGCACGACCCGCGGCGTCAACTGGTCCGCCGCGCTTCCCCTTCGCCGACAACATTCGTTTCCACATGTGCGGGCCCCAGATCGTTAGAAAGTTCGACAAAATGGACCTTCCGTAACACCGTTCTATTAGTGCGGCGTTCCGCGTAATCTGCATCTGCAAGCCAGTACTCAGTTTTCAACCGATGCGAAAACTTGCCGATCCCTATTGGCTGTCCCTGATCTTCGGCGGCGTAGTCCAGCTCGCCTTGTTCCTGCGCTGGCTCTACCGCCGCATTCGCAATGACGAGCTCAATCGCGCTTTTGTTCACGACATGGCCACCAACCATCTGCCCCACATTTACGAGCTGCTGATCAAGCTTTGCGAGAAGCAGGGAATTGAAGTCCAACCAACGCCGCCGATTCGTTGGGTTGACCTCGGTAGTTCGCGCGAAAACTGACGTGACAGCCGACCTTATCGCGCTCGCCCGTTCTGCGGCCGTGCGCCACGGTCTCGATTCTGCGCTGGTCTGCGCCGTGGTCGAGCAGGAATCGGCGTGGGATCCGCACGCCATGCGTTACGAACCGTCGTTCCGGTTGCGCTATGTGTCACCGCTCGGCCTGCCTCCCACGGAGGAAGTGGCTCGCTCGATCTCCTGGGGACTGATGCAGGTAATGGGACAAGTAGCGCGAGAGCACGGCTTCCATGGGAAATTTCTCGCGGCGCTCTGCGAGCCGGAAGCGGGTCTCGACATCGGCTGTGCTGTCCTGGCAAAAAAGATTGCAAGTGCCGGCGGCGATCTGCGGCAAGGGCTCGAACTGTGGAACGGCGGCGCGAATCCAGAGTACGCCGCCGAAGTTCTCCCGAAAACTTCGAGATACCAGGACGGCTAAGCTCGTCCGACGCCGCCATCGGCACGCTGACGGAACCAGCGCGTTCCCCACAACGTTTTGCCCGCTCCATTAGCGGTTTTTTCTGGCAGCCTGAGGAACAATGAAAAGAATTGCGACAACTCTCGCGTGGAGTCTTCTCTTTGTGGCATCGGCATTCGGTCAGGGGTCGCAGCGACAGGCCGTCGCGATCTCGCTGCAAGGAACTCCGATCCCAGGCGCGAACGTCTGGGCCTGCCAATCTGGCTCAACGCCGAACTACGGCGCGGCGCCGCCCTGCGCGCTCGCGAGCATCTATTCCGATCCGTCGCTCGCCTCGCAGTTTCTCGTCGCGCAGCCGCTTCACGCCGACGGCCTCGGCAACTACAACTATTACGCGGCGGCTGGCGCTTACGTTGAAGTGATCACCGGCGCGAACACAACCGGCTACAGCTCCACAATCGTCCTGCCATGCGCGCCAAACTCGACGGCTGCCGGCTGCTCTGGTGCGGCGGGCAACCCCGGCGGCAGCGATACTCAGCTTCAAATTAACGCGCACAGTGAGTTCGGCTCCGTCACGGGACTTGGCCTCGATAGCAGCACCACTCCAAGCGTTCTCAGTATCCCATTCAGCGAATCGGTGAAAGGTCCTCTGCCTCGCGTTGACGCCACCGCGTACGGCGCCGATCCAACGGGCGCGACGGATTCGACCACTGCGCTCGCGAACGCGGCGGCCGCTGCATGCAACGCAGGTTCTACGCTCTTTCTTCCCCCGGGAACGTACATCGTTTCCCAACCCCAATCGCCCTCCACGTCTCCAGTGATCCCAATTGCATGCGCGCATATTTACGTGGAAGGCTCGGGCGACCAGGGAACGGCCCAATCCGAACAGCCTCCGCAATCGAAAATCGTCGTCGCGAATCTCGGCTCGAGTCCCAATGCGTCTCCCGTGTTCGGATTCGAAGCCCCGACGAACAGCGGCAGCATCACCATCGAAAACGTGCAGATCTCCGGCTACAACCAGGCGCTGTCGTTTTACGCCGCCACAAACGTCACGCTGGATAACGTCTGCGCTACCGCTCAATCCACCGGTCAGCCCGACAATGTTCCGCTAAAGGTTACGAACGTCTCATCATTTCGCATGACCGGTGGCTGCCTGAACAGCGGCAGTTCGTCGCTGCCGATGGCGCTCTTCACAGGCGAGGCCGCGCTTGGTTCGGAAGCTCGCGTGGATGCATTCGTCCGGATCGAACATGTGCGCGGCTCCGGGGCAAATTTTCAGTACATCCAGCGCGTCGATTCTGCCGGAGCAATTCCCGGCAATTTCGCATTCGATGACGTGACTCCCACGGGCAGCGCGGCCGACTTCCTGGCGATTACGAACGCTACCGGTCACATGGGTCAGACCGCCATGCCGCAATTCGGTCCAGTTTTTGTTCTGAACAGCTCTTTGCCCGGAAGCACAGGGACTGGAGCCGTTATTAATTTCAATTCGTCGGGATCGCAGCTTGTCGGCGTCCACATCTATGACTCGGGCGCCGGCGCTCAATCCATCCCGCCGCTCGCCGTGCGAATGACGGCGGGTTCATTGCAGGACTGCGAAGTTCACGGAGCGGTGGGTGCGATCGTCGAGGATGCGTCAGGGAATGTGACGGGATCGTGCACCCTGGGAACCGAGGGAGGGCTCGATTTTGTAGCCGACGGAACCGTCGCCGCGACTTCGCGCCTGCGGAGTGAAATCACAACCGGCGCGAATCCAACTCCGAATCTGCGCTTCTATTTGAGCCCCAATTCGCGCGCTTCCTACGGCGTGGATGCGGGACAGGGTTTTCTCTTCAACGACGGTGCGAGCAATGGATTCAACGCAGCCATCGCGCAGGCGGTGAAGGGAAGCGTCGATATTGAGTTTGCCACTCTTTTCCCGCCGACGAATGTTTCAGCCGTTGCCGCCACCGCGGGTTCGCTTCCAGCCGGAACCTACTACCCGTTCGTCGGCACGACCAGCAACAATTGCGCGACTGTGTCTGCGCCGAGCATCGCCGGACCGCCCGTCACGCTGACCGGCGCAAACAACGCGATCTCATTCACGTGGACCGACCCCATTGCAGGCGCCTCGACAGCCGCCGGCTATTGCATTGCCATTGCGTCGTCCGCCGCAAATGCAAACGCGGGTGTCAGTTATGCGGGAGCATTTGTCCCAGGGACAGGATCCACCAGTGGAACGCTCGCCAGTGTTGCGGGCGCGATGCAGTTCCCGATGGGGAACACCTTGCAGGCAGAGCACCGGTTCACTTCGACTTCACTCGGCGTGAACACCACGAATCCGCTCTATAACCTGGACGTGAACGGATCGGCGCATGTCGGCGGCAATATGGTTCTGGATGTTCCTTTGAATCCAACTGGCGGCGGCACGGGAGTATCCAATCCGCCGGCGAGTTCAATCGCGCTGGGTGAAGGGACAAATCCTTTTAATTTCCTGAACGCGGGTGCCGCACTGAACGGGCAGGTGTTGGTGGCCTCGAACGGCGGGGATCCGTCGTTTGCGTCGGCGGGCATACCCGAACGCGACGTCAGCGGCACGAGTGATTCCATCGGTTGCGATACGGCGACTGCAATCAGCGCCGACCGCGGCGGAGCAATTCAATATAAAACGAGCGGCAGCGCAACCGTTTCCGTGCCCGGCGAGAACACGCCCGGGTGTTCGCAATTCGGATTCAAAACAGTCGTAAGCGGCGCTGGGACCGCGGCGTTCACGCCGAGCGCCGGGACGATCACGGTTACGGACGGCTCGCTGGCGGCAAGCGGCCTGGCCTCTTTCACCCTGAGCTCAGGACAATCCGCAACGTGGCTGCCGGACGGTGGAAACTATCTCGTTACCGTCGAAAGGGGAACGGTCAGTGCCGGCACCATTTCGATCAACTCGGCCACGACTGGGTCGCACACCTTTACGCTTCCTTTTGCCGCTGCACCCGTATGCACTGTGGCACCAGCTGGGAGCAGTCCACCCGGCACCGCGCTGAGCTATGCTGTCAGCAGTTCAACTACTGCGATCACCGTAACTCTCTCCGCGGGGGGAACCGCAACCTTCAATTGGCAGTGTGCCCCGGCAGGGAACTGAACTCCCAACTCAAGAATGTAACGATTTTGGTGGGCCACGCGGCGCCTCGACGCTTCTGCCGAGCCGCCAACGCCACGACGCGGTGGATCTGCTGCGCATTCCTTGGCTCGCGCATATTTAGGCTGTCCAGGTGAGCCCTACACGATCGGCCGCAACAACGCCGGCCGACTCTGCGAAAAATGACAAAAATCCACAAGTTGCTGGCATTCACTTGTCTCCTGCTGTGCTCTGGTGCGCTCGCCACATCTACCAGGGCGCAGACGACGTACTACATCGATCCGGTGGGCGGGGCGAACTCGAACAATGGGCTGAGCACGGGAAGTCCGTGGAAGAGCCATCCGTTTATGTCGGCGGCGGCGGGATGCACGGGAAACGGGAGTTTGCCGGCGTACAGCCATCATGCGGGGGATAAGTTTGTGTGGAAGGGTGGGACGACGGTGCCGGCGGCGTGCCTGCCGATGAACGTGACGGTAAGCGGAGGGACGGGGAACCCGGATTATTACGGGGTGTGTTTGAGCACGGATTCTTACAGCCCGTGTTCTGGGGGGACGAGCTGGCCGTCGGCGGGATGGACGCGGCCGTTGTGGGACGCGGCGTATGCGAACAAGGCGTATATGTTCAATGCGAATGGCCAAACGAACTGGACGCTGGACAACATCGAGATCGCGCACCAGGGAATCACGCTGCAAAGCACGTTTTCGACGAACGGATGCGGGATATTCGGGGTGAATGGGACGACGAACAACGTCGGGCAGACGGGGACGCTGGTGGTGAACGTATACCTGCACGACTGGGCGGTAATCGCGGACATGAACAATATGCTGGCACCGACGTGCGTTGGCGGGATTGGTGGCGTGCGGAACGTGTTTTACACGGAGATTTCGGACGCCAACGGGTATGGCTACAACGGGACGACGCAGGTATTTGAGCCGATTGGGGGCGGGGTAGCGTACGGCGGGGAAGCGAAGTTCGACAAGATACACGATGGCTGGAACGGGTGCACGACGTTCATTTCAGGCGGGTGCCACGACAGCGAGTTTTACGGGATCGAGCAGAACGGGTTGGCGGCGCTGGTGAACAAGCCGAGTGGCCAGCACACGCAGGTGATCGAGGACAACGAGACGTGCGGGGGAAGCGGGGGAGCGCGTGGGAACTCGATGCCGGTGTACAACAACTACATCCACGACAGCGATGCCGGGGTGTACATCTTCGTGCGGTATTTCTCTCCGATTTACAACAACGTGATGTTCAACAACGCGCCGGACAATGCGGGGCCGAACAACGACATCCGGTTGTGCGTTCCGGTGGGGCAGGCGGCGAGCGATGTGGGGTACGTGGTGAACAACACGTTCGACCTGACGGGAAGCGTGAAGAATTCAGGGACGGTGATTGCGGTCACGGATGGCGGGGCCGGCGGGACGCTACAAACGACGGCGCTGGGGACGATGTACATCCAGAACAACATCACGATCAGTTCGGCGGGTGCGGGAAGCATCGGGAGCATCGGGGCGGGGACGCAGCACTATTCGAACAATTATTCGATGGCGGGAAGCGAAGCGACGAGTTTCGGATTCACGATTGCGAACAAGTACGCGCCGGCCTCGAGCGATGGGAACGTGGTGGGACAGGGCGTGAACCTTGCGAGCTTCTGCTCGGGGAGTCTGGCGGCGCTGTGTTCGGACGCCGAAGGAACGGCGTGGTATGGGGGGACGACGCAGCAGCGGCCGACAGGAACGACAGCGTGGACGCTGGGCGCGTATGTATGGCCGGTGGGAGGGGGCGGCGGAGGAAGGACGCCGCCAACGGTGACGATCACGGCGCCGTCGAATGGGGCAACGGTTTCAGGGATGGTGAACTTCACGCAGACTTGTTCGACGACGGGAGCGGGGATTTCGGGGATAGGCGCATCAGTGGACGGGGCGACGTTCGGGAGCGCGGGAACGACTTCGCCGGATGTGCGGAACTGGGATACCACGCAGATGTCGAACCAGGCGCACACGCTGGGAGCCAATTGCACAGACACGAATAACCTGACCACAGCGGCCACGCCGGTTGTGGTGACGGTGAGCAACGCGCTGGGAACCTGCTTCATTTCCGATTTCACGTGGCAGAACTACCAGGCGATCCCGGCGCAGAGCGGGAGTTTCACAATCCAATTTACGGCGACGCCGATGGCGAGCGCGAATGATCTGGTGGTTGGGCTTTCAACCAGTCCGGCAACGACGTTTGCGGACATGGCCGTCATCGTGCGGTTCAATCAGAGCGGGAACATAGACGTTTTCAACGGCGGCCTGGGAACCTACAGCGCGCTGGCTTCCGTACCTTACGCGGCCGGGACAACTTATGCGTTCACAGTCAGCGTCAATGTCGCGACCCACACGTATTCGGTGCAACTAACCTCGCCAACTGTAACCACCCTTGCGACGAACTACGCGTTCCGGGGAACGCAGTCGGGCATTGCCAGCTTGAGCTATATCAACGCGCACTCGGATTTGGACTCGCTGCACAACGTCGAGGTGTGCACCGTCTCATTCGGAGCAGGAACCCTGCAGGTGACGCCCGGGGAGCTAGGTTTCGGCAACGTCGCGGATGGCGTGGCGGCGACGAATGGCATCGTCGCAACGGCGAACGGCGGATCAATCACCTTCACATCGGTTGGATTGAGCGGAGATCCCGCGTTCACAATCACGAGCAACACCTGCACGGGGACCGTCGGGATGTCTGCGAATTGCACCGTGACGCTGCGATTCCTCGCGGCCGGCGTGGGTTTGAGAACGGCGGTGCTGACGTTCACCGACTCAGCAAGTGGGAGCCCGCAGTCAATTGCCATTAACGCCGTGGCAGTCCCGCTCCCGGGCGTAGTGGTGCCGATTACGACGATGGTCTTCTAACAAAACGAATTCCCGGAGGGAAAAGATGAAGAGCAGGAGAGCGGCTCTGACCGCGGTGGCAGCGGTGTGTTTCTGCTTTGTGGGGTGCAACGCGTATCAGACGGCGCAGAAAGCGCATGACATTGTGGCGGCGGTGGTCGCTGTGGCTCAAGCGGATCTGCCGAGCCTGACCCAGACGGGCGTATTCAGCGCGAGCGAAAGCGCCGGAGTGACGGGATACCTGAACCTGGCGGTGAACTTGAACGGGCAGTATGAGACGTGCATTACGAACGCGAACAACACGACGCTGGGGAAAAAGGGCAAGTTTCTGGCGTGCTTGCAGACGTTTGCAGCGGGGCTGAGCGATCCGAAAGAGCTGGCGCAGCTAAGGGTGATGAATCCGAAGGCGCAGCAGCAGGTGCAGTTGTGGATCACGGCGGCCAGCGTGGGAGTATCGAGCGTGGTAGCGGCACTGGGCGGCCAGGCTGAACCGGCGCCGCAAGTGGCGCAGATTACAGCGACGAGCGAGTGGCGGCTGGCGAGTGAAGCGTTCCAGCATCGCGTACGGGCCGTCGCCGGGATGTAGGGTATGTCGTTAGCAAGTTAAAATGGCCGGCTTTGTAGCAAGTGATCTGTCCGGTTAAGGTTAATCAGCCGCCGTCGTGGCTGCGGGAAAGTGCGAATGCCGCATCCTAAATGGCGCGACGTTGCTCCCTTCGGTTACATTTTAGACGGGCGCGATACGGGGTAT
>DATEKA010000188.1:0-15247 GCA_035277685.1 Candidatus Acidiferrales bacterium
GCCTCGACTCTTTCCCGAACTAGGGCGGCCACGGTGCGTCCGGTTGCGCGAGCCTCCTGTCTCAACTGGCGCAGCGTCGTTTCTGGAAGCTTGACGGTTATACCTTTCATAAGAGCAAGCGTAACTCGATTCTGACAGAATGGCAATACCGGACGCGCCCCGCACGTCGCGTGCGGTAACCCACACCGGCAAGTACCGGCCGTCGCGCATCAAGAGCTACGTCGCGTTTACGGTGCCGTTTTTTTAGCTCGGTAATGCGAGTTGGCAAAGATTGTCGAACCCGGACACTAAATTGAGTTAAATTTGCCAAATGAATCGACTCGTCAGACTGGCTGCACTTGCCGGACTACTTTGCTTCCCGGCGGGAATCGAGGCGCAGTATCAGGTCATTGAGCTTGCCGATGTTCAATTAACGAAGTCCGTGGGCGCAACGGTACAAGACCCCACTGGCGCCCCAGTGCCAAAAGCAGTTGTGCGGGAGTTTGGTGCGGATTGGAAAACAGTTTTGCGATCGAGCTCAACTGACACGCAGGGAAAGTTTTCATTTACTCCAACGCCGGGCAGGACAATCTACTTTTTTCAGATTTCCGCACCGGGGTTTGATCCGCTGCGGTTCCGTCTAAAGGTAGACACCAAGCGCGGAGCCAGTCTCGAACTGAAGCTTACAGTCGCGACCTAACGTGCCGCCTTTCGCCCAATCATCTTGAGGCGAAGGCTTTGCATTATGGTTTAGGGGCCTGACGCCACTGTTCCCAATGTTTCTTGAGCTCTGGGAGCACCAACTCTAGATTCTTCCGGACGTTGTCGCGGCTCGTCATCGCATTGGGAAAGGAAACGCAGCAACTGTCGCTAGGCCAGGAGATTCCCATTTGCGGGGGAGACATCTACGTAGATCGGATGCGCAGCGGGATGTTCTTGTCCGTCGGGAGCTTCGGGCGGTAATGGTGCGCAAGGGGCACGGCGGATATGCTTGCGGAATTACGCTCGACGGATGAGCCTGCAAACGAGTAGATTCTTCCGCGCAATCGTGGGCAATCGGGGGAGTCAATGCGAATGAGCGTTTGGAACTGCGCGCTGCTAATTGCCATTTGGGGAGCGACGCCGTTGGCACTGTCGGGGCAAAACGAATCGAGGCCAGCTGCGGACCTGATCGTTCGCGACGCGAAGGTCTGGGCGGTGGATAAGTCGGCACCCACGGCGCAAGCCGTGGCTGTGCTGGGCGAACGTATCGTGGCCGTGGGCTCGAATGAGGAAGTTGATGCCTGGGGCGGCAGGCGCACGCGAGTGATTGACGCGGGCGGAAAGCTGCTGCTGCCGGGATTCAATGATTCGCACGTCCATTTCGTGGAGGGCGGCGCGCAGCTCGACAGCGTCCAATTGACGGATGCGACCAGCGCGAAGGAATTCGCGCGGCGCATCGGCGAGCGGGCTAAGGCCACGCCCAAAGGCGAATGGATTCTCGGCGGCGATTGGGACGAAACGAAGTGGAATCCTCCGGCGCTTCCGACGAAAGAGCTGATCGATCGCGTCGCGCCGGACACTCCGGTCTTCGTAATGCGGTACGACGGGCACATGGGGGTGGGGAACTCGCTGGCGATGCGCCTGGCGGGAATCACCAAGAATACTCCGGAAGTTCCGGGGGGAACGATCGTTCGCGACGCGCAGGGCAGTCCGACCGGCGCGCTGAAAGACGCGGCGATGGATTACATGGACAAGGCGATCCCGCCCATGCCGCACGATCAGCGAGTGCGAGCGGTGAAACGGGCGTTGCTGCACGCGGCGGCAGTGGGCGTCACGAGCGTGCAGAACATGAGCGCGGGCCTTCAGGACATCGCAGTCTACTCCGAGCTTCTGGATCGCGGCGAATTGACCACGCGGATTTATGCCGCTCCGCTGATTGGGCACGTGGACGACTTCGCCAAGATCGGCGTCCGTCGCGCCTTCGGCTCTCCCTGGCTGCGCATCGGCGCGTTGAAGGCGTTTGCCGACGGCTCTCTCGGCTCGCGCACCGCCTATTTCTTCGAGCCTTACAGCGATCAGCCCGGCAACTACGGCCTGCTGGCCGCCGACATGCACCCCATCTCGCTGATGCGCGACCGGATGATGCGGGCCGATGCCGCCGGACTCCAGCTCTGCACGCACGCGATTGGCGACCGCGGAATCTCTACGATTCTCGATCTGTATGCCGAAGTGGTGAAGGCGCACGGCGAAGCCGACCGGCGTCTTCGCATCGAACACGCACAACACATGGCGGCGAAAGATTTCCAGCGTTTTGCGGATATGCACGTCATTGCGTCCGTCCAGCCGTACCAGGCTATCGATGATGGCCGGTGGGCCGAAGAGCGAATCGGGCACGATCGGGCGAGCCGGACATACGCATTTCGCACGTTTCTGAACCATGGCGTTCGGCTAGCGTTCGGAACCGACTGGGACGTTGCGCCGCTCAATCCGCTGCTCGGGATTTATGCGGCCGTGACTCGCGCCACGTTGGACGGAAAAAATCCGAACGGCTGGTTTCCGGAGCAGAAACTGACGGTGGCGGAGTCGGTAGAAGCGTACACGATGGGTTCGGCTTACGCGGAATTCCAGGAGAATGAAAAGGGTTCGATCACTCCGGGCAAGCTGGCGGACATGGTGATTCTGAGCGACGATATTTTCTCGATTGATCCGGCGAAGATTCGCGACGTGCGCGTCCTGAAAACGTTCGCAGGAGGGAAATTGGTTTGGGACGCCGACCATCCGACGGGTGGCGAGCCTTCCGGTCGTTGAAATTGGGTTTCCAGGTTTCCGAACTGAGGAAACTGCGTTTTTATCTGCAACCTCCATTTGCGCTTCGATGTTGTGCTCGAAGGCAGAGTACTTTGGGTTCTGCCGCCTCCATTGTCGCTCCGGACTTTGCCCCGCGATTGGCAACGCGCGGCTATCTTTCTATCGGGCCGTGAGGCGCCGTTCGGAGGCGGGACGCTCGAGTTCAAATCCGAATCACAACTTGTTGAGGCCATCGAGGGCGGCGACTCTGCCTCAGATCAGGACGATCAGGTCGATTTCGACGCGAACATCGCGCGGAAGGCGCGCGACCTCCACCGTAGACCTGGCAGGCGGCTGCTGCGCGAAATAGCGCGCATAGACTTCGTTCATCGCGGCGAAATCGTTCATGTCTTTCAGGAAAACAGTGGCCTTGACGGCCTTTTCCAGGGACGACCCGGCGGCTTCGGCAATCGCTTTCAAGTTGTCGAGGACGCGCGCGGTCTGTTTGGCAACGTCACCTTCGACGAGCTGTCCCGTAGCCGGATCGAATGCCACCTGCCCGGAAATAAAAACGAAGCCATTGGAGCGAATGGCCTGCGAATACGGCCCAATTGCTTTGGGACCCTTTGGTGTGGAGATAACGTCCTTCACGCGTCCTCCTCGGAAGCGAAATCGGTTTTCTGGATTCGGCTAAGAAGATTAGAAGGGAACGCCCGGCGGCACAAGAGCCAGTTGTGTCGACCAGCGAGGACCATTTCCGCTTCGTGCGCCGGCCTTGCTATAGTTGGCTGCTATTCGAAGGGGGACTCGCAATGGCTGAGGCGCCGAATGCACAACAACAGGTTCAGATCAAGGCGGATGAAAAAGAATTGCTGGGGCAGTACTCGAATCTGGTGGTCGTTCATCACAATGCGGAAGAATTCACGCTGAACTTCATCTACATGTTCCCGACTGTGCCGCAGGGCAAACTGGTGGCCAGCCTGATTCTGAGCCCGCGGCACGCGAAGCGGCTGATGCGCGCTCTGGAGGAGAATATTTCCCGGTTCGAGGCTCAGTTTGGGAAGCTGCCCGAAGGGCCGGCGTCAGGACCGGAGCCGAGCGTTGGTTTCGTGCAGTAGCGGTTCGAGCTTCGTTTGCCGGATTGGTTTCAACCGGCAAAAGCTCCGGCTGGCGAGGCGACATCGGCCATGACCCAATTGCCGACGGGATCCAGGAACTCCAGACCGACCGCGAAGCCGTTGTCCGGAACGGTGTGGCAGTAGGCCACCCTGGCGAGAGCCCTGAAAGAGCCGGTTAGGGTTGCAATGGTCAAGCGGTCGTTGGTTCTCCAGTGGCGATTGGTGAATACGCGGGCGCCCCGAGGAGAGACGTTTTCCGTGAAGGTGGTTTCCGCGCCGGGAAGCGACGGGTGGCCTGTGATGCGAACCCCGACTTCCATCGGGACGCGAGTCTCGCGCCGTACGACAGACGGAGATTTCGGCATTCTGATTCCCAGACGCACTGTGCTGGCCCCCTTACAGCGAAAGCATGCCCGATCCGCGCGAGCGCCAGGCCCGCGGGTGTGTCTCCAGCTTTAATGTCCGGAATCGCGAATGGCCGGCCCGGCCCCCGCCGGAAAAGCTGCCAGCCACGAAGACGACGGTACTGCCGGTAAATTAGCCTGCCGCATGGGCAGAGTCAGATCAGAGAACAGGTTAGGCGAATCGGCGGCGCAGGGCACCTACAAACATGCCGCAGCGTGTCGAAACCTAAACTTCTTTTCGGACCGCCCCTTCATCGTATACAGGGCCCGATCGGCCGAAGAGAGCAGCTTCTCAATGGTCGTGCCGTCCATCGGGTAGACGGCCAAACCGACGCTGACCGAGATCTTAGGCTCTTCCCCGTCATTAGCGAGCTGATCGCAAATGCGGCCGGCGGCTTGTTTGGCTTCACTCTCGCCTGATTCTGGCAGGACGAGCGCGAATTCATCTCCACCGTAGCGGGCCGGAGTGTCGATTGTGCGGCTATTCGCGCGCAAGGCGCCGCCGAGGCGGCGGATGGCGCGGCTTCCGGTCAAGTGGCCGTATTTGTCGTTGATCTTCTTGAGACCGTCCAGATCGAAGAGGAGCAACGCGAAACTGCGGCCAGTGCGGCGAGAGCGCTGCAATTCGGTCTCGAGAACCTCGAAGAGGCGCCGGTGATTCGCCAATCCAGTGAGGGAGTCGGATGAGGCCAACCTGCTGACCTGATCGAAGAGTTGGGCATTGTCGAGCAGCGTGCCTCCAAGGACGACGACGTAGCTCAGGACCATGAAGACGTGCGCAAGCGTGGCTGCCGCATCCAAAATGTGCTGCGATTCGCTCATCGTTAAGTGACAGATGACATTCAAGATAGCAGCAACGTAGAGCGCGCGGTCAAGCGAAGCATTCGCGCTGCGCAGGCGCCAGCGATAGCCGATCGCCGCCGCGATATAGATGCCTGCAGGAACCAAGTCCCAGGGCCGGGGGATCAGGGCGTTTGGATGAATCTTTGGAGGGGCAGGGAGCATGAAGTAGAAAACGCTTGTGAGGTAAGCGACAGCGGCCACGATCAGAGTAGCCACCGCCAAATCTTTGCCAGGATCCCGCGAAACCGGGACGCGGCTCTCGACGGCCAGGGCAGCGAGCAAGAGGACCCCGAGCAACGTCCGGCCAGCAAGCCAGGCGATTGAGATGTGGTCGCTTGCGTTCACGACCGGAGCGAGACCGCGATACACCGTCATGCTTGTTCCTGCTTCAATCAAGCCCGCCAGCACAAAACCAAACGCCAGGATCAGAGAAATGCGGTCGTGAGTGCCGCGGAAGCGGACAAGGGCGTTCGCGGCAAAGGTGAAGGCAATGAGACTCCCGCCCATCTCAAGGTAGGTATCGAAGAGGGGGTCGGCCACATATGAGGAGCCGCGGAGAACTACGACAAAAACCAGAAAAACCGTGGCAATAATGAGTCCGAGCAGGACAGCCCGGAAACGGCTTAGTTGATTCCAAAAACTGACGGACGAGCCCACAAATCCCCCAAAATTCGCCCCAGCCAGGTCAAATCGAGCCGGCAGGCTGGATTACACATATGCGCTAAATACTCAGCAAATAGGATGCCCTGAGATGGCATAGTTTTAGTACTATGTAAGGTCTTTGTATTCAGTTGATAACTGGACCGCTTCGGGTCATCGATCCCCTCGGGTTTGTTGAGAGTACTAGGACGTAAGAACGCGTCGAGTAGAAATGTTACCTGGTGGGAAAACGTCAACAGTTGCAGGATCTGTTTCGCGCTTAGGGTAACTCGGCAGTGAACTGGTGCTTCGGCCAGCCTGCTTGTTCGCGCTGATGAGAATGAGAGGAGTCAACTAGGATCTAGGGCTTTGGCTGGTTCTGGTCGGAGGAGCGGACGGCAGATTCAGCGCCCTGGAAACCGATGCGGCTGTGGGCTCCGTCGCAAAAGGGCTTGGTGACAGAGCCACCGCAACGGCAAAGGGAGAAGGCAAGGCGGCCGTCCTTGAGTTTGGCGCTGAGGTCGAATGGATTGCCCTGGACGTCCACCAGCTCGACCGAGCCTTCGGGGGCCTCTACGCGGTACGGTCCATTTGGGCGGACTGTGATCCTGATGTCTGCCATTCAACCCTCCATCGGAGCGCGTCAGTATTTGGGAACAGCCGGATCGACTTCATCCGACCACGCGAGGATACCACCCTTTAGATTAAGGACCTTGCGGAAACCGGCTTTCTGCAGGAATTGCGTGGCTTCGGCCGAACGTTTTCCGCTGCGGCAATGGGCGATGATCTCGCGGGAGCTGTCGAGTTCGCTGACGCGCTTGGGGAGATCGCCAAGAGGGATCAGGTGGCCGCCGAGATTGCAGATCTGGTACTCATGCGGCTCGCGCACGTCGAGAATGAAAAGGTCATCGCCCCGGTCGAGTCGCGTCTTCAGTTCACGCGGCGTGATTTCGGGAACGGATGTTTGCGGCGCGGGGGCTTCCTCGCCGCGAATTCCGCAGAATTCAAGATAGTCAAGCAGCTTCGTTACGGTCGGGTGATCGCCACATGCAGGGCACTCCGGGTTCTTGCGAAGCTTCAACTCGCGAAAGCGCATAGCCAGGGCGTCGAAAAGCAGCAGGCGGCCGACCAGCGGTTCCCCTTTGCCCAGGATTAACTTGATGGCCTCGGCGGCTTGAAGAGCGCCGACAATTCCCGGCAGAACGCCAAGCACCCCGCCTTCGGCGCAAGAGGGGACCAGCCCAGGAGGAGGCGGTTCGGGATACAAGCAGCGATAGCACGGGCCGGAGGGATAGCCAAAGATGCTGACCTGCCCTTCAAAACGAAAAATCGAGCCGTACACGTTCGGTTTGCCGAGAAGAACGCAGGCATCGTTGACGAGATAGCGCGTGGGAAAATTGTCGGTGCCATCCACAATGATGTCGTAATCGCGGAAAAGGTCGAGGGCATTCTCGCTGGTCAGCCGGGTTTCGTGCTGATCGATTTGGATGTCGGGATTCAGCCCGCGCAGGCGTGTCGAGGCAGCTTCGATCTTCGGCCGGCCGACGTCGCTACTGCTGAAGAGAATCTGCCGCTGGAGATTCGTCAGATCAACTTTATCGAAATCAACGAGGCCGATCCGGCCCACACCGGCGGCGGCGAGATACAGCCCGAGCGGCGCGCCCAATCCTCCAGTTCCGATGCAGAGAACGCTGGCCTGCTTGAGCTTGAGCTGCCCGTCCATGCCCACTTCCGGCATGATCAGATGGCGGCTGTAACGGAGCACCTCTTCGTTCGAAAGAGCCGCTGACGCGGTTGCGACTTCGAGCTTTGTAGCCATGAAAACTCCCCCCAATTCTATTCCCGATTGGATGCGGCAGCGCCGCCGGCGATGGAGGGGACGATGCTTACCGTGTCGCCTTCCTTTAATTGTGTTTGATCCTTCTGCAGATAGCGGATGTCCTCGTCGTTTACGTAGACGTTGACGAAGCTGCGCAGACGGCCGTCGTCGGCGTAGAGATGCTTCTTCAGATCCTGATAGCGCGTCGTCAGCGAACTGAGCGCCTCGCCCACGGTTGACGCCTGGACGTCCACGCTCTCCTGCTTTCCCGCATAACCTCGAAGAGGCGTGGGGATGATGACTTTTACGGACATTCGTTTCTCTCCCGATTCGTTTCGAACGTTTGACGCGGAGGCGGATGCTCTTAGACGCGCGACACGCCTGGCGCAGTCACGGCGCCCGCAATCTCGATGGCCTCTGCTTCATACGCCGCGCGATCGTCCTGCAAGCGCCACGAAGCGATTTCGCGCGGCTCGCCGTTCCTGACGCTAAGAATAATATAGCTGTACCAGGGCCAGGCGTGCTCCCGATCGAATTCGCTGGGGCGCGCCGGGGCGTCCGGATGCGAATGGTACCAGCCGAGCAAATCCATTTTCCTGGCGCGGGCCGTCTGTTCGGCGAGACGGACGTCAATTGGCGCGAGCTCGAAGCGGTTTCGCGGGGAGTCGTCGCGACGATTGGCCAAGGGGAGCAAGTCCAGCACTTCGCGCGAGCCTTGCGCATCGCGTCCGAGAAGAGCGCCGCAGCACTCGTGCGGGTAAGTTTCCATCCCGTGCAGCTCAATGCGCAGGACAAGCGCTTCGCCGATTTTCAATTCGCGTCCGCTCATTCTTCGTTCCAGAAACGCTCGGTCAAATACTTTTCGCCGGAGTCGGGAAAAACCGTGACGATCACGGCGCGTTCGGCACGCGGCAGGCGCTTCGCAACGTCAATGCATGCCCACAGCGCGGCGCCCGAGCTGACGCCAACGAGGAGTCCTTCGTCGCGGGCGAGGCGCTTGGTGATTGACTGCGCATGCTCGGTTCTTACCGCGATGTCTTCGTCAGCGAGCGACGGATCGTAAATGCGGGGCACGATGGCGGTCGCCATGTGCTTCAAGCCCTCGAGGCCGTGAAATCCCGAATCGGGTTGGACGCTGATGCAGCGTATGCCCGGATTCAGCTCCTTCAGGCGGCGGGTGGCTCCAACGAACGTTCCGCTGGTGCCGAGTCCCGCGACGAAATGGGTGACCGTTCCGCGCGTTTGCCGCCAGATTTCAGGAGCCGTGCCGGAATAATGAGCGGCAGGGTTGGCAGGGTTGGCGTATTGGTTGACATAGAAATACTTCCCCGGCGCCGCGTCGTAAATCTCTCGGACGCGGCGGATCGCGCCATCCGTACCCTGCTCGCCCGGCGTATAAACGACCTCGACGCCATACGCGCTCAGGATCGACTTGCGTTCAGGGGAGGCGCTCGCTGGCACGCACAGCTTTACGCCATAACCCAGGGCCGCTCCGAGCATGCCGAGGGCAATGCCGGTGTTGCCACTGGTCGCGTCGAGAATGATCTTGCCGGGAAGCAACAGGCCGCTGCGCTCTCCTTCGCGAATCATGGAAAGCGCGGCGCGATCCTTTACGGAGCCGCCGGGATTGAACCATTCGGCCTTCGCATAGAATTCGACGTTGGGGAATTCCGCGGTGACGCGCTCGATTCGAAGCAGAGGCGTGTTCCCGATTTGCTCGAGCAGCCTGCGACCGAGCCGCGATTGCTCGGCTTCCCTCGAGATCGGTTGGATTAGCGCGGCCATTGTTTCTAACCTTCACATCCTTTCGTCGAACCTATAAAAGGGCTCCCGCCGTTCTTCTTCGGAAGAAGGGTTTTGTGCGGAACTGAATTACGCTGAAATCGGCTAGTCTTGAAATCGGGAGTTCTTTAGCAGAAGCCAGCGCCGCTATGTGCTAGCGGCGACAACAACTGCAACAGCAGCAGCGCATCAGGGATGACGCGCACCAGAGGAAGCATGACCCGAGGTTGGTCGATTCGCTCATGTAAATGTTAGATGCGGGGAAACTGCTTCTGGACTCCAACTTAGGCCTTTACAGCTCCCCGGTAAAGCCAATATTCTGATATGTCCATGTGGTACGTCAACAAACTTTTCGATCAGGCGCAGATAGAATCACTCTCAGCTAAGGGCTTCCTTGTGCGGAGCTCGGGGGGAGTGGTTCGCATCGAGCGGTATGGTTGCGGCGCGGAGCTGCGGAAAACGCCCGATGGGCCGTACCAAATGACCATCCTTCCTTCGATCATGTTCGAGGGCCAATTCACGCGTCTGTGGGACGCGGGGTATCAGAAATTCCTGCTCACCCATGACGCGAAGAAGGTCCCTATCCGCGTGAACCAACTGGGTGATCTTCGGCGGTTCAATGAGGAATTGAGGACGGCACTAGGCGTTTCCACTTACTACAACGAGGCGCTCGGTTCTACCTGCCACGTCACCGTGTACGATCGCGTCAAAGGCCGCCCCGGCGACATCCCCGACGAAACCGTCGGCGTGGCCCAAGAAGTCCCCGAACACTAAGTTTTCATCGTCCGTTTCAGGCCTTCGGCAGGTTAATCGCGGGCATCCCCGAAGCCGCTCTTCATTACCTGGCCTGCCACAAATTCAAGCTTATCCGTCCGCGGGGCGAAGCTGAATTACTTCACGAAACTGCTGGAGACCCATCCCGTGCCTGGGCCAGGGCCGGTGGGCTCCTTGCAAGTAGCGTTCGAGCCGAAGTAATAATTCACCGGCATGTAGAACTCATCAAAGCCGTTTTGGGTGGCGATTTCGACAAACCACTGGCCATTCCATATTCGCGCAACCGGAACGCAGTTTGAGAAGGTTTGGTCCCATGCCACCAGGTCTGGGGAAGAAGCAGGTCCAGGTTCCACGTCCAGCCCGGCGCTGCTGGCTCCCGAGACTTGAAACGCTGTCGCCCCCGAGTCTACGCTGACGAGCGTCTGGCTCCCGCTGGTTCCCTGAACCCAGCCTGAAACCGGTCCATTTGCGTTCGGGATGTCGATGCGGTACCAGCTCCCAGCGGTGGCCGATGCCACAAATTCCTGGGATGGGGCAATGGACGTGAGAGACGCAAAACTGGTATCAGGCCCGGTCAGAACGTTCTGGGCGGAGGAGGCTACGACTTTGATTGCGACCGGGGAGATACTGGTCGGAATGAACGGGTTGAGATAAATGCGCGGGTCGTGATAGCCATAGCCCTCGGGGACATCCGTTGTATAGCCGGAATACCCTTTATTTGTGGGATCGCCGAGAACACCTCGATCTTTCATTTCAAAGTGGGTGTGAGGAGTAAAGGTCCGGGCTCTCTGGCCGAAGCCGGAATGGCCCATGTTGCCAATTCTGGTCCCGGGCGCCACGACAACCCCCGGCGCGATGCCAGGCCAAATGCAATCGAGATGTCCATAAAGGCTGAATTCCCCATTGGGATGGGCAATGATGAGGGCGTTCCCAAGGTTCGAGGTGTCACTGTTCACCTGGTAGGCGGCATCGGAACTCCCGTCACACAGCGTCCCGGCAGCGTCGGACACCACCACGGCCGTTTCGACAACTCCCGCGCTCGTTGCGTACACGGGGTTTCCCACGGCGCAGCCTACGGTCTGTGGACAGACATCAATGCCAGTGTGATATTGGCCGAGAATGGGGGTTTGCGAGCAGTACGTCGCGTAGTCATTCGGCCCTCCGCAGGAGGAAGCAGCATAGGTAACAGGCGTGTCTACCGGCCACTGAAACGCCGTCACCGGGACTGCGTTGTAAGTCCAGGTCAGAACGTCCTGAACAGCCGTATTCGCGCCGGTGCCGCCGGTGAAGCCGGCGTAAGCCGCACTGTCTCCAACGAGGCCAGGGATATTGACGGGAAAACTGATGCCAAAGGTCGCTTGCGTCGAGGTATCTGTGATGGTCCACCGGAGGGTGTTCCCGTCGTAGGCGACATGGACCGCCATGGCGTGGCCCGAGTGGAGATTCACACCGGCCGGCGTGGTGTCGGTTCCAGGCGAGGGTCCAGGGGAAGCGCCGCCTGTCCACATGCCGGTGCGGCTCACTTGGGCGCCTGTGGCGTCGTCGTAAAGCTGGAAACCTATGGCGATGCTGTTCGTGATTCCACCCGTCCCGGCGCCGCTTGAGCCGTATCCCAAGCTTTGGCCCGCGGCCCCGAGTGCGGCTGGGTTGTTGGTTTGGAGGGTGAATGTGAACCCCTCTGCGGTTGCGTTGGTCAACTGAAAAGTGAAGTCCGTGATAAAGGAGCCGACGTCTACGGGTGTATTGAAGAACGCGCTGCCAGCCTCGTTTGCCGCGCCGTCGGTCAGCCGCAGATGGCTCCCGCTTAATGCGGCGCTGCCGTTGAACGTCAGGCCCGATGAAGTAAATCCGCCGGCAAAGCTCAGCCCGGAAACCGGCGAGTTCACTGTCAGGGTGGCCGTGCTGCTGGTGACCGATCCAACCGGATTGCTGACGATCACGTCGAACGTAGATCCGTTGTCGGTGCTGGTGGTTGGGGCGGTTGTGAAGCTTGACTGGTTGGCTCCGGAGATGTTGGAACCGTTCACCTGCCATTGATAGCTTAGAGGAGCCGTTCCCGTGGCAGTGACAGAGAATGTTGCTTTCTGCCCCGCAACTACCGTTTGACCTTGCGGTTGCGAAGTTATAGCCGGCGCCGTTCCGGTAACGGTTAGCGTGGCCGGGTTACTCGTCACGGTTCCAGCCGAGTTGCTTACAATTACGTCGAACGTAGACCCGTTATCCGCTCCCGTCGTAGCCGGCGTGGTATAGCTTGAAGAATTGGCCCCCGAAATATTCGATCCATTTTTCCGCCACTGATAGCTGAGAGGCGCCGCTCCGGCTGCCGTGACTGAGAATGTCCCGGTTTGTCCGGCTCCTACGGTTTGATTCTGGGGCTGTGACGTTATGGTGGGTGCGGCAGCAGCTACGGTAAGCATGGCCGGATTGCTGGTCACGTTCCCGGTTGAGTCGGCGACAGTCACACTGAAGGAAGACCCGTTATCCGCTATGGTTGCAGGTGGAGTCGTATAGCTCGAGGAGTTGGCTCCCGAAATATCTGATCCATTTCTCTGCCATTGGTAAGTCAGCGGTGCGGTTCCGGCAGCCAGGACCGTAAAGGTTGCGGTCTGGCCGACTGCGACGGTCTGACTGGCGGGTTGAGCCCGGATCGAGGGCATAGCCGGTCTGGATTCGGCGTTGCCACTGCATCCGGCCACGGGAAGAATTGCCGCAAGTCCAATTGCCAGAAGAATTCCACGCGTGCTTTGGCCGATGGGAGGTTTCACTAGGAGTCTCTTATGTCCGGGGCTGGGAATCGGCTGTTTTGGTTTTTTCAGAAGACTACGAACACCTCCAACTGCGAACCGATACTCCCGAAAAGGAAGGTCGGGACGCTATAGTACCAGTTCTAGTACCAGGTTAGAAGCGGTGTATATCGTGAGGTTTCGTCTTCGACAATGGAGCCATGCTGTGAAACGGACTTTAGGCCGCCAACGCCGCCGACCTTAACGGACGGCCGGCAATTCTAGAGAATGAATGGTTCAGAGGCAGTTGCTATTGCAGCGGCTGCTTGGACGAGTCATGCCCGACAAGGTTTTCAAATATGGCGAGGACATGGCGGCGGTAGTCCACAATTCGTTCAAGCAACTGGCGGAGCTGCGGTTCGCGCTGCGTTTCGCGGTCCCATTTGGCGAGGACGGCCGGGGGGACTTCGATGTCCCGGCGCAGTTCTTCGGCGGTGTGTCCGCGCAGGAAAAGCCCGTAGAAGAAAGCAGCCTCCCGTTGGGGAAACTCGAGCTGCTGAAACGCATCGTCCAGCGGATTGGATGCCGTAGCCATACCAGAAAAATGCAGTTTACAGATTTCCAAGCGAGCGTCAAGACTGGCTTTTGTGAAAGAGAAACAGGGAATCAACCCCGGCCACGGAGGTGAATGGCAAGCGGGCAGCGCTTAAGCCCGGTCGCCAGAAGCTCCGGTTGTGTAGCTGCGCTGTGCTTCGATTCGGCGGGCCCTGGCAGCCGAGCCGTGGAATCGCTCTGCCTGATTAGGCTCTGTCGCAACTTTTCCGTGAAATACGTGTTCGATGGGATGGCCGGGAACTAGACGCGCACTCCCCGGTCTAACTACAGGTGTATCCTGCTGCACCCCCAGGGAGGCTCGAACATACTCGGGCCTCCACATTTTTCCGAGCTTGCCCTTTCTCGACGATATGAAACTTTCCCGGGAAGCAAGCGTTATCTGAAATAGAGGAAGCCACAATGGGACATCGAACGATCCGAGAACGGGCAGTGCCGGCGCTCCTAGCCGCGCTCTTGCTTCTGGTCGTTAGCGCCGTAGCGCAGGAATCGAAGCCCCCACAGGACAGTCGTACGAGTGATAGTGGCATGGCCGGAATGCCGTCCGGCGAGATGCATCAAAAAACAGGTGCGCCCCAGGACGCAGGGCAGGCCGCCATGGATGCCATGTCCGTTCCGATGAGAGCGACGGACATGGCGGCGGACATGAATCCGCACATGTCCATGACCTCTTTACACCCGAAACAGCCCGGCGACGACGAGCGCGCCGAAGAGATTGTCGAGAAGGTGCGCGGCGCGATTAACAGGTACAAGGACTACCACGTCGCGTTAGCCGACGGTTATCGGATATTCCTTCCGAACGTCACGCAGAAGCACTATCACTTCACCAGCCGACGGTACGCATTCAAGGCGCTGTTCACGTTTGATCCCGCGCACCCGACCTCGTTGCTCTACCAGAAGGTGAACGGGACGTATGTGCTCGAAGGCGCGATGTTCACGGCGCCCCGCCATTTTACGGAGGCGCAGTTGAACGCGCGTGTGCCCTTGAGCGTGGCGCGCTGGCACAAACACGTGAACCTGTGCCTCCCGCCAAGGGGGGAGAAATTGCAGAACGTGGACTGGAAAGAATTCGGCGCGAACGGTTCGATTGCTACGAAGGAAGCATGCCAGGAAGCATCTGGGCGCTGGATTCCGCAGGTGTTCGACTGGATGGTCCACGTGTATCCATATGAGACCGATCCCGAGAAGGTCTGGGCGCACTAGACTTGCGGGCAAGGAGAGACGGACCCAAAGCAGCGGAGGGGTTCAAACACAACGCCAAGCTTCATTACGGCATATTGTTTGATCCGCCGCCACTCAGCGGCTATCGCACGGCCAAGCTGACGTCGAAGCTCGCGTTGCAATCCGTTGAAGGGTCGTCGGTGACGACCTTCGAGACGGCCCCGCTCTTCACGACGAACTCGAGCGGCTTCTTGGGGAAATTCGGCAGGCCGGTGACACGAGCCCTTCCATCGGCATTGGTCGCGACCTCGAGTTCCGTTTTCCTCAGATTCATGAAGCCATAGCGGATCGTCACGTCTATTTTGGCGTTGTAAATCGGTTTATTCGAACCGTCGTGAACCGTGAACGTGGCGCGGCACCCGCCTGCGTCTCCGCTAACGGATGGAATATCGTGTTGGTCTGCCGCCGGCATCGAGCAAACAAAGAACACGAACAGAATTGATAAGAGTGCAAGCTTCCCAACCCCGCTGAGTCTCATACGTCAGTTCCTCCGGAAAGTAAGATGCGCCCGGCCGCTTCCCCGACCCAGTTGCTGTTCCCGGACCCGCGGGGTCATCGCGAGCG
>DATEKA010000189.1:0-20364 GCA_035277685.1 Candidatus Acidiferrales bacterium
TTGTCAACTTGACAAGAAAACGGAGTGGAGGTCAGACTTAGCTTTCCTATGAAAGAGCTGCTGAAGCGCGTGCTGATGGTGGATTTGCTGAAGGGGATGTGGCTGACGTTCCGCTATCAGGCGCCGAAGAATCTCTATACGGAGCAATACCCGCTCGAGAGGCCGATGGTGGCGGAGCGGTATCGCGGAGCGCCGCGGCTGAACATGAATCCGGAGACGGGTGAGTCGCTGTGCATCGCGTGCAATTTGTGCGCGCTGGCCTGCCCGGAGAATTTGATCGTCGTAGGATGGCATCGCGACGATGCCACGCGGCGGAAAGTCTTCACCACGTTTACCTACGACCTCTCGCGCTGCATGTTCTGCGGGCTTTGCGAGGACGCGTGTCCCACGGATTGCCTGGAATTGACGCAGGATTTCGAGCTGGCTAGCTACAGCCGCGAAGGCGCAATCTGGGATCGTCACCGGCTGGAAGTTGGCCCCACGCCGACGCACTACACGCGATAGATTGGTGCCTTCAGGCCCCCAATACCAGCTATTTATTTCGCACACCCCGAAGTGAACACGCGACTCAGGAACAATCCCCGAAGTGCGCCAGTGCTACCAGGCGGCGACTTCGGGTAAGATAAATCTCTTTTTTAGGCGCATGTCTATATCGTTGGTGGGGAAGGAGAGGAATGGAACTTCGCAAAGATCCGATCACGCGCAGTTGGGTGGTGGCGGGGCACCCCGAAACGGACGGGCTTCCGCAGAATCCTTGCCCGCTGTGCCCGGCGAACCGGATCGAGATCCATGAAGTGCTGAGTCTGCCGCGGGAGGGGCCCGCTCAGGTGCGCGTGTTCCCGCATTTCCAGCCGTTGTACCGGGTTGAAGGCGAGCCGGCGCGGACCGCGGAAGGAATCTACGACCGCATGGCGGGAACGGGGGCGCACGAGATTATCGTCGAGACAGCCGACCATGAGCGCCACATGGCCAAAATGAGCGATGAGGAAATCGAGCTCGTGCTGGAAGCCTATGCGCAGAGGATCGTGGACCTGAAGCGGGATCCCCGGTTCAAGTACATCACCATATTCAAGAATCGCGGCGAGCAGGCCGGCGAGGAGTGGACGCACGCGCACGCGCAATTGACGGCCACGACTTTCGTGCCCCGCCGCGTGCTGTACGAATTGCGTTCGGCGCGGTTGTGGTACAGGGAACGCGAGCGCTGCGTTTTCTGCGACATCCTGAGACAGGAGGTCCGGCAGTCGAAGCGGATCGTGGATAACGTTGGCGACTACTACGCGTTTTGCCCCTATGCGTCGCGCGTGCCGTTCGAGATATGGTTGATGCCGCGAACGCACAACCACCAGTTCGAAGCGCCGCTACCTGAGGAAAACCGCCGGCATCTGGCGAGCCTTTTGCGGCGCACGCTGCGGCGGCTGACCCAGGTGAGCACGACGTACCACATGGTCCTCCACACCGCGCCGAACACGCTCCAGACGAAGGGAGAACTGAGCGAGTACTGGGCGACGATAACGGGCGATTACCACTGGCATATCGAAATTCTGCCTATCGTGGAACAGCGCAGCAAGTCTTACAGCATCAAGGAAATCTACTTCAACGCGCTGCTGCCGGAAGAGGCGGCGGAGCGGTTGAGGCAGATGGATCCGGGAAGATAGCAGTGGCGAGTCACGAGTGGCGAGTGGCGAGCGAGCAGCCGGCTATTCGAATGGGCACGCAGCGGGGCGGGATTATTTTCAAGTTCCTCTTCGTTTCCTTTCTGGTGGTGTTTGTCCTGGCGATTTACCTTGTGCGGCATCCTTTGATGCGCGTGGCGGGGCGGGTTCTAGTACTGGATGATTCACCGCGAGCCTCGGACGCGATTGTGATGCTCGGCGACGACAACTATAGCGGCGACCGGGCCACGAAGGCGGCCGAGCTTCTGAAAGCGGGTTGGGCGCCGCGCGTTATTGCCAGCGGACGCTACCTGCGGCCGTACATCAGCATAGCCGACCTGGAACAACGGGATCTCACGCAGCGAGGCGCGCCGGCAAGCGCGATCGTGCGGTTTCCTAACCGCGCGCAAAACACGCGTGAAGAGTGTACGGCGCTGTCCCAACTGCTGGCGGAACGCGGATGGAAGCACGTTCTGCTGGTAACCTCGAACTATCACACGCGGCGAGCGGGCTACATCTGCTCGCGGGTGCTGCCCTCGGGAACCGAACTTCATGTGGTGGCGGCGCCGGACGTCGAGTTCAGCCCGGACAACTGGTGGCACACGCGGCAGGGAAGAAAGATATTCTTTCACGAGACGATCGGCTTCGTTGCGGCGGCCTGGGAGCTGCGAGGCAAGTCCGTTCAGACGACGGAGTGACGGCGGGGGGCGCCCGCGCGTCCCGCCCGCCAGGGCGGTATCCCCCAAGGCTCACTGCCTGTTAGTATCCGATCGGCAAACATCTGGCGAAGATACTTGGGTTTACTCCGCCGTAGCTCTGTACTATAGTTCGTGACGATCCAAAGAGCGCTAAGACGCGCTAGAGGATGGCCGCCAGCCCGGCACAGACTGTCCTGAATCGTCCGAATTTCTCTGGGGAGGAATCCATGTGGCGTAAGACACCGGAGGCCAAGCCCGCTTCGCCGGCCTCGAACGCGCCCCTGCCGGGAGCTGTAGTAGACAAATCCAAGGAAGCGCAACCGTCTGTGCAGCAGCAGACGCCCATGCAGGCCGTTTCCGCCGGGCCTGCCATAAAGCCGCAGGCATCCGTCGAGGCCGCGCCCGCTCCCGCCTCACCGCAAGCCAAAGTGTCAGAACCGGCACCGGCGCAGCCGATGTCTCAGCCATCGAGCTCCGGCGAAGGTTCCACCATCAGCGCGGGGCTGAAGATCAAGGGCGACATCACCGGTACCTCCGACCTGACTGTGGAAGGCGAGACACAGGGCAAAATTCGCATCACGAACGGCCGGGTCACGGTCGGCGCGAGCGGCCGGGTAACGGCGGACATTGACGCCCGCGAGATCGTGGTCCATGGCACCGTTCAGGGTAATCTGAAGGCGACCGAGAGCGTTCGTCTCGGCTCGTCGGGGCATGTGGAAGGAAGCATTCTGACGCCGCGCATCGGCATCGACGACGGCGCCCGGCTCCGCGGAAACGTCGAAATGCTTCGCGCCGGCGAAACGGCCGGCAGGACTGAACCGACAAAGCCGGCGGCAGCAGCTCGCGCCGCGTCGGCTGCGGCCGGCGAGGAGTAGCGCTGATGCAATGGAGCGCCAAAGCGCAATCGGCAACTGCTCCTGCGACGACGGGCAGAGCCAAGCCCGGCCCCTCGGTTTCTCCCGCGGCGTCGAACAACAGGAATGCCCGCGCGTCGAATGGGCTCAAAGAATTCCTGTGGATGATTAGCGACGTCGAGCGCGGCCGCATCCTCGACCTCGGCAACGCCTCGCAGCACACGCTCAATTTCTTCATCGAACGCGGCTATCGCATTACGACCGAGGACCTGCTTCGGTCCTGGAAGGAGTTTTTGAGCACGGAAGAAGAACGCCTGCGGCAGGCGCCCGTTGGACAGGATGAGCGCACTTCTCAGACGCTGCTGGTGCAGAAATTCCTCGACAGCTCGCTCGATTATCCCGAGAACAGCTACTGCGGCGTGCTGGCATGGGACCTATTCGACTATTTGGACGGGGAACTCCTGCCGCGCGCAATGGAGCGGATTTACCGGATGCTGACTCCCGGAGGGGCGGTGCTGGCGCTATTCCACAGCCGTCCACCGGAACGGTTTCACCGGTATCGGATTGTGGACGATCAGACAATCGAAACGCTTCCCGCGCCGACGCTGGCCGTACACGCGCGCGTGTTTCAGAATCGCGAAATCCTCGATATTTTCGGGGAGTTCCGCACGTCGAAGACGTTCGTCGGACGCGATCAGGTGCGCGAGGCGCTTTTCCTCAAGTGAACGCCGCGTTCCGGCATGGGAGCCGGGGAGCCTGCTGAATTTGCACGACTTCCGGTATCCAGCGAAATAGCCGAAATTTCCACTTGCATTGAGGGCCGCGCGGTCGTACAAGGGATTTGGAAGTACCTAGACCACGGAGGAAGGATGAACCCACCGGGCCTAGACTGGTTACAAGCTTAAACACACCGCTTTTGCGGTGCGCTGCCGCGGACGAAGCCTTCTAGAGGCATATGCGTCCCGGCTCAGAGAAAGCGACGAAACGGGGAGCTGCCAGGCTCCCCGTTTTGCTTTATAGGAGCGTTGCGGATGTCCTCCCTGTAGACCAAACCCTTTGTTTTGCCGCCTCCATCGGCGCGCTGATTATTGTCCGCGATTGGCGTGGCACAGATACCTTTCAAACTGTTGGGCAAGATTCAGAGCACCAATAGGCCGGGCCGCGTTAGCAAGACAATTTTGCCACGCCAGTTCGCATAGCAACCTTCGAAGCCTGACTGTCGGCAGACAGGCGCCAATGGAGGCTGCAAATCAATAGCAGTTCAACGGAATGTAGTCATCAGTCTTCGAGTCGCGCGCCTGCCTCGTCACTTACGGGCGATTCGAGAGGACGACTTTGCCGCCCTGGCGGGCAAAGACGAAAACCTTGCTGCGATTGATGTCCGCCAGCGCCTTGCCGGCCAGAAAATCCTCGGTGAAGAGAAAGACGCGATTCGGGCCGTTCCAGAGGCGCTCGAAGGACGCGTTATCTTCGAAAACTTTGGGCGCGCCGGGAAAATAAGAGCCAAACCACAGGTTGCCGTCGTGCCCATTGAGCATGTGCAAACGGATTCCGGTGTAATAGTTCAGGGTTGAGCCCCATTCGTACTTTCCGTTGATGACGATGGTGTCGCCGGGCTGCCAGGCCTCTTGAATTTCCAGAGCGACGCGCTTCGACGAGAGCTCCGGGGAGAAAATCACGAGTCCCCAGTGAACGCAGAAGAGCAGCACGATCATCATTCCGGCGAGCGCGAGATTTCCGGCGAGCGGTTTGCCGCGGCGGCGGAAAATCCAGTTCAGGCCGGCGCCTACAAGCAGCCCCAGCCCGACCAGCAGAAGCGGCGTGCGAAACAAACCGAATGATTCGAGGGTGAGGTCGCCCATGTGTCCGAGCGAGAGCTTGTAGCTGCCCGGATGAGGCACGAGGACCGCGCCGATGTCCGTGCCTGGAGGAAAGGAGTGCGTCCTGGCGAGGAGAAACATGGCGCCGGCAAATCCGATTACCGCGAGCACCAGCAAAACCAGCGACGCGGCGCGGCCGTAGCGCCGGTCGCGGCTTTCCCCGGCGGATTGGCGCTCGCGCTGGAGCCAGCCGCCGATCAGCAGCGCGAGAGCCGGAATCACGGGCAGCGAATAGTATTCCTGGCGCGTCGAGAAGCTGAAGAACAGCATGATGACGAGCGCCCAGACGGCGCAGAAGAGATTCGCGCGCGCGCGCGGGTCAAGTGCTTCGCGCCATGCACGGAAGCGGACGGGAACTTCGCGCAGCGCCGGAACGAGGTAGAACGCCCAGGGAATTACCCAGGCGATGAGCAGCGCCCAGAAAACGAGCAGCGGCACCTTGTCGTAATCGCGCGGAAAGCGCTCGTTCAGATAGCGCAGAAACTGCTCGTTGATGAAATAGAACCAGAGAAAACCCTTCTCGGGGCCGGCAGGTTGCGCGGGGCTGCGAATCGCGGCAAGAACGTGCCAGGGAACGGCCACAGCCAGAAAAACGAGCAGGCTCGAGAGCAGATGAAACTTGAAAATCTTTCGCAGCGTTCCCGTGAGCAGAAGAAAAACGCCGATGATGGCGACCGGGAACACGATTCCGATCAGGCTTTTCGTAAGGACGTTCAGAGCCATCGTCGCCGCGACGCCCCAGCAGAGCCAGCGGGAAGGCCGCTCCCGCTCCCAGGCCATCAGGAACCAGTAGAGCCCGAGGGTGAGCCATAAAGCGACGAAGACGTCGGGTATGAGGAATCGCGTGTAAAGAAAAATGCCGGGCGCGGTGACGATGATGAGGGCCGCGTAGAATCCCGCTTCTTTCCCGAAATACCTCCGGCCGAAAATGAAGACGGCGAAGGCGAGCGCGAGCACGCCCAGCGCCAGGGGCAGGCGCGTCTGCCATTCGGCGACGCCGAAGAGTTTGTAACTCACCGCCACGGTCCAATACATGAGCGGCGATTTTTCGAGGTAACGGATGCCGTTGATGTAGAGCGTCACCCAGTTGTGATTGAGAACCATTTCGCGCGCGGCTTCGGCGTGAATCGAGTCCGCGTCATCGAGAAGGCCGGGCGTGGCGAGCGAGGGAATGTAGATCAATAGCCACGTGAGGACGAGGATGCCGGTAATCCAGGCGGTGGTCAGGAAAGGGCGCCCTGGCGGGGATGGGCAAGGCGCGGTGGAGTGGGAGACGGTTGCCGGGGAAATGTTATGCATCAATTTTGAAGAGGCTGAAGCTCAATGGATGATTGCCGCTGCCGCGCTCCGAATCAAGGATTATAAAACACAGCGCACGCAGGTTGGAAACGCCGGCGCGATTCATCGTTGCCCGGCGCATGGATAGACCGCGATGGCAGTCCGGCGTTACGGCACCCGGCACACTATCACCCTCCGATTCTGATACGGGCAAACCAGCCCCGCCGGAGGCGGCCGGTCGAGGACGACCCAGGCGGCCCCGTAGGTTTTCTTCAGGCGTTCGAAGCCGGCCAGGCCGAAGCTTCTCCATCCTTGCGCAGCGTGAACTTGTTCCGAGACTTCGGTCGCGAGCGGCAGGCCTGGAAACATCGCCGAGGCGCTCCAGTCTTTGACTGCGTCGGCGAGGCTGCTGCGCGCGGCGATGGCGCGGAAGCCCTGATGATCTTCGTCGCGCAATGCCATGTAATTCGGGTCGAGAGCGAAGATGGCGTCCTCCGGCGTGTTCGCGCGAATCCAGGTGAACGCCTGGACCCAGGGATTCGTGGAGGAGGCGCCGGGCCATTCGACGTGCGGGTCCGCCGGATAAAGCTCGAACTGCGCATAGCCCATTCCCGCGCAGATCGGCAGGAACAGCGCAATCCACAAAAGGACTCGCCGCTTCAAGAATATCTCGCCAAGCAGACCCCCAGCCAGCAGAACCATCAGCAGATAGAGCAGTTGGAAGCCGCGCATGGGCTGTCCGATCAAGAGCATCTGTATCCGGGGAATCGAAACAATTAAGGCTCCAGCAAAACACGCTGCGCCAAACGGAATCAGTGAAAACGCGAGCGTTTTGAAGGCGGGCCGCCGCTTCGCGTCGGCGATGCGGCTGAGCCACCAGAGAATCGCGAGCGGCGCGAAAATCCCAATCCATTCGTACCAGCGCCAGCGAAGCACGAAATAGTAAGGGTGGTCGCGCAAGCTCTGGAAGAACTCGGCGGATGGATGGAGAAAACCCGGCGCGGCGATTGCGATCGCCGCCCCGGAAGCGGCCTGCATCCGTTTCCGCGCCTCCGCATTCTGCGTGAGCGCGATGAGGGCGACGTAGAACGCGCCAAAGACGATCATCAGCGGGTGAATCAATCCGGTGAAAATGAGCCACAAGACGGCGCGGAGCGGCTTCCGTTCGAGCGCGGCGTCAACCGCGAAGAGAATCGCGAACGTCGAGATCGAACGCGGATTGAAGTAGGGATCGAGCAGATAGAGCGCGGTTCCCGTGGCAGGAAGCGTTAGCAGCGCCGCGACGAGAGCGACAGCGCCCCACCGGCCGGCCCCGGTGGGGAAGCATTTCGAAGCGATTCTCAGGCAGACGAACAGGAGCAGAAAAATCGAAGCTAGATGGCAGACGAACAGGACGACGGAAAGCGGCAAACGGGTCAGGCGAACGAGCGCGGCAACCAGATTCGGAAAAAACGTAAGGCGCGCGTGCGTCTCGAAAAATTGGGAACCGAAGGGATACAGCGCCGGATGCAGGAGTCTGCGGATTTGCGGGACGTAAATCCCGGCATCTTCGGAGAATGGATGATAGCCGTGGATCAGCAGGGCGGTGAGAGTCAGGAGCAGGAGCACGCCGGCATGACCGATGTTCGGGAGTCCGCGACGAGGAGGGGCAAATTGCGATCTCATGCCGCAGTTGCGGCCCGCGTGATGGAGGAAGCGCCGCGAGCGCGCATGTTCAGGAGACTCGGTGCGTAGTCTGTTCGGCGAGTTGAGTTGAGGCCGGCATTTCGGCGTGCGCGTCCGTCAGCCTGCGGCCGTTCGCATCCAGAATCCGGAAATGTCCCAGGCCAATTCGCTGGAGGAAGCATTTGACGGTCGCTCCGAGCACGCCGAAACCGTAGTTCACGCTTCTGAAAAAGCGGATGGAAGAGGCCTCGTCGAAATACTTTGTGGGGCAGGAAATCTCGCCGATGCGCAGGCCGAAGTAGACCATCTGCACGATCATCTCATTGTCGAAAACGAAATCGTCGGAATTTTCCGCCAGCGGCAAGGTTTCCAGAACGCGCCGGCTGAAACCGCGAAAGCCGGTGTGATATTCGGAGAGCTTGGCGCCAAGCAGAAGATTTTCGAAAGCGGTGAGCAGGCGATTCGCGACGTACTTGTAACGCGGCATGCCGCCCCGCAGAGCGCCTCCTCCGAGAATCCGGGAGCCGAGCACCACGTCATATACGCCGGAGGAGATCATGCCCGCCATGGCCGCTACCAGCGTGGGTTTGTACTGGTAATCCGGGTGAACCATGATGATGATGTCCGCGCCGCTGTCGAGCGCCGCCCGATAGCACGTCTTCTGGTTCCCGCCATAGCCGTAGTTCTTTTCGTGAACGATCACGTGAAGACCCAGCTCGCGCGCAACGCGCACAGTTTCATCGCGGCTGTGATCGTCCACGAGAATCTTCGTGTCCACAATGCTGGGCAGTTCTTCGACGGTGGAACGCAGCGTTTTCGCGGCGTTATACGCGGGCATTACGACCGCGATTCGCTTGCCTTCGATCACTGGCTCTCCGGATCCGGCGGAACGTTGATGTAACGAGCGAGGGGCCATTCTGGTCAACGACCCCGCAACTGGAGAATTTTAGCATCACAAAAGCGGCAATTTGCGTATGATTCCAGGGCTGGAATCGAGCTGGTAACAAGGATCGGCGCCCGGGATTCAAATCGCGCCAATCTTCGAGGGGACTCACGATGAAAACGGACGACCGGTCGCTGATCAGGTTCTCGCTTGCCGCTTCGGGAATTGCCATCGCGGCGCTGTTGTTGGCGGGGAGGCCGGCCTTGCTGAGCGCAAGAAATTCGCAGCCCGCATCGCGTGCGGCGCGAGCCGCTGCTGCGCCGCGGATCGGTCAGGCGGGTACAACACAAGCCGGACCAGAACCTGCCCAAAAAACCGCAGGCCAGGTCTATATGAACTTACAGGTGCTGAAGGACGTTCCCTCGGACCAGTTGATCCCGGCAATGCAGTACATCACGGCCGCGCTCGGCGTCGAGTGCAACTACTGCCACGACACCAAGCATTTTGACAACGACGACAAGCAGCCGAAGCTGACCGCGCGCAAGATGATGCAAATGATGTTCGCCATTGACAAAGACAATTTCAACGGGCGCCGCGAAGTGACCTGCTACACGTGCCATCGCGGAGCGGCAAAGCCGCAGAGCGTGCCTGCGCTGAGTGCGTCAACGACGGAGGGCCAGGCGGCGATGGGCGGCTCGGCGATGAGCGGCCGCTTGAACGGTGTAAGCATCGGAACCGGTATGAGGAAGCCGCCCGAGTCCGGCTCGGGCGCAAATGCGAATGCTTCCAATGCGCCGGCGATGGGTGTTGACGCGATCCTCGCTAAGTATTCGGAGGCGATCGGCGGCAGCGCCGCGATCGAGAAGATCACGACGCTGGACGAAAAAGGCGGCGCATCCATGCGTGGCATGAAGGTTGACGTCGAACTGATTCGCAAGGCTCCCGACAAAGCCATGGCGACTGTACACATGCCGAATGGCGCGGCGATGTCACAGGGCTACGATGGGACGACGGCCTGGCGCTCGTTTCCCGGACGCCCGGCGGAAGAGTTGACGTGGGACGACCTGGCGCGCGCAAAGCAGTGGGCGTCGTTCATCCCTGGCGTGAATATCAAGCAGGATTTCGCGCGGGCGCAGGCCGCCGGAACGGAGAAAATCGGCGATCAGGATGCGTATCGCGTCATTGCGTTTCGTAAGGGCGGCGGCCGCGTGGTCTTTTATTTCGATACGCAATCGGGCCTCTTGTTGCGCACTTCCGAACGCATCGAGAGCCCGCTCGGTTCGCTGCCGCAAGACACGGATTATTCCGCCTATCGCGACGTGAATGGAGTGAAGCTGCCGTTCAGTGTGACCGTCGCGCGTGTGCAGGGCTCCACGATCTACAAATGGGACCAGATTCAGGCGAATGTTCCGGTGGAGGACAGCCGCTTCGCGAAACCCGAACAGAAAGCCGCTCAGCGGTAGTGGCGCCCGGACAACTTCACCAGTGCCAGAAGAAAAGGCGGGAGCACGCACCCAGCACGCTTAGACCGCCGACAATGCGGAAAAGCAGAATCGTTCTGCGCGAGAACAGTACGCGTCCGTGCGTGAAAGCCTCGAGCATCCGTCCCGGCGCGAACAGCAAAACCAGACCAGCCAATCCCCACGTGGCTATCAGGACCTGAACGAACTTTGTAAACTCGGACTGATTCATGGACGGCTCGATCCGGCCGCTGCTTTCGCCGCCGCAGGCTTGGTATCCGGCGCCGGATGCGCCGCCTTCACACCGGCTGGCGCGTGCGAGGCGGGTTTCGCTTCTGCAACCGAGTGCGGGGATGTGGACGTCTCTGTAGCGGCAACCGCTTCCGGAACCGGAGCGGCAACGAGCAGCGGGCCGCCGCAAGCCGCTTGCACCTGTTGCGCGAGCGAATCCGTCAGAATGGCTCCCTTCCGCGACTGCGTGGAGCAAATCTGCGCCGCCGTCAAGCCGAGAGCGCCCCGCAGGTCGGTTCCATCAATGATCGCGCCCGTCAAATTTGCGCCGCTGAGCACAGTTCCCGAAAATCCCGCCCCCTGAAGATCGCTTCCGTGCAAATCGGCGTTGATGAATATTGACGAAGCGAGTTGAGCGCCCACCAATCGCGAACCCGGAAGTTTTGCCGACCACAGATAGGCATTCCGCATATCGGCGCGCTCGAGGTCAACATTGTCGAGATACGAAGAACGCAAATCGGTTTTTTCCAGATTGGCGCGTTCCATCGAAGAGCGGGTCAGACGCGCGCCGTAGAGGGTCGCATTCTGAAACTGCGCGTCAATCAGGACTGAATCGATCAAGGAACAGTACGAAAGATTCGATTCGCGAAAATCGGCGCGATCGAGGTTCGCAAAATCGAGATTTCCACGATCGAGATTCGTATGAAACAACCGTGCCCGGTCCATCACCGCGTAACGGAAGGAAGCCTGGCCGAGATCGGAACCGCGAAAGTCGGCGTCCGAGAGGAACGCGCCCTCGAAATCGGAATGCCACAGCCGGGCGTTCGCGAGGAAAAGTCCGTAGGCCTGGGCATAGCGGAAATTCATGCCGGTTAGGCGAGCGCCTTTGACGGCAAAGAGCTGGTCATCGGTGCCGGACCAGTTGACGGGGGCGGTGGACATCGAGGCTTCCGTCAAGTTGGCGTACGGATCGTAGCCGAGAAACCAGAAAACGCCCGGCGCCCAGCGGCGAATGCTCGATGAGGAAAATTGCGGCGCTCGAGTGCGGCCGTGCGGCACGCCTTTGACGGTTCCCACGGAAAGCAGGAGCAGGAGCACGGCGAGAGCCGCCGCGGCTTTCAGCGGATTCAAGTCGCGCAATTTCGCGAGCCATTGCCAACCGCGTTTGCTCTCAGCCGGCCAGCGTTCCTGCGGGCGCCCGATCTTCGTCGTGGAATACAGGGCGACACCGAAGGCGACCGCCGCCAGCAGTTCGTGAAGAATCGTGCCATGCAGATCCTGCAGTGTGAGGTAGCGCGCCCAAAACAGCAGCAGCGTGATGGGAGCGACCCAGTAGGCCAGCGCAAGACCGAGCATGCGCTCGATGGTCCGCGTGGAGGGCGCGTCTTTGTTCATCCAGCGAAAATGCGCGCGGAGCAGAGCGCGAATGATGCGAGGCGAATCCTGGCCGATCTCCGCGCCGTCCGGGAAGACAGCCGGCAACTGGAGGACCGCATCCCAGAGCGCCTGCAAATGGAATTGAAGAACGAGATAAACGATGAACAGGGCGACTGGTGCGATGAGGTAGACCTGGTCCGTCGGCAATGCCGCAGCGGCGCGCGAGCGCAGAAAGCGGAAGATGGAGGAATCGGTGAGCAGTTGCAGGTCGCTCGTCTGCCAGATGATGAGCGCCGAAACAGCGCTGATGGCCATGAGCGCCGTGAAGAACTGCATGGCGGTCTGCGACGCCTTAGCGAAGAGAGCCCGCGCTTCGAACCGCGCGATCTGATCGGGAAGGGAAGCGTCGTGAAGATTTGCGCCGGCGAGTTGGCGCGGAAGAACTCCCATCGCGCCGTCGAGAGTGGCGCCCTCCAGATTCGCGCCCTCGAGATTTGCCCCGACCAGGCAGCATTCCTCGAGATTCGTCCGGACGAGACAGGAGTCCCGGAGATCGGCGAGAAGAAGATCGGAATTCTTGAGATTTGCGCCCTGAAGATCGCAATAGCGCAAATTCACACTGATCAGGTCGGAATGCTGGAGATCGCATTCGGCGAGATCGGCCTTGGCGCCTGCGGCGCCACGGGTTTCCACCCATTCTTTGTGGGCGGCGAGTTTTTCCTCGAATTCCCAATCGCTCTTTGCGAGACGAATCATGGGGCGGGCGATTGCGGGAATGGATTCGGAAGGATCGGTCACAACGGCGGAGATGGAAGGAAAATCACCCGGCGTGTGTTTGTCGAGAACCTGCTCGGCGAGATCAATGGTCATGGCGACTTCGGGGCTCGTGGCGATTTCGGGAGGTGACTCCGGATCCGGCGGGGCTGATGGAGGAAGAGACGGGGCCGGTGCCACGGTATCTTCAAAAACGATGGGCTCTTGCGAAGGAGACCACGTCTCCGAAATACGGACAGTTTTCGGCTCGGGTGCTGCTTCGGGCTCCGCTTCGGAGTGTGCTGCAACTTCAGCTTCGGCTGGAGGCGCTGGGTCCAGCTCCGGTTCAGGTTCGAAGGCGGGTTCGTCCGAGATAGGCAGGTCGCACAAGACCGGCGGGCGCGAAACCGCAGCTAGGCTCTGTGCGGAAGCGCCGGGGGGAGCGTAGAAGGGGGCCGCTTGGGTTACCCGAGACATTTTCTCAGAGGCGGGGAAAATTCCGCGCGGTTCGGTCGCCGCCGCTGCGGCATCGTCGCGGAACAAATCGTCAAGCACCGCCGCCGCAGAAGGCAATTCGGACGCAGGGATGAGGCCCTCGGGTATGTCGCCAGCCTCGGGGTCGAGCGGTACGGGTTCCAGTGCTGGGGTTTTCGGCGCCTCGGAGACCGGAACTTCGGGCGGTTCCGGTTGGTCGAGTGTCGAAACCGAGGTGGTCGAAGCGGAGATCGAGCTGGCAGACTCCTCGGCGTCCCTGGAAAACAGGGTTTGAAAAAAGGACCTCATTCAGGAAACCCTTCCCCCACAGTGGTTTACAACCCACACCCCATCGATCGCGGAACGTTCGCCGAGGTGCGGATAGCTTAAAACGAACCAATCGTAGCGTGAATCGTTCCCCAAGACTGCCTGTCCAACAGTGCAACAGATGGACAGCTGTTCACTTAGAGTTAGTGGCGCGGAAATGGTCGGTCAGCGGGATAGGCAAGTGGACGCAGAAGCGCCGATAAGCGACTAATGCCGAGTACCGCAAGTTCTTTGATTTGCCGCCTCCGTCGGCGCTCGAAGATGCTTCGGCGAACTCGCGAGGGACGATTGCCTTGCTGGTTTACGTGATGAAATCCTTCAGTTGAGGTATCTGCGTTCCGGAGTTGCTCGTGGCACGTCGTCAGGCGAGGCGGGAAGATCACGTTGCTGAACGGATCAGTCTCCGGCTGAGGAATTTTCGTCAATACGGCCCGGAGTATTCGGAAATTCAAGGGATACTCATCTGGCACGAAGGACCACGCGTTACTCGTGCCGCAGAGCCGCCAGCGGATCAATTCGGGACGCTCGCCTTGCCGGCGCATAGCCAGCAAGAATGGCGGCGCTCAGGAGGACGACACCGGCCAGCGCCAGGGTTCCCGGATCATTGGGCTGAGTCTCGAACAGAAACGATTTGACAAGCTGGGACGCGCTCAACGCAGCAGGCACGCTGATCGCGAGTCCCACTGCCGCCAGTAGCAGGACGCGGCGCAGAACCATCCATACCACGGCGCCGCGTTGCGCACCCAGCGCCATACGGATTCCAATCTCGCCGAACTGCCGCGCGACGTTGTAGGACACCGTCCCGTAGAGTCCCACGCATGCGATCAGGAGAGCGAGAACCGCGAAACCTGTGCTTAGTTTAGCGAACGTGACTTCCTGACTGATCGTCCGATCGATTTCCGCAGCCTGTGTGATTACGTTTGTGACGGGTATGCGTGAATCGGCTTCCCGCACGATCTCCTGCACGCTCTTCACATACCTCAGCGGATCACCCACAGTGCGCAGCGCGTAGGTCATTTCGTCCGGAGAGAACTGGCTGACCGCTATGAACACGGTCATCGGACTCTCCTCTTTCAGACTACCGAGCCGCAGGTTAGCCGACACCCCGACGATTTCGAGATCGCGCTTCTCGTCCACGAACGTGATGCGCCGGCCCACTGGATTCTCGTTCCCGAAATAAGTCCGCGCCAGCCGCTCGCTGATCACTGCGACCGGCGTGGAACCGGGTTGGTCGCGGTCGTCAATCTCGCGCCCGGCCAGGATCGGAATCTGCATCGTCGTGAGGAAACGCGGCCCGACGACCAGGGCGCTTGCGCCCAGGACGGTAACAGCGCCGATCTTCATTGGCCCCCTGTATGTCTTCCCGGCAAGGCCGGCGCTGATGATCGAGGAGCTCGAAAGCGTCGCGCTGCTCACTCCGGGGATCGATTCGAAGCGCTCGCGCAGGTATGTGTAAAAAGTGGCGATCTCCGGGTCGCGATGCCCGGCCTGGCGCGCATTCAACGAGAACAGCAGGATGTTCTCGCGGGCGTATCCCAGTTGGACGGAGTGCAGCTTGTTGAGTGTCCGGACAAACAGCCCCGCGGCGACCAGGATGAGAAAAGAGAAAGCGATCTGGGTGATCACCAGAACGTGCTGCGCGCGGCGGCGCGGTCCGCCCCGGCGGCCATTCTGCAGGGCAGACACGACGTCTGGACGCGTCGACTGAATCGCCGGAGCGACGCCAAATAACAGACCGCAAACCACTGAGAGCGCCGCCGTCACGCCCAGCACGTTCCAGTTCAGTTCCGCGTGCAGCGTAAAGTTCTCCCGCCCGTTGGAGAGCAGAAACGTCAGCGCTCGCATGCCCCACATCGCAAACAAGACCCCTACTGCTCCGCCGAGCGACGCCACCATCACACTCTCGGTAAGCAACTGCCGCACGACGCGGAACCGTCCCGCTCCCAGGCTGAGCCGGACCGCCATTTCGCGGCGTCGCGCGGCCGCCCTTGCCAGCAGCAGATTGGCGATGTTCGCGCACGTGATCGCCAGGATCAATCCCACCATCGCCAGGAGCAGGTATAGGGGCTTGGAATACTTGCGGCGCAAGCTGCCCAGACCGGCGGCGCCGGGATTCAGAATCAGCGCGGGCAGTCTGGCGCGCTCACCGTCGGTCGTCGCGGTGGTGGCAACCCATTGATGGAAACGTGGCGCCAGCATTGCCTGCGCCTGGTCCATGCTTACCCCGGGACGCAGGCGGCCCATCATTTCGATCCAGTAGAAGTTTCCGTCGTCATACATGCGAGCCGCGCCGGCGCCGTCTACGAGCAAATTCGTGTGCAATGGAAGGTAGAGGTCCGGCGCCGCCTCAGGGTCCACTCCGAAAAATTCCCGCGGCGTGACGCCGATCACCGTGAACGGAGTGTTATCGACGAGAATTGACTGTCCAATCGCATTCGGCGGTCCTCCAAAGCGATTTTGGCTTGTAGCAAAGCTGATTACGGCGACCGCCGCCGCGCCTGGACGGTCGTCTTCGGAATCGATCAGACGTCCCGCTACTGGCGACACTGCCAGGCCGCGAAAATACCCGCCGGTGACGTACTCCGCGCTGGCGCTTGTCGCATGCCCGTGGATCGACAGGTTATGGTTTAGTCCGTTGAAGTACCCGAAGAGCGTGGAAAAGACGGGATTCCGCTCGCGAAGCGTCTCGAACGCGCCGTACGGGAACATCCCGCTGACCAGGGCGCCTTTGTTGCCGGGCCAGAGGATGCCTTGTACTCCGTGAATGACGTGGACCCACTTGTTGCCGTCAAAGGGCGGCGGGCTGTGCCAATTCAAGACCACCAGCGACTCGGGATTGGCCACCGGCAGCGAGCGCAACAGAATCGACTCCATCAAACTGTAGATCGCAGTATTGGCCCCGATGCCGAGCGCCAACGACAACACCGCCACGGCGCTGAATGCCTTGTTAGCGATCATGGTGCGACAGCCGTAGCGCACATCCTGGCCAAGTTCCGACCAGAACCGGGTTATCCAAATCTCCCGCGACTCTTCCTGCTTCAGTCCGACGTTGCCAAATCGCCTGCGCGCTTCAGCACGGGCGTGCTCCGCCGTCATACCGCCGGCTTGCAGTTCCGCCGCTTTTTCCGCAAGGTGGAGTTCCATTTCCTCACGCAGCTCCTCGCTGCGCCTGGCGCTTTCTATCCAATACCTGAGCCGCCGCAACATGTCCCTCACTCCGCTCCCATGACGCGCGCGATCGCCAGCGTGAGTTTGGCGTACTTCCGGGACTCCACGGCCAACTGTTTCCGGCCAGTCGTCGTGATCTTGTAGATCCTCGCCCGCCGATTATTCGACGTAACGCCCCAGGCGCCGTCAATCCAGCCGTTTAGCTCCAGCCGCTGGAGAGCGGGGTACAGGGAGCCCTCCTCGACGAGGAGCTCGTTGTCGGACGATTGTTGAATGAACTGGACTATGCCGTATCCATGGAGGTCGCGCAGCGACAGCGTCCGCAGAATTAACATATCCAGTGAACCGGGCAACGAATCGTTTTTTTGCGGCTTGCGTCCCATACCAAGAATTCTTAGCTTACGGCGGCGGGATTACCCGAGTCAAGCTCATATTGGCGAACCCTCGCGTCGCTAGGTGATTTCGGAGTGTTCACGCGCGCCGGACGCGAATCGGTTCGGTGCGCGTTTTCAGGCGTATCGTCTTATTCGTATCGGAGGGCGACGATGGGGTCTACGCGCATGGCACGCCGGGCCGGGATGTAGCAAGCCGCCAGGGCGACGAGCAACAGGAGGGCGGCAGTGGTCAGGAAACTCGGGGCGTCGAAAGAGCCGATGCCGTAGAGCAGGGTGTTCATGGCGCGAGCGAGCAACACGGAAAAGCCCAAACCTGCCGCGACTCCCACGGCAACCATGGCCATTCCCGTTCCGAGCATCAGGCGCATGACGTCGCGGGGCTGCGCGCCAAGCGTCATGCGAATACCGATTTCCTGGGAACGCTGGTTTACCGAGTAGGACATCACGCCGTACGTCCCAATCGTAGCGAGGATCAGCGCGATCAATCCAAACGTCCCGAGCAGCTCCGCGCCCATGCGCGGCGCGGTCAGCGAGTTGACGAGCACCTCGTTCATTGTCTGAACGCGCAGCAATGGGACCGCCGGAATCATCGAGTGCACCGTCTGGCGAACCGTCGCCATGGCTTGCGCGGGATCGCCCTTCGTCCGCACGTAGATCGTGACAAACGCGGAATAGTGCTGCTTCAGGGGCATATAGACGATCGCCTGCGGCGGCTCGCCCAGCGTCGCGTATTTCACCGTCCGCACTTCTCCGACGACGGTCACGTCCCACGGCTCGCCGAGAAAGTGCAAATGCTTCCCGAGAGGGTCCTGGCCCGGCCAGAATCCCTGCGCCGCCGCCTGGTTGACGACGCCCACCATCGCGCCGTTCGCGTCGTCCTGCTCGGTAAAGTCGCGGCCTCGCAGCAGTGTGATTCCTGCCGCATTCAAAAATCCGGGCGCCGACGCGACCACGGGAGTCAATTTCCCGTTGCGCGGATCGGTTGGGTCCACGCCGTCCGTGAAAGTGGTTCGGGCAAGCCCGCCCCCGAACGGGGGCGTATCGGAAAGGCTTGCGTCCTGCACCATCGGGAGCTGGCGCAGCCGCTCGACCACGTCCTTGTAAAACTGCTCGGCTTGCGGCTGCTGGTATTTCTCCGCCGCAAGATTCACGAACAGGATCAGCTCGTGCTGCACTTCGAAGCCGGGATTGATCTGCTGCGCGTTGCTCAAGCTGTGAATGAACAGGCCCGCGCCAACCAGAGCGATCAGCGACAGAGCGACCTGCACCATCACCAGCACGCCGCGAAGCCCATACCAGCGCGCGCTTCCCGTCGGCGCGCCGGTGCGGTCCTTGAGCGCGGCCATGCGGTCGGATCGCGACGCCTGCAATGCCGGCATCAGCCCGAACAGCAGGGTCGCGACGATTGCCAGCCCGAACGTGTAAGCGAACACGCGCGTATCCAACGTGAAATCCAGGTTGCGCGCGAGTTGCGGCGGCATCAGCGACACGAGCACCGACTTGCCCCAGTACGCCGCGATAATGCCCAATGCTCCCGCGAGGAGCCCCAGCAGAAGGCTCTCCGTCAGCAACTGCCGGATCAAGCGCGAGCGCGACGCTCCGAGAGCCAGCCGGACGCCAATCTCGCGTTGCCGCTGAGTCGCGCGCGCCAACAGCAGGTTCGCCACGTTTGCGCACGCGATCAGCAGCACCAGCCCGACGATAATCATCAGGAGCGCGCCGGCCATTGCGAAGACGCTGTGCAACTGCGGCGGAATCGAAGTCTCGTCGATGGGCACGGCCATCTCATTTCGTCCGGCATTGTCCTTGGGATACTGCTTCTGGAGCTGCGACCCCAATGCATGAAGGGCAAGATTCGCCTGCGTCAAAGTCACGCCGGGTTTCAGGCGCGCCACCATCGAAACCATGCGAAAGCCGCGCTCGTACAGGAACTCTTTGGCCTGTCCCGTGATGGCCAGATCGCGCATAGAGATTGGGATCCAGACGTCGGGACTTCCCAGGTTGCCGACCGTTACGAAATTCCGCGGCGCAACTCCGACGACCGTGTACTCCTGCTCGCCGATGTGCAGCGCACGACCCAGTATTCCTGGGTCCGCGCCAAATTGCGTGTTCCACAGAGCGTAGCTCAGGACGACAACCGGTTTCGGCTGTGTGTCCTCTTCCGCAGCGAAGCCTCTTCCGAGAATCGGCCGGACGCCGAGCAGATCGAAAAAGTTCGCGTTCACCAGTTCGGCGAACAACTGGACGCGCTTGCCCGAAAGCGTCAGATCCATTCCGTTCGGAATGACGATGGCGGCTCCCGAAAATACCGATGTCATGTTGTCGCGGTAATCCACAGCATTCAGATATGGCGTGGGGAGATACAGTTGAGGCGGACCTTTGCGGCTGGTCGCGTCCGAATACAGGACGACAACGCGTCCCGAATCCTCCACCGGAATCGAATGAAGAAATATGCCTTTCGCGAGGGTAAAAATGGTGGTGTTGGCGCCGATGCCCAAGGTGAGCGACAACACCGCGACGGCGGCGAACCCCGGCGATTTTGCCAGAAGCCTTAGCCCGTAGCGGAGATCCTGCCAAAGGGTTTGCATGGGTGACTCCTAACAAACGAGAATCCGTCGGAAAAGAGAGAGCCCGTTCGGCGCCGGCAAAACACGTCGAGCGGATTATAGCCTAACCTACGGCGGCCGAGATTCAGTTAGAACCAATCGGACGATTCACTTCCGGAAAGGTTAGCGAGCGGAGTGTCGTGGCATGAGCACCCGGGGCAATTGGGCGAATTCCTTTTGCCGAGCGCCGGCCGTTCTGTTGCGGCCGCGGATACAAGATTGAACACATTCTCTGCGCATGGTACGAACAGTCTATCGTTCTATGAGTGCCGGTCTGCGAGGCTAATAGAGGCAGACTCCGCGGCGCGATTTTGCAGGCCCATGCCGCGCCGCCGGCGGCACAGACGCGGAAGTCATTCTGCGAAGAATCGTCGAGAGAAAGATATCCATGAGGTTTGGCGGCAAGTCCGGGCTGGGGGCCCTCTTTTTAGTCGCGCTGGCTGCTGTTGCGCGAGCGCAGGCGCCGGCGCAAGCGACTGCGCCGCCGGTTAGTCGACCGGACTCTCTACTCGCGGCGGCCGCCGCAGGCAACCCGCAGGCGCAATTTGATCTTGGGAACTATTATTTTAATGCCCGCTACGTGACGCTCGATTATGCACAGGCCCTGGCCTGGTATCGCAAGTCCGCCGCCCAGGGCTTTGCGCCCGCGCAAGATCAGCTCGG
>DATEKA010000190.1:0-5909 GCA_035277685.1 Candidatus Acidiferrales bacterium
ATTCCGGCGCCTGCGTGATCCTGGTTGGAGAACGCTCCGATCAATACAAGAAATATTTCGGCGAAGCCGATCTCGCGGCGCGCTCTCCCAACCCGCACGGGATGCCCATCGAGCGCGGCGTCCCCATCTACGTCTGTCGCAAGCCGGTAGCTCCGTTTGCGAAGCTGTGGCCTCGCTTCAGAATGATCATTTAGCGCAGAGTTACGCAACCCGCGGCGAGCCGTCAGCGTTGAACGTAGGTGGTAACCTGCAGGCGGTGGTCGTCACCCTCTCCGAGGAAAGAGAAGTTGCCCTGGCTGTCTGAGCAGGCGGGTACCCAGTCCTGCGACACGTTTGCAGGAAGCCTGTAAAGCGCGACGAAACGGCGGTGTGATGACATTACAGCATCCAACGTCGTCGGGGCCACTAGCCCAGATTCCATTCGCGACCTCTTTGCATGAGTAATAATTTATGCTGCCTCTGCAATTCTCACTCTGACAAGAAAAGGAGTGGAGCGTGAGCTGACAGCATGTGTCCTGCGCGTGGGAGTTCGTCGCAGCGAGCCCAATCATCGGGACGATTGCCCCCAGCGCCAGAAGGTTCTTCAGTACGTTCACGCGAAACCCTCCCGTTAAGAGAAATGTTGAAACTCCGCAATGCGGGTCTCTCCTTAGCAAGAAAAAACCCATAAGTCAGTACGATGAAATACCTATGCTTCGCTACGCAGCATTCTCTCGGATACGTTCTCGGCTACATAAGGGGATCGAATCATTCGGCCGTCGAAAAGACGCTGGCGCCGTCCCGGCGCCTGCAAGTCCTCCCCTTTGCTCTCTCGTTCTTTCTATCGATGTGGTGTGCGGCGAGGGTCGCGCGCAGTGCGTTCCAGGGCGGCCACATCGAGGCCTGTGTCGCGCAGGTTTCGCGCAATCTCCGATTCTTCGTTGCGCGCGATGCACAGCAGGACGCACTCCGAGGTCAATACCGGAATCGCTTGTCCGTGCAGGTCGTCTCGAAACGGCGAAATCTCGGCGGCCGAGCGAAAAATCTGCTCCAGCTCCGAAGAGTAGGGAAGTCCGCCATGATCCTCGGGTTTCTCGCTTGTTGCGAGGTTTGCCCGTTGCATGAGCCGCCGCCAGGGCGACGCCAGCTCCGCCTCCTCCTGGCGTTTTTGCTTGTCGTACAGCTCGATCCAGTGGTGCCAGCGCTGAGGGCTGATGCTGCAAATTCTGCGCAAGAATCCTTCCACGGATTCCCGGTCGTCCCAGAACTTCGACAGCCGGTCCCATTCGTAGATGTACATCCCGGCGAGCATGTCCGCCATTTCGACCTGCCGCGCCACGCGGCTCTTCGCGACCATTTCGGCGAGTTGCGACGCTCGCAGGAGTCCCACGGTGAACCGCCGCTCGATCGGCGCTGAATCGGCATGAGCGGCGCTTTCGCCTGCGCGCGCCTGCGCGTCCTTCCCGTTTTTGTCTGAGGATAAGCTCACGCCCTTGGATGCCCGTGCAATCAGGTTAGCAGATTCACGCGGAGCGCAAATGGCTGCCGGGCAGCCTGCGTCGAATTCACTACCGGCCAAGAGAACAGGTGCGCCCGCGCCGCGAGACTGGAACGGTAGTGTCCCAAATGAAGACGGGATTCCGATGGGGTTGTAGCGGCAGGTCTTAGCTTGCCTGCCTCAGGCAGACACCGCCTGGTGTCATGATTCAAACACCGAGCACGTTTACCAGTTCCCGCACAGAAGCGGCCGACTTGTCGAGCGCCGCCTTCTCTTCCGCCGTCAGTTTGATCTCGATAATCTGCTCGATGCCTTTCGCACCAAGCTTCACCGGCACGCCTACGAAGAGGCCCTTTACTCCGTATTCGCCTTCCAGGTATGCCGCGCAGGGAAGAATCTTTTTCTTATCTTTCAGGATCGCCTCGACCATTTCCACGACGGCAGCAGACGGAGCGTAGTACGCTGAGCCCGTTTTCAGCAGCGCGACAATCTCGCCGCCGCCTTTCCGCGTCCGCGTGATGATGGCGTCAACCCTTTCCTCCGGCAGCAATTCGGGGAGGGGAATTCCCGCCACGGTCGAGTAACGCGCCAGCGGAACCATGTCGTCTCCATGCCCGCCGAGCACGAACGAGTGCACGTTTTCCACGGATACGCCCAGCTCCATCGCCACGAACGTGCTCATCCGCGCCGAATCCAGCACTCCCGCCATCCCAATCACGCGATGCTTTGGAAACCGGCTGACCTTCAACGCAGCCTGCGCCATTGCATCCAACGGATTCGTCACGATGATCAGAATCGTATTCGGCGATAGTTTCACCACTGCATCCACGACGCCTTTGATCACGTCGTAGTTTGCTTTCAAAAGATCGTCGCGGCTCATTCCTGCTTTGCGCGGGAATCCCGCAGTGATCACGACGATGTCGCTGTTCGCCGTTTCTCCATAATCGCCCGTACCCGTGGAAATGCCGCTGGCATGCGCATCGGATCCCAGAATTGGCCCGGACTCCGCCATGTCCAGCGCTTTTCCAGCCGGTACTCCTTCCAGAATGTCTGTCAGCACAACGTCCGCCAGCCCGGAATCATGAATTCGCTGCGCGGTAGTTGATCCGACGAATCCACCGCCCACTACCGTCACCTTCTTCCGCATCGTTCCTCCCTGCGATTTCGTGCCGTTTGAAGTTATAAATCCGTCTTTAGGGCCGGACTTTAGGTCCTACATGCCAGTCCCCCGCAACAACCAGTGGGGCATAAGCCCTCGCGCCTCTATCGCGGCGCAGCCACGCCCGCCATGTTCTCGATAATCGCCGCCGCAAATTCCGAGGTCTTCAACTTCGTCGCGCCCGGCAGCATTCGTTCCAGGTCATACGTAACGCGTTTTTGCTGGATCGTCCGCGCGATGCTCCCCTCGATAATCGCCGCGGCTTCCTTCCATCCGAGAAAATCGAGCATCATCGCGCCCGACAGCATCACGGAACTTGGATTGATGACGTCCTTGTCCGCGTATTTCGGCGCGGTACCGTGCGTGGCCTCGAAGACGCCATAGCCGTCGCCGATATTCGCGCCCGGCGCCATCCCGAGCCCGCCTACTTGCGCCGCGCAAGCGTCCGAAAGATAGTCGCCGTTCAGGTTGGGCGTTGCGAACACCTGATATTCATCGGCGCGCAGCAGAATTTGCTGGAACACGGAGTCCGCGATGCGGTCGTTAACCAGGATTTTCGTCTTCCACTGGCCATTCCCATGACTCGCGTGAATCGCATCCAGCGTTCGTTTCACTTCTGCGCAAATCGTGTTCTTAAACTCCGCCGTTGCTTGATCGAGTCCAGGCTCGATCATCGCGGCGTTTTGCTCGGCGCTCAATCCCGCATTCTTGTCCTTGTTATCCAGAATCCAGCTCTCGCGCTCGGTCACCACTTGCTCGCGAAATTCCTGCGTTGCCAGCTCATATCCCCAGTCGCGAAACGCTCCTTCCGTAAATTTCTGGATATTCCCCTTGTGGACCAGCGTCACCACCCGTTTGCGGTTCTCGACCGCGTGCTGGATTGCTCGACGCACAAGCCGCTTCGTTCCCGTCGGTGAAATCGGCTTGATCCCAACACCGGAATCCTCCCGCACGCGCTTCGTCCCGCCCTTCAGCATCTCGGCGTTCAGGAATTCGATCAGCGTCTTCGCTTCCGGCGTGCCCGACCGCCACTCGATCCCCGCGTACACGTCCTCCGTGTTCTCGCGGAAAATCACCACATCCATCTTTTCCGGATGCCGCACGGGCGACGGAACCCCTTCGAAATAGCGCACCGGCCGTACGCACGCGTATAAATCGAGCACCTGCCGCAGCGTAACATTCAGCGAACGTATGCCCCCGCCCACCGGCGTCGTCAGAGGCCCTTTTATGGCCACTCGAAAATCGCGAATGGCCCCGACGCTGTCCTGCGGTAGCCAGTCCTTGAACTGGTTGAACGCCTTTTCACCGGCGTAAATTTCCAGCCAGGCAATTTTCCGCTTGCCGCCGTATGCATTCTCCACCGCCGCGTCGAACACGCGCCGCGACGCCTTCCAGATGTCGCGCCCCGTCCCATCCCCTTCGATAAAAGGGATGATCGGATGGTCCGGAACCCGAAACGCGTCGCCCGAATACTCGATGGCCTTGCCGCTGGAAGGTACTGCTACTCCGGAATACGAGCTTTTCATTGTTGATTGACCTGTCGAGCCTTGTGGCCCGCTTATGATTGCTTACAGTGTCGTCGTTTGGACTCGCGCATCCGCACCGCGATGTTCCCGGCGCGCCGCGTTTTTCCGAGCCGCCCAAGATAACACAATCCGCCGCGCATCCACACCCACGCGCGGCTCGAAAAGTTTATGAATCATTGGGCGTTGACACCGCCAGCGCACGGATACAGAATCGTTGTCCACCAGCTACCGGCCCCGGGGCGTATCGAAGTGCGAAAGCCAGCAGGACCGCCGCACCACCAACTTCAACCAAGGAGAGTCTTATGAGCGCAGCCGTAAAACCAATCCCCGAGGGATATCACTCGATTACGCCGGCGTTGGTCAGTTCCGACGCGTCTGCCGCCATCGAGTTCTACAAGAAGGTCTTCGGTGCAACCGAAAAGGGCGGGCGCGCCGTCGGACCCGACGGCAAAATCATGCACGCCGAGCTTAAGATTGGCGACTCGGTTTTCTTCATCAACGACACCATGGGCCCGGCCAGCGCCCTCGGCACTGCGCCGAAGATTCATCCGCTGCAACTGCACCTCTACGTTGAAAAAGCGGATGACGTCTTCAACCGCGCCGTCGCAAACGGTGCCCGCGTGGAAATGCCGCTTCAAAACATGTTCTGGGGCGACCGCTTCGGCAAGATCGTCGATCCGTTCGGCCACGAATGGGCCATCGCCACGCACATCGAAGATGTCGCGCCTCAGGAGATGGAGCGCCGCATGCGCGACTTCATGGCCAAAGCCGCCGGCCAGCACAGCTAGCCGCGTCAGACCTTCTGCACACCCCGCGACTTTTCGGGTAACCACGGCGAATCCCGCGCCTTGGGATTCGTCGTGGGTTACTCCCGTCCCGCAGTTGAAAAGAATTCGGTCGTATGCTTAAGTTGTCTCGGTGATTCAAACCGTCAAATTGAGCCGAGTTCCGATCCTCGCCGCGTGTCCCTCTCTCTGCACCAGCAGAGAAGCGCGTTTTTCAAATGCCTGGAGGATTCCGTGAAGCGTCCGGGAAAGGCTGCATCCAAATCAGGGCGAAATTCTCGTCCCGCGGCTGCAAAAAGCGCGAGCAGCACGCGATCGCCGCGAACGGAGAAAACTGCGGCCGCAGCCGCCCCGCTCACTCGCGTCGAATCCGATAGCATGGGCAAGATCGAAGTCCCGTCTGACCGCTACTACGGCGCTCAAACCGCTCGCTCTCTTATTCATTTCGATATCGGCAACGACACAATGCCATCCGAGTTGATCTGCGCCTTCGGAATCCTCAAGAAAGCCGCCGCTCTCGTGAATCAGGACCTCGGCAAGCTCCCGCCCGAAAAAGCTCGCGCCATTGTTCAGGCAGCCGATGAGGTCATCGCAGGCAAACTGAACGATCATTTTCCACTTCGCATCTGGCAGACCGGCAGTGGCACGCAGACCAACATGAACGCCAACGAAGTGATTTCGAATCGTGCCATCGAAATTCTCGGCGGCGTCATGGGCGGCAAGAAGCCGATTCATCCCAACGATGACGTCAACATGTCGCAATCCTCCAACGACACGTTTCCTACAGCCATGCACATTGCCGCCGCGTCGCGTGTTGCCGAGGCTCTGATTCCAGCGGTTGAAGAGCTGCGCCGGGCCATCGAGGAGAAGGCCCGGGAATTTGGCGGCGTCGTCAAAATCGGCCGAACGCACCTGATGGACGCGACGCCGCTCACCGTAGGCCAGGAAATGTCCGGCTGGGC
>DATEKA010000191.1:0-14845 GCA_035277685.1 Candidatus Acidiferrales bacterium
TCATAGAACGGCGACTCGCCGTCGAATTCGACCGTGAAGTAAGTTTCGTTGGCTCCCACCCACTTCACCTGGTCGAAGTGGCTCTTGCTGATGCGGAATTCCTTCGGATCGGTGATGTCTTCCAGCTTTGCGTCCACAAGCACTTCGACAATTCTCGCTGCATGAGCCCAGGATGGACTGGCCATCTGTTCCTCCTTGTGCGGTTTCATGTTCTCTCGGTCAGCTTCTTGAAACGGGAGTCTTTGTGAAGGTGATCGAAATCCGGCGTGTCATGAATCCGGGTGGCGGAGATGCCGGCCGCTCGGGCCTTCTCGAGCCACTTGAGCGTCTCCGCATCCTTACCGAAATGGTTGTAAACGAGCGCCGCCGCAAAAAGCAGGTTCGGCTCGGCGGGACTGCTCGCCAGGCCCTCGCGGAGCGAGGCAAGCGCGGCCTTGCGATCGCCTAGCATGGCGCTCGAGATTGCGGAAACCCCTCGCGCGTCGGGGTCGCGGCGATTCACCTTCAAATCCTGCCCCGCGAGCGAAATCGCGCGACGATACGCTTCGGGTGATCGCTCTCTTTGCGCGGGAGCCCAGTAATACGCGTCGCCGAGATTCCACCAAAGGCGATAATCATTCTCGTCGAGCTTGACGGCTGCTTCATAGGGGTCCACTGCTTCCGTGAATCGCTTCGAATAGAAGTAGGCGTTGCCGAGGTTGGAGAACGCGCCAGCCGTGGGGCGGATCACAACCGACCGCTGCAGCATCTGGATAGCCGTCCGATAACGCCCCATCTCATTCAGAGTTGCGCCAAGATTCGAATAGCCGCGAAAGCTGTCGGGCGCGAGATCCACGACGCGCTGAAACTGCGTTGCCGCGTCCTCGTAGCGGGCTTGATTGTAGTAGAAAGCTCCGAGCCAGTTGTATCCCGCCCAATATGCCGGTCTCAGATCAATCGCGCGCTGGTAAGTCTTCTCGGCCCGCCTCAAGTCGTTGAGCCGCTCGTAGGCGAAGCCAAGTTCGCGGTACGCGCTGTCGTTGGTTGGCTCGATTTCGAGGACGCGTTCGAATTCCGCGATTGCACTCTCGTAGCTGCCGGAGCCCGCGTACAGCGTTCCGAGGCAGAGATGGCCCTCAGCGGCGTTCGTGTCCAAGTCGAGCGCTTTCTGGCACGACTGGCGGCTTTCGTTGACCCACTTTGTGTCCTTCGTGTTTTCGTACTTCTTCCAATACGCGCTGCCGAGGCCGGCATAAGCCAGCGCGTAATTCGAATCGAGCTTCAGTGCTTGCTGAAAATCCGAAACGGCGTTGTCGAGATTTTCGGGCCTGTCGTAATTGTCAAGATACCCCGTCCCCTGCAAATAGAGGCTGTACGCGGCAGCGATCTGAGTTCCGTGTGTGTCTAGCGCCCGGCGCTGGTCCGGCTGGACTTCCAACTCCAGCATCGACAGAACTTCATCCACGACCTGATCCTGGACGGCGAACGCATTGGTCGCGGCGACCGTAATTGTGTCGGCGCGAAGCTGCCGCCGCGTGCTCGGGTCCACGAGAGCGCAGTTCACGCGGATTAGATCGCCGGCTTTGGCCAGGGTTCCGTCCACGACCAGGTTTACGCCAAACTCGCTCCGCGCCTGTTCGACCGTGGTGACGTGACGTCCCTGAATCTCCGCGGCGGGAACTACTTGCAACGTGGCGCCGCCGGTGAGTTGCGTGAGCTTCGCCGTTACAGTGTCGCTTAGCCCGGCGGTGAACGAAGCTGCTTGCGGATCGGTCTGCACCGCGCGAAATTGCAAGACAGCCACATATTTCCGGTGGGGAACCTGCGCGATTCCCAGCCAACCTGACACACGCCCGCGCACTGCGGGGATCGCTGCGAGCGAGGCGATCACGACAATCAAAAGGGCCAGCATCACGAGCGCGGCTGCGCGAAATTCCCGCGCAACGCCGTGAGCCTCCGCGCGCCGGGCTGTTCCTCGCGAAAACATCGAGGACCGCGCCAGGCTGGCAATCTTTCCCTTCGAAGGGGCTGGAAGGCCGGCCATTTCCCTCGAATCCGAAGTGTCTGCCGGCAATCCGTCCGTCTCTCGCGCGAGCGCGCGCAAATCCACCACCAGATCGGCGGCGGTTGCGTAACGTTCGTCCGGGCGCTTGGCGAGCATCTTGGCAATCACTCGATCCATTGCCGACGGAACCCCAGCAACCTGTTCCGCGAGCGGCGGTGGCGAGTGACGGAGAATCGCGTCACAGGTCGCGAGAAATGTCGCGCGGCGAAATGGATTCTCGCCCGCCAGGACTTCGTAGAAAACGACTCCCAGCGAAAAAATATCCGCGCGAGTGTCTGAACGCTTCTCCTCGAGCACTTCGGGAGCCATGTATGCGTGAGTACCCTGAAACCCGGCGCTCTCCAGAGTCTGGAGAGTGACGGCCGAATCCGAACCCGGTAGCTCCCGCGCGACGCCGAAATCGAGCGTCTTCACCCCGCCGGAGGGCGTCAGCATGATGTTTTCGGGTTTGATATCGCGATGGACGAGTCCGGCTTTGTGCGCCGCCGCTAAAGCGCTGGCGCACTGCACGGCGATGGGAAGAAATTCATCGAACGGAAGAGGGCGCGCGAGGCGCTGTCGCAGCGTTTCGCCCTCGACATATTCCATGACAAGAAAGACTTCGCCGCGGTGCTCGATGACGTCGTAAACCGACGCAATGTGGGGATCGTTCAGGCGAGACGCGCGTTCCGCCTCTTTCCAGAGCCGCTGGCGCGAGCGCGAGTCGGCTCCGGGGAGGGCGGTCAGTCGCTTGATCGCGACAAGACGTTTCAGTCCGGTATCATCTGCGAGATAGACCTCGCCCATCCCGCCGCCGCCGAGTCGCCCGCCGATCAGGAATCTTCCGATAGTCCGGCCAGTCAGGTCGGTTGGCGGCGAAGGGACAGCGGTTCGCTGCATTTTGGCTTCAGCCATGACGGGAAACGCTGGACAGAATCCATTTCTCCGATCGGGACCCGCGCAACTTCGGAAGGTGTCGGGGCGCGAGTGCCCCTGGAGTAGCCCGCCTTTGTGACGAAATGCTACTCCTGACAACCGTAACTGGCAATGGCTTTCGTAGATAACCCGGACGTTTCCAATCTAAGCCGGTCCGTTCTTGGTAGCCTCCTCAGTCAACGCCTAATCGATACACCCTGCGAATAGAAACGTCCGTAAGCCTCGCAAAAACAAGGAAGTCGCATTTTCTAATCGATACAAAATCCGCCGGGAAGGCTTCGCTCTATATTCGCTTTTTCCGGACAGAACCGGGAAGCGCCCGGCTGTCGAGCCAGTCTTGGAGTATAATTGCCACAGCGGGTGAGTCGGGCGATCGCCGGCTTGCCCCGAAGCTGCCGCGAGGCAGGGGAAGGGCAGGCGGGAGGAAAGTCCGGACTCCGGCTGTGGTGAGCTCGTGGGAGTCGGCCACAGCAGGGCAACGCGCCTGGTAACGCCAGGGGGTTGTGAGATGCGCTTCGGCGCAATTTCGCGGCTACGGAAAGTGCCACAGAAAATAAACCGCCAGTGAGCAAAGCCTCTGCGGCAGGCCCGAGGTAACACCGAGGGTTCGCCTCGAACGGTTGAGCGCATCTGGCAAGGGTGAAACGGTGGGGTAAGAGCCCACCGCTCCGGTAGTAATATCGGAGGCACGGAAAACCCCGCGTGGAGCAAGGCCAAATAGGAGGGAAGGGCTGGCCCGGCCCGCAAGCGTTGCTTTCTTGGGAAAGCAGCGCGGCGACCCTCGGGTAGGCTGCTCGAGTCCCGAAGTGATTCGGAACCTAGAGGAATGATCGCTACGTTGCGCGTTTGAAGCTGCGCTGGTGAAAATCTACGCAGCAACGGCGCGCAGCGACAGAATCCGGCTTACAGACTCACCCGCGATATTCTTGCTATTCCTCGGACGCCTTGACGCCCCCAAGGTACGAGCCATAGATGCGGCCGCTTCCTCTGTAAACTGGGCCAATCCGGTGTGCTTCTTTGCGTTCCTGAATGGCTAAAGCGGAAACGGGTTGTCGGTGGTAAGGCCCGACGGTTGGCCGGCTGGGAAGTGGGAATCGAGCAGCGCTTTGAAAGGTGCGAAGCCGCCGGTTCTCCCCGTGAGGCTTTTGTAGGTCTGCTCTAACGTTTTTCCTGCCGCTTGAATGACTTGCTCCCACGAATAGCTCAACTGATGTCGAAGATAGTTAAGGAAGAGCACCGAGCATCCTGTTGAGACAGCGTTCTGGTCGGTTGGATCTGTCTTGCTGACCCAGTCGGGCCGGCCAGACGAATCGAGCCAGGCCGCGGCTGTCGCAAAGCCGTCGAGTTGTGCCGGATATAATTCTGTTGCAAGGGCGCGCGACAGTCCTTCGCCATTGCTGGCGCCACAATCCCACCCCTTGTTTTGCGCGGCCTCGAAAACTTCCACCTCCTCCGCTACGGCGAGCATCCGCGTGAGATCAATATCCGGATTCGCTGAGCTGTCGCCGTCGCAGTAAATATCCACTGCCGAGCAACCGTAGTGATAAGCGCCGCCAATGCCGGACCCGATGAGAATGTTGACTGGAAACGTGGGGATCGCCAGGCCGCTGAAGAAAGCGACCTGCGCGTCGTAATCGCGTTCGCATGTTGTGAGAACTCCTTCAGCGATGGCAGGGCCGTTGGCGAGTCCCGTCTGGTAATACACCTGAAAATGCGCGGTCTTGCCGGAGAGCGTCGCTGTGAAATCAAAGCCGGTGGCCGGCGTAGCCTGGGCGATTCGCCGGGCCATTCGTTCGCCAGTGTGTGGTTTGGCGAAAATGCGGAGCGGCCCTTGACTGCGGATCCTGCGGGAGGCGGCAGAGTTTGAGACAAGCCGTCTGCGAGTAGTTCGTTTCGCGGAACGCGATTTCGGAGGATTGGAGGTTCGCTCGCGCTTTTTCTTAGGAGTGCGCTTCGTAGATTTCTTAGCCATGGCCTGGAGTCCGATGGAACGTCTGCGTTTATTCAAACGGCGTCGAATTTGAAACCCAGACCAGCCTACTTCCCGCCTGTGCCGGCGCGCAATAGTACTGATTGTGACGCTCCGCGACGGGCGCCGCCGCTCACAAGCGCCTGCTGAGAGTGGCGCAGATGGGCACGTTGCGATAACGCCGGAAAAGCTGACGTGCGCGGGTTGAATGCGATATCCTCCTTTGTCAAATTTCGGGTGACGGTGGCGGGGCGCTCACAGGAGAGTTTCCTGGCACTTTTTCCAGTTGCTTTAATTCTGGGAGGCAAGCGTGAATTCAGTTCGACGTCTTAGTATCACTGCGGTTTTCATACTGATCCTGATCTCTCTTCCGATTCCGGCTCCGGCACAGCAGCCGCAGCCAATCGTGCCAAATCTCTCGCAGGCCATGCATTGGCGCAACATAGGACCCTATCGTGGCGGGCGGACGCGGGCCGTGGCGGGCGTGCCCGGTGAGCCGAACGTTTTCTACATCGGCGTCTGCAACGGGGGAATCTGGAAGACGGATGACTATGGCCGCACGTGGGCGCCGATCTTCGACAGCGAGCCGACAGGCTCCATCGGATCACTGTTCGTCGCGCCGTCCGATCCCAACATCATTTACGCAGGCAGCGGGGAAGGGCTGCATCGTCCCGATCTTTCGGTTGGCGACGGGATTTACAAGTCAACGGACGCCGGCAAGACGTGGACGCATCTTGGTCTGCGGGACGGGCAGCAGATACCGGAGCTGGCGGTGGACCCACACGACCCGAATCGGGTGTTCGCCGCAGTAGCAGGACACCCCTATGGTCCTAACGAAGAGCGCGGAATTTTCCGGTCAACAGACGGCGGGCAGACCTGGACCAAGGTGCTCTACAGAGACGAATACACCGGCGGCGATGATGTCCTGATTGACCCCAATAATCCGCAAGTTGTGTATGCCACGATGTGGCAGGCTGAAGAAGGCCCATGGGAGAACGGTTCGTGGGAAGGGCCGAACGGTGGGATTTTCAAGTCCACGGACGGCGGGTCAAACTGGAAGAAACTCACGAACGGTCTGCCTGCCGGCGCAAACCAGGCGCACGTCGCGATTTCCCGAAGCAATTCCCAAATGCTTTTTGCTTCGGTTGCGGAGGGGCGAGGCGTCAAGCTCTACAAATCGGAAGACGGCGGAGAGAGCTGGAGCATCGCAACGGACGATCCGCGGCCGGCACAACGGATCGGCGGCGGGGATTTGCCCGAGCCTGCAATCGATCCGAAGAATCCGGACGTCATCTACATGACGAGTATTGTCACCTGGAAATCTGTAGACGGCGGAAAAACCTGGACGGGGCTTCGGGGAGCTCCCGGCGGGGACGATTACCAGAACGTCTGGATCAATCCGGAGAATCCACAAATCATTCTCCTGGCGAGCGACCAGGGAGCGATCATCACGGTGAACGGCGGGGCGAGCTGGAGTTCCTGGTACAACCAATCCACCGCGCAGATGTACCACGTCAACGCCGATAATGCGTTTCCCTACAGGCTTTGCAGCGGGCAGCAGGAAAGCGGGTCGGCGTGCGTTTCGAGCCGCGGCAACGACGGCGAGATCACGATTCGTGATTGGCACCCGGTAGCAGCCGAGGAATACGGCTACGCCGTGCCAGACCCGCTCGATCCTGACATCGTGTACGGAGGAAAGCTCACACGCTACGACCGCCGAACGACCCAGGCGCAAAACATCATGCCGAAGCCGTTTCGGTCGAACGATTTTCGCGTGGTCCGGACGGAGCCGATTGTTTTCTCGCCAGAGAATCCTCATGTCATGTACTTTGCTTCCAACACGCTTTGGAAAACCGGCGACGGAGGGATGCACTGGCAGCAAATCAGTCCGGACCTGACGCGCAAGGCGTACGCCGTCCCCGCAAGCGTCGGAAAATATCGGAGTGAGCGCTCCGCGCAACCGATCCAGCGCGGCGTCATCTACGCAGTCGCGCCGTCACCGCTAAACGCAAATCTCATCTGGGCGGGAACGGACGACGGGCAGATTCAAGTTACGATGGATGGCGGCGCGCATTGGAAGAACGTCACGCCCCCGACTCTCGAACCATTTCAGAAAGTTTCGATCATTGAAGCCGGCCACTTCGATCAACAAACGGCTTACGCGGCGATCAACACTTTGCGCCTCGATGACCTGCACCCTCACATTCTGCGTACCAAAGACGGTGGGAAAACATGGACGGAAATCGTGAATGGAATCCCGTCGAATGAGGATGTGAACGTGGTGCGCGAGGACCCGGAGCGCAAAGGACTGCTGTTTGCTGGCACGGAAAATGCCGTCTACGTTTCGTTGAATGACGGCGAGCAGTGGCAGTCATTGCGGCTGAACATGCCGGCCACATCCATGCGCGATCTCATTATCAAGGACAATGACCTTGCCGTTGCCACGCACGGCCGCGGCTTCTGGATACTGGACGACATCACGCCGCTGCGCCAGCTGACCGAGCAGGTCACTTCGAGCGCCGCGGTCCTGTTCAAGCCAGAGTTGACGTATCGCGTGCGCTGGAACACAAACACGGACACGCCGTTGCCGCCCGATTTTCCTGCCGGGCAGAACCCGCCGGACGGCGCAATGATCGACTACTATCTGGGTTCCGCAGCTTCTTCGCCGGTTACGCTTGAGGTTCGCGACAGCGCCGGAAAGGTTGTGCGGCGCTGGTCAAGCGAGGAAAAACCACGGCTAATCAGTCCGGACTTGTCCATTCCGACGTGTTGGGTTCGTCCACCGGAGGCGCTTTCAGACGTGCCCGGAATGCATCGCTTCCTATGGGATATTCACTACGCTCCGGTACCGGGAATAGCGCCTTCCTACCCAATTGCGGCGGTCCCGCACAACACCGCACCTGCTCCTACCTCACCATGGGCGATGCCTGGGCAATACACAGTTGTGCTAACTGCAGGCGGCAAGAGTTATTCTCAACCGCTCATGGTGAAAATGGACCCGCGCGTGAAGACGCCGCTCGCCGGTTTGCGAGAACAGTTCACGGAATCCATGCGGTTGTACGAGGAGCTCCTGAAGGTTTCGCCCGCATTCGACCAGGCGACGGAATTGCGGAAACAGCTCGCAGGGCTGAAGAAGCAGGCGCAGGGCGAAACGCTCGCCGAAGTGAACGCACTGGACGACAAGCTAAACAACGTGGCGGGATCGGCCCAGCGCTTTTTCGGAGGCGGACAAGCGGGTCCGTCGCTGGCTAGCACGGGGATGCGGCTGCTCATACTGATGAACGTTTTCCAGGAAGCGGACGTTGCGCCCACGAGTCAAGCAACTGCCGCTGTGCCCGACGCAGTGAAAGAAGTGTCTCCGCTGATGCAAACCTGGGACGCGCTGAAAGCACACGACATCCCGGCGCTGAACGCGAAACTCCGCGCAGCGAGTTTGCCGGAACTGAAACTGGAAACGAATTCGCCGGGACAGCAGTCCGGCGAAAACGAGGAATAAGGACGCACGGGCGAGATCCTAATCGGGCATCTTAAGCGTGCGCTGGTGATGGTTACAGCGTGGTGGTATGGCTGTGCCACTGCCTCGAAGTGGTTCTATAGAGAAGCCGCGCCCGATTCACGCTTCCGACTTGCAGGCAGCGACGAGCTTGGCGAGTCTTTCTTTAGAAGCGCCGAAGCGGTCGTATTCCCGGCCTTTCGCCGTTCCCATCGAAATGTTCTCGTTGCGATATTTCATGGGTCCGGGAGTCCGGTCGCTCATGCCGACATGAATCTGTTTTATTCCCGTTTTTGAGATGACGTCGCGGACGTTTCGCTCGTTAACGCCACCTCCCGCCATTATCGAAATGCGGTCGCCAGCCGCGCGCACTAAGCCTTTGATTGAGGCGCTGCCTTCGAGTGCAGTTTGCTTCCCGCCTGACGTCAGGACATACTCAACGCCCAGATTAATCAGCGCGTCGAGTGATTTACGAAGGTCGCGCGACATGTCAATTGCCCGATGACAGGTGATCTTCAACGGCCGCGCCAATTCGAGCAGGCCGCGCATTCTCGTCGCGTCGATTGAGCCATCAGGATCAAGGATTCCAAAAACCACGCCATCGGCGCCGAGTTGTTTTGCCATGGTGATATCGTTCTCCATGACCCGGACCTCGTCCGCCTCGTAGCAGAAATCCCCGCCGCGCGGGCGAATCATCACGTGGAGTTTGATCCCGATTTTGCGACGGGCCAGCGCAATGACTCCTGCGCTGGGCGTGGTCCCTCCCTCCAGCAGGTTCGCGCAGAGTTCCACGCGGTCGGCTCCCGCAGCCTGGGCGGCCATCGCCGTGTCGACGGAGTCAACGCAAACCTCGACGCTGATCTTGCCTGTCATGCGTGAGCAGAGGGCCCGCCGGTCAGCGCGCCGACTCATCTGCGGTTATTTTCAGAAGCACGACGCCGTGCCCCGGAACGGTAGCAGTGTAGCTCGCGCCCGACGCCGCGACGTCATCATGTTTCCAGAGATCGCGGGCGTGGAAACCGCTCCCTGAAACACCCGCGTCACTCCATGTCACAGTAATGGCATGCGGCTGATCGGCGCGATTGAACAAGCCCACAGCTACCGCACCATCGTGGAGCGGACGCGAAAGCACGACGGCGCTGGCTGCCGGATCGGATATTCGTTGCACGGGTTTTCCGTCGGGATCCTGATCAATGGCGATCACATCGCGATTCGTGAGGATTTGCTTAATGGAATCGGACATGGTGCGCAAATCGTTTCCGGCGAGCAGCGGCGCCGCCAGCATCGCCCACAGGCTCATGTGCGTGCGGTATTCCTCGTCCGTCATGCCGCCGTTTCCGATTTCAAGCATGTCGGGATCGTTCCAGTGGCCGGGCCGGATGTACTTGGCGATATCGAACTGGCTGAAGCCGATGTCAGACATTCGCTTCCAGGTGTCGTTGATATCGTCCGTCGTTCGCCAGAGGTTCCCGCCAACCTTCGCGCCCCAGGTCCAGACGTTGTCTTCGCCGTACTGGCAGAGGCTGAAGACGATGGGCCGGCCGGTCTTGAGCAGGGCGTCGCCCATCTTCTGATAAACGGGCTGCATCTCGCCCGTTTTGTAGATTTCGCCCGCGCTGCACCAGTCGTATTTCAGGTAATCGAACCCCCACGCGGCATAGGTGTTGGCGTCCTGCTGCTCGTGGCCGTAACTGCCTTCGTACCCGGCGCAGGTCTTGGGACCGGGAGAAGAATAAATCCCGATTTTCAGTCCCTTAGAGTGAACGTAGTCCGCGAGCGCCTTCATGTCGGGAAACTTCAGATTGCTTGTGATATTCCCGTTCGCATCGCGCTGGCCTTCCCAAGTGTCGTCAATATTGATGTAGGTGTAGCCGGCATCTTTCATGCCGCTGGAGACCATGGCGTCCGCCATATCGCGGACGTCCTTGTCCGTCACTTTGCCGGCGAACTTGTTCCAACTGTTCCATCCCATTGGCGGCGTGCGAGCCAAGCCGTTATCAGGCACGTCGTGCAACGCGGGAAGGGGAAGCCGGGCCGGCGGCTGCATCGCTTGTTCCGTAGTGCGCTCGGCGACGCCGTTCAACGTAGCCCTGCCGGGAAATGACGACGAGAGGAAGAGTTTCCCGTCTTTCGCGGTCCCGTCGTACGTCACGGAGCGGGTTTGGGGAGGCCGTCCGACGTGTACGATGAAATGAAGCTTCCCATCGTGAAAAGTGCCGTCGCTTATGGGAAGGCCGCGGTCTGCGCGGAACATCATTTTCCCGGTTATGGTTTCGCCATCTTGTTTCAGGTCGAAAAAAATCTCGCGGAAATTGCCGTCTCCGGTGGGAATTTTATAGAGCCACAAACCGGTGAGGGCGGTCTGTGCGACCGGTAAAGAGGAAAAAGGCGCGAGGATGAGCACGAGCAGGAAAGCACAGAGCCACGGACCCAAATGCGGAAATGTCTTACGTCGAGCATTCTTCGAATTATCCATTAGGCGTGTCCTCTTTCAGTTTGGCGATGCGAGAATTTGCTCGGAGCCTGCGTCGAACACCACGGCGCGAATACGCTCAATCGCCCGGATGATACTCGCGTTCCGTGTGGCTCTTGAGCTGCGACGGGTAAAAATAAACTTCGCCCGGATTCCCAGTTGCGTACCGCTCGGCCTGATCGTCGAAGTGCGGAGAAGCCGGATTCCCGCTTACTCCGCCCGTAGTAACGGCCCATGCGTGCACCTGCGGGCCAAAGTCGATCACGCAAACGAAACTATTGCCAACTGTGCCGTACCAGCGTTTCGTATTGGGATAAGGACGCGAGCCGTACGCGGCAAGCGAACCCCACGCCGAGGAAACGAACGGAATGGCGATGCTTGGCTTGGAATCGTCGAAATGAGGATGGAGAATACTGTCATCAAGACGCTGGAAGCGATTGATTTTGCCCCAGGGCGTTTGCCAGGCGCCGAAATCGCCGGTCAGTTTGTCGGAAGCGGCCGCGAGCGATTCCAGTAGTTGCGCCGGAGTGGCGCGCTTGACGACGTAGTCCTCCGGCGATGTATCCGCGTCGCGCGCGGTCGAGGAAAGTTTGTGATACACGTCGAAGCCCCAGAAAACCGCAAGCGACGTGGGGACGGAATCCGCTCCCCAACGGTAGTCCCATTTGCGCAGCACGGCGATCTGTTGGGACAACCTGGCCTTTAGCGGATCCGATGACGGTAGCGCATCGTAGTCACGCACGAGCACGGGAATCATTGTAGCGAACGCGGGCAAATAACTGTCGAACCCCGCTGCGGTGAGTGATTTCGGCGTCCACGCGCTATGGCCCGTAAGGAGCCGAAGCGCGTGGTAACCGCGCGCGCTCTCCTCGGTCCCACGGTCGACGTACTTGGGAAAGTCCTCGCGCTTGGGGCTGTCCGGGCCCGCCGCGGACCACGGCCAGTTATTCGAATTGTAGAGCCAGCCGTCGGGTGGATCGAGCAGATGCGGCGTTTGTGCCAGCGTCAACAAACCGTGATACGCGGTTTCCGGATTGCTGCCGTCCACGGGTTTGGTCCAATCGAAGGCGTCGCTGCGGCGCGGAATCCAATCCGAATGCCAGTAGGCAATGTGACCTTCAGAGTCGGCGAAGATCGTGTTGTTCGACGAGTTCGTGTGCAGGCGCATGGTTTGGAGGAACGCGGAGTAGTCCTTTGCCTTCATGCGCGTGAAGTCCTGTATCAGAGCACGAAGAGGCTCTTGCATCAGGTTGATGCTGATCCATTTGCCGCCTGTCCTGCCGATCACCGGACCGTGCTGGGTGTAATACGCGGTGAACGTTTTATGAGCGATGCCACCGGCAGTTTTGTAATCGATGGTTATCGAGCGCTCTTTGACTGGTAACTCGCGGTCGCCGTAGCGATAGTAATACCGCCCATTTTTCCGGGTCACCGTTTCAAGAAACTGATCAACATTCTCGACGCCGCTCGACGTGTGCATCCAGCCGGCGCTGGGATTGAATCCCTGATAGACGAAGAATTGGCCCCAGGTAACCGCGCCAAAGGCGTCCAAACCTTCGTCGCTCGACATTTGCAGCTCGGCGCGGAAATAGAACGAAACGTGGGGATTGATGTAGAGCAACGCGTGATGGTCCGCCGAGTTGGATGGTCCGATCGCGATTCCGTTCGAGCCGCCCGGTTCGGAGAGCGGCGGCTCCAGCGAGGCGCTCTGATCGCGCTTTGGTGCCTGGCCGTAAAATTCGGCGAGCCGCTCCACGTTCACATCATAGATGTCGCCGCCAATGCTTCCTTCGCTGAAGGCCAGGGCCATCCACGGTTCGAAATGAGTGATGGCGCGCGGCTTTACCTCAGGGTGCTTGTAGAGGTAGAAGTTCAGTCCGTCCGCGAAGGCGTCCATCAGTTTCTTCAACCATGCCGGACTCTTCGCGTATGTCGCCTTCAGCGCCGGCTCATCAACGAACAATTTCGTGCGCAGGTCGTCGAAAATAGCTGATTCGCCTTCCGTCCGCGCCTTCCAGCCGAGCGCCTCGATGTAGTTCGTCTCGACGCGATTGAAATCGTCCTCGGCCTGGGCGTATTCCATTCCGAAAACGGCGTCCGCGTCGCTTTTCCCGTGAACGTGAGCGATACCCCAGTTGTCGCGCGTGATCGTGATGTTCTGCGCTTCCCGCTCCCAACGGGTGATTTCCGGATTCTGCGCCGCGCGCACTCCGATCGAAACGATTGCAACCCCAAAGATAAGGACGAATTTCCTCATGAACGCATCCCGATCCGCATTTCGCACAGCACTTGACTACCGGACATTACAACGGAGCCGCCATCTTGTCCCGGATTTTCGGCAGACGCCCGAAGCGCTCCGCCACTTCGTCAGGAGATTCCCGCCCACGCCTTCGCGCCGGCGATGACCTGGGCCATCACGTCGCGGTACTTGTCGAACGTATCGTCCACGACTGTGATCGTCGGAATCGAGAACTGACCCTTGCGCACCTCGGGGCTGAAGCGGCCGAAGCCGGATTCGTGAACGCCGCTGCTCCCGCGTCCCGGCGCTGGATGGCTCAGATGGTAAAACGCGCGGCAATACTTCTGAAAAGCCGGGGGATAGCCTCGGGAAGGGAAGACCTGGTAGACGGGCAGAATCGACAGCAATGCGTCATACGAAAATTCGCCGACGGGAAGCACCTGCGGATACTTCTGTCGAAGGTCGGCGACGAGCCGCCGCGTGCCCTCGTGCATATCGGCTTTTGTGTTGTTCTGCCAGCCTCCTGAAATATCGAGGAAATAGCCGTCCACCTTGAATCGCTCGATCAGCTCCGTAATCCTTCCCGACAGCCAGTTCCGCCACGAATCGACGCCCAGGTTCATGTACTTCCCCCAGCCTTCGTTGTGGCGATCGTTGTCCCAATCGACCCAGTCCAAATCGAAGTCATTGCCATCCACATCCTGTGTGGTGGCGTCGGAGAATTGCGAAAAATCGGAGAGCTTGTCGTTCGCGCTGTTCATCCCGAACATCGGAAGAAACCGAAAGCCCATCTCGTGGCCTTTATCAATCAGCGCGCGGAAGCCGTCCTCGCCGCCGAGTCGCGGGCTCACCTTGTAGACCGGATACTCCCAGTAGTACCGGCCATCCCATGCGGGAAGAAAGACGAGCACTCGATTCCCGGGAATCTGCGTGCGGGCCCATTCGAGTGTGCGTAGGGCCTTGGCAAAATCGTTGAAGATGTATCCGGTCCAGTGCATACCATGGATTGACAGCACAAGCGCGACATCGCGAAACCATGAGGGCACGTCCGAACGCTGTTCCCAGCCGGGAATGCTGAACGCGCGTGCCACGCGATCGTAATGTTGCGCGTAAGCATCGTCGGCGGTGCGGGTGCGGCCGGCGCGCCATGTGGGACTCTGGATGTGATTACTTTTCTCCCAACCACCCTGTTCGTAGACCAGTTCGACGCGATACCCGTTCGCTCCGGGCTGAAGATAGATGCGGTTCGCGCGCACCTTGTCGAGCAGCACCGACAACAGGAAAAACTCTTGATCGCTCGCCTGGATCACTGCCGCTGGCGAATCCACGCTGATCGCTCCGTGGTGATCTCCGCCGCCGAACGGATAGCCGATTAGTAGTTCATTGTCCTTCGGATCAAAGAAGCCGCCGCTGCCCGGAGAAATCTTGCCTCGTGGGACGCCTCGCACGATCGCGGCCATCGACTTGATACGCTGGTCCATGTCCGCCGAAGCCTCCCACTCGATAAAGTCGCCGTTCTTACGAAGGCGCGCGGTCAGCGTTCCTGGAACGTGCTCCTGTCCTCCTGCCCAGACGAACTGGGAGCAACGGATTTCCATGCCCGCTGCTGTCTTTTCGACGGTTAGGTGTTCGCGGTCCAGGCCGTATGCGTTCTCGAAAGTATAAAGGCGGAAGGAGAAGAGCATGCCCCCGAAGGCGACGGACGGCTCGGG
>DATEKA010000192.1:0-4548 GCA_035277685.1 Candidatus Acidiferrales bacterium
AGCTTGGCCGCCAACGCATCCACGTTCTTCTGTAAGTCGTCCACTTCCTGCTTCTCCGCGTCGATTTCGCTCTGCTCGTTCTTCAGCTTGTCGGCCCCCTGCGTGTCGGACGAATAATTCGGGTTGCTATAGAACGTTTGCTGATCGAGCTGATACGTGCGCGAGGCGATGTCGAGGTCCGTCATTACGCTCTTCAGGTGCGCTTTCGCCTGAGCAATCTCTTTCTGCAGCTCCGCTTTCTGTTCCTCGACGGCAGCGGCGTCCTTTCCGGAGGTCTTTGCCGCCTCGACGGGCGCGCCGTTCTGTGTCGCAGGGAGCGCGGCGTTTTCCGATTCTGGGCGCTCATTTGCAATGCTGGTCGCCTGGGGAGCCTTCGGAAGGTTGTCGTTGTCCCAAACCTTCGTCGCTTGCGGCTGCTCTTTCTTTTCTTCACGAGCGCGCCGGGCGGCCGCTGCAACCGGATCCTGCGGACTCTGCGAGGCGTGACTCTGCGACTGGTTTTGCGGCGGTTGCGCCTGCGCGGTCTGTTGGGCGGCGGCCAGGCCCGCGGGCGTCGTCAGCATCAGAACAGCCAGCCATTTTGCGATCATTGCGAACCTCCCCGGTGGCCGAGTCTTCCAATTTTAACCGCGTGCGCCATGCGCCCGGTAGAAAGCCGGCCCGCGGCGCACCCAAAGAGGCACCCTCGTTTCGCCGGCTGGCGTATGCTGTTCGGCGCGAGGGCCCATGACAAAACTGCTCGTGGTTCTGCTGTCCACATTGCTGTTAAGCGTCGTGCTCGCCTCGCCCGCCGGCGCTTCGCGGGCCACTACCCCGAGCGCAGCGGCCGAACGCTCACAGAACGCACAGCAAACTCTCCCGGCTGGCGAAGCCGTCCAAAACGTGACCCACTATACGCTTCCGCCCGCGCTCTACCGCAAAGCGCACAGGCTAGGCCAAATCTCGTTTTGGGGCGAGTTGATCGGGACACTCTATTCGTGGCTGATCCTTCTGCTGATTCTCAACTGGCGTTTCGCTCCGAAGTTTCGCGACTGGGCTGAAAGAGCCACGAGAGTGAGATTTTTTCAGGCGCTGATCTTCGCGCCGCCGCTTATCCTTACGATCAGCCTGCTCACGATTCCGCTCGACATTGGCCGGCACTGGGTGAGCCGCCGTTTCGGAATCAGCATTCAAGGCTGGGCCTCGTGGTTTTGGGATTGGACCAAGCAGGAGATCGTTTTGATCGTTATCGGCGCATTTCTGACCTGGATTCTCTACGCCGTCATTCGCCGGTCGCCGCGCCGCTGGTGGCTCTATTTCTGGCTCATTGCGCTGCCGCTGATGGCCCTCCTGATTTTCGTCCAGCCGGTCGTCGTAGATCCGCTGTTCCACCGTTTCGAGCCGCTCGCGCAAAAGGATCCGGCGCTCACGGCGAAGCTCGAGCAGTTGGTTCAACGCGCGGGCCAGAATATTCCACCGGACCGCATGTTCTGGATGGGCGCGGGTGCAAAGACGAGGGCGCTCAACGCATACGTGACGGGCATCGGCGCATCGAAGCGGATCGTCGTTTGGGACACGACCATCCGCGACATGGACACCCCGCAGATCGTTTATGTGGTCGGACACGAGATGGGACATTACGTTCTGAATCACGTCTGGAAGGGGATGGCCGCCGGGGCAGCCGGATTGTTCGTGCTGTTTTATCTCGCCTTTAGAACGATTGGATGGCTGTTGACTCGTTGGGGCGGCGGGAATCGCGATTCGACTTTGCCGAATTTACCGAACGCTCCGTTACACGCGCCGGGTACCCAGCCGCTGCGAGATGTGAAGCTGACCACGAATTGGGCAGTTCGCGGTATTGACGATTGGGCTTCTTTGCCCGCGCTGTTGCTGCTGATTTCCGTTTTCTCGTTTATTGGCACGCCGGTTGGAAGCGCCGTGAGCCGTCATTTCGAACACCAGGCCGATCAATACGGTCTGGAAGTAACGCACGGACTCACGGCCGACTCGAGCCAGGTGGCCGCGCAGTCGTTCCAGATTTTAGGGCAAGTGGATCTGGCAGACCCCACGCCGAATCCGGTGGACGTTTTGCTCTTCTATTCGCACCCGCCGATTCCGGATCGCATTCGTTTCGCGCTGGCGTACGATCCGTGGGCGCGCGGAGGTCACGGCGAATTTGTGAAGTGATCCGGCGTTAGGACTCAGTGTGATGCTTGCTTTAGCTTGGGGTACTCCATCGACCACACGGCCAGAGGCCTCATATACAGGGACGCGCGGTAGTTGCCGTCGCTTCGCCACGCTTCCGGCGTGCGGAACCAATAGCCCTTCTTCTGGTAGACGACGTTGTAGATTCCCCACGCGGTCTTGTCGGCTTCCGTCGTCATTCCTTCAGCCTTCATGAGCGACGCCAGAGCAAACGTCACGCCGGCCCACACTTCCTGCGGCTGCTCGGAAATTGTTACCGTGCTTCCGTCGGGATTCATCCCGTTTACGGCGCCCATCTGGCCGCCCTGAAACTCCAGCACGTTGTGCTGAAAGATTTGCGCGAGCGCCTTGCGGGTCATGTTGTCCGGAACAATGTCGCCCAGTCCGGTCAGGTCCGCGTACCATTGGCCGACGAGCTGATCGGCCATGATGTTCGATTTGTAGGGGCTGCCCGTGTCGTAGTTGAAGTAACTACCGTTCCACAGTTCCTTCACGAAATTCGGTTGCGCCTTGTCGTACCACGCCTGGTACTTCGTCTTCGCCGCGGCATCGCCGGCGGGTCCCGCCATCGCTACGGCTGCCTTCAGCGCGGCAAGCCACAGGCTGCCGCAATATGCGCTGGTGCCGCGCATGGGCCAGTTGTCGTATGTCTGGTCGGGAATGCCCTCGTTCTGGGGCAATCCGTCGCCGCGCGTGTCGAACTTCTTCAGGAAATCGAGCGCCGTCTTCACCGACGGCCAGGTATACGTCAGAAAATCCCGGTCATTCGCGCCGGTCAGATACCAGTCGCGGTACACCTGGAGGACGTACTTGCTGTTCAGATCGCGCCAGATGCTCACATCCTGATAGTTGTATTGATTCACGCGCTCGATGGGGTCTTCGATAGGCGAGCCCAGATCGTGGGGAAGGGAGCCGGCCTCTTTGCGCGGTGCGATTGCTTTGCTGGCGGCCGCCTGCTGGTTCTGCCCGTAGTTCAGCGGAACCGTGTCCGCAAATTCGCGCATGGCCTGTTTTTCGAGCTCCGGCCAGAATTTCAGGAGCGCCCACGAGCCATAGAAACGCACGTCGAGGCTGTCGTAGAACGGATAGTCAAAACACTCGAGATAACTGAACAGGTGATGATCGCTCCTCGCGGAATCGCGTGGGGGCGCGGGTTTACCTACTTCGCCGTTTTCCCAAAACGTGCCGCCGTCTACCAGGTCGTATAGTTCGTTAAATAGCATGCCGCGCAACCACAACGGCTGGGACTTGTCGTGAAGAACCGGCCTCTGCCAGTCGTCGATTTCTTTGCTCCACTGCCGGTAGTTCTCGAGCGCCGTGCGCGCAATCGCCCAGGCGTTATTGCCGTCGTTACCGAAGAAAGCCGTGTATCGCTTGTACCAGCGGCGTCCGCTTCCGAATTGCACGATGGGAAAATCCCACGAGAGCGCCATAGGAATTTCCTTCGTCGTTCCAGGCTCTAAAGTAAAGGTGACGGAAATGGCCCCGCCGATCGGATTCGAACCGGAGCTCAGCCAGTTTTTCGGCGTCTCGACCAAGGTTCCGTCCTTCGAAAAGGTTCCCCAGACGCTCGCTCCGTCGCTATCAAGATCCATGGTCGTCTGCCGCGTCACCCTGGCACCGTCGCCTTCCAATGTGGCAATGGCGAATTGCCCGTCCTGGTCCGTCTGCGGTTCTCCAGTTCGCACCCGCTCGAACACAATGCCTTTCATCGTGCCGCCGCCTGCCAGCTTCTCGTCTTTTGCTGAATCGTAGTCGCCGGAGCCGAACACCGGGTCCAAATCGTGCCCGAACGAGTGGAACCAGCCCACCATATTGGCCCATGAAAAGAGGATCGCCACCTTGACCGGTTTGGCGCCCGTATTCCTGGCATGCCAGACGAAAACGCCTACCGGATAGCTCGTCTCGCGATAATTGTTCGGGAGAACCGGCGAAAACTGCTCGCAGGAGAGTTGTACCGGAAACCCGGAATACTCGTATTCAAACCATGCCTTGGGGAAGAGCGCGTAGTACTTACCCGCTCCCGCTGGATAGTTCCAATTCCATGACGAAAGGCTTTCCGCGCCCGCCGGCTTTCCGGCGCGAAGGACTACGGCAACCGGTCGGCTTCCCGCTTCCTGTTCGTAGGCGGCAAATACGTCGGGCGCAACCGACTGATATTTGTCTACGCCGACTTTCAAATGCCAGCGTGCGAAGTCGCCGCGATAGGTACGGCCGATCGAGCCAGACCCGAAGCCTCCAATGGGCAGGCCCTGCCAATAGCCGTCGTCAACATTGGTCTGCTGGGCTTTTACACCCGGCGTGGCGAGTGGCTCTCCGATGCCGCGGCTCCAGGCGGCTTCCGGGATCTGCGCGTGCGACGCA
>DATEKA010000193.1:0-13128 GCA_035277685.1 Candidatus Acidiferrales bacterium
CAGTCTGCGTCCCGGCTGTCGTGTCGAACAAACAGTCGTACAGAAGAACGATTCCGACAACGAGGGAAGCCAATCCTCCAGACAGACCGAGAACGTCTAGCATGTCCGCACGAAGCCATAGAATCACCCAGCGCCGCTTCTAGTATTATTCTTGGTTCTGTTGTCGCCGGATCCCCCGTTCAGGGTGTTGAACCTTGTAATGTCCTCGATCGTGCCATACTCCTCAAAGCCCAGCTCCGGATAGCAGCTCTCGAGAGAACCTAAGCGCGACCCTTCGGCCAGTGTATCCGCCGTGACAAATTGCCTCCTGAGAGTCTCGTGTTCTTGTCGGTTGGCATCCTGAACTTCTATCAGACCGCACGATCGCATTTTCTCCAAAAGCTCGATGAGGTCGGCCTGCTCCCTTTCCTCAATCGCCTCACGCTTTTCCGTGATCGAATCTCGAAGCTCGCCGACAATCCAAGACCGGCCATCCTGCAACAAACGCCACAAGTCCGCCGCGGAGCGTTTCAATCCATAGTAGCGACCACGCGTCAACTCTAGAACGGCGAACTCTTCCCCAAGTTTGCAGGAGACCTGCTCCTTTGCCGAAACCACGACCGAATTCGGGTAAATCGCATGCTGTTGTCGAGCCTCAATCCCGACGCTGGATGAGCGCTTCGGAAGCAGGTTCACCATTACCTCCCGTCCGCGAGCAAGCCAGCCACCTCGGGCGTCGGATGAAGCTTCTTTAGAATTGGCTTGTCGTAACGCTTCTTCATTTCAGTCCCACAACAGCATCTCGGGTTCGAAGTACCCTCGATCGAATCGTTCACCACGTGGATTCCCGCGCGGCAGCGCGGATTTGCGCAGTGATACGTCTGTCCTTTTCGCAAAACCATTCCAGTCGACAATCTACCGTCCGGCCCGACTGAACGTGAGTTCTGGACCAACTTTGATCGCCTTTCCGATCACCAATAGATGTGGCGACGCTTGTGGTTCTAGAACTCTCTTTTTTATCAGCGCATTCTGTTTTCAGTGTCCGAACGGTGCCCATATCCTCTAAATAGAACTCTGATCGGTTCTCCGATCAAAGAGAAGTTCCGACCACTTAACGCTCATCGGCTCGAATAGACTTCGCCACGCCTTACGAGTGAACCAGCACCGTCGGTTTTGAAAAACTTCATTTAGAGGAGAGAAGACAATGACTTTGAGAAAATGGATTTGCGCGCTTCTTTTTGTGGCAGCAAGCGCGCTGCCTTCGTTGAGTTTTGCGCATCACCGACCGGGGGTCGTCCATCCCCTTATCGCTGATGGGGGAGCCCCTCCGCCGCCACCGATCCCGTATGGGAGTGCCTATTCGGCATAGCGCTCCTCAGAGGAAAAAAGCAAAAAAGGGGGGCTTACGGCTCCCCTTTTTTTTGTGTTAATATCCGTCCACTTCTGGGAAGGGTTGTGTGGCTACCTCTTTGTTCTGGTATACGGCTATGGCGCTCGAAGTTCTGCTTCTCGTGCGCGCATTTCAGAGCAGAATTATCCAGCACTATAAGTTCTTCTACTGCTATCTGGCGGTAGTGCTGGTGCGAGATCTGTTTCTTCTCTGCGTCTACTGTGTAGTTCCTAGGGTCTATTCGCCGGCATATTGGGGCACTGAACTCGTCAATATCTTTCTCGGATGTGGGTTGGTCTGGGAAGTGTACAAGATCGCGTTTGCTCGCTACCCGGGTGCATCACGCGTGGCGCGCGACGCGCTGATTTTCGTATTTATCTTTGCCGTCAGTAGGATCTTAGTGGAGGCTTCGGGCAATCCGAACTGGACGATCGGACGCTCGACCTTGGAAACAGAACTGAGCCTGCGAATCGTCCAATTGGTTTTATTGATCGGATTAGTGATCCTTTTCGCTTACTATGAAATTCCGCTGGGCCGTAATCTCCAAGGCATCATCTACGGGTACGGATTTTTTCTTATAGTCAATGTCGCCAGTCTCGGATTGCGAGACTATCTCGGGTCTGCTTTTCAGCACGCCTGGCAGACGATTCAACCGGCTTGCTACATACTGGTCTTGTTGACTTGGTGTTTTACTCTTTGGTTGTATTCTCCCTTAGCTGATCAGGGTAGTGAGGCATCACTTGAAGGTGATTATCGATTTGTTGTAGCGCGAACAAGAGAGAAATTGCGGTCGACGCGTGAGCGTTTGAAGGACATTGTCCCGTGACCCTTACAGCCTGGCTATTTTTCCTCGGAACCTTTTCCGCTTTCGCGATTTCACTCCTCTTGCTCTGGCGAGCACGGCGGAGAACCGACGGGATCGGGACCTCTTGGCTTGCACGCTGCAGTTGGCTCGACGAGGAAAAGGACACACTAGTCTTGGAACTTGGCAAAGGGATTTTCGGCCCTGGAGATTGGCGGCTGGTCGCACAAGCCACGCCCCGTGAGTTTGCGAACGGATTCTACAATGAGCGCACGCTTCTCGCGCTCGAATGGATACGTAAGGTGAGAAGTCGAATGCGAAAACTTGTCGGGGAACATCGCCGAGCCGTCCGAGTGCGTCCCGACGTCGCGACGACAAGCGAGTTGAAGTTGGCTTTTGAATTTCTTTCCTTCGAACTTGCTAGTGGGATTCTGTACTATCTGATTGTGCTTCGCGGTCCTTCAGGCGCCACGAATCTTCTCGACTGTTACTTGAGTTCGGCCCTAAAGCTTCGGGGTATAGTCCAGCAGATTGCTCCAGCCACTGCCTCGACTCTGAACGGAATCGTGAGGACTAACTCTTAGCTAACTTCAGGTTATACCGGGAGATATTTCCTTGCGTGGAGAACCAGAGTCCCCGGTGTTCGAATCGGCGTGCCACGACCTCCGAGAGCGAACTCTGACGAATATGCCTGGAGATTTTGCCCGCCTAATCTATTTGGCATCGACACGAGACTATAACAGCGGCGCCTATCACCACGCCGGACTTACGCGCCAATTCAACGAAGAGGCGGCACAACACGCGCTCGAAACTTGCCACAAAGAGGTCTTCAAGAGGCTCGTGCTCCGCTCGGTTGCCGAGCTCGTTCAGGAAGTCGAGACTTACGTCCGATCCACGCGCTTGCCTTTGTCTAGCGTTATACGCGCATGGAGTCGCCTTCAGCCCTATGAGGTCACTGTTCCGGCTGATTGCAGTTCGTTGACGGCACGCCTATTCGCATCTAACGTCATGGCTGCTTTGGCAGTCTTGGCAGCGCGCGAGGGTCTGGTTCCGCCAGATCGACAATCCGCATAGCGACCCCCGTTACTTGGCCCACTATGACTGCGTCGCGAGGGAATTCGTACTGTCGAATCCTACAAGACGATAGTGGATGCGGGACAACCATCAGATTCGCTCCCTGTAGTTCGCACCAGGCACAGAGGTAGCCGTCGTGCAACTCGACAAAATATATCGGTCGCTCGTACTCCGAGTGCCACCTCGTCGGCCGTATTCGCTTAACCGATTGATCGATCTGGACGAATGACCCAGGGCGCAACAGCGGGTACATCGTGAAATCGTCCGACCCGATATAGCCATAGAGATGATTCCGAATGTCGAGGTGTTGGACCAGCCCGATAGGAACCTCACCCCAAACGTCTATCATTCGGGCAAGCAGGTTCGTCCTTTCTATGGCGAATCCTTGGTCGAAGTGAACGGGAAAAATGGTAGCTCGGTCGTCGTCGTAGACCTCAACAGGAGTCAGATGTGTGAGGTCTAGAGGAATTAGCATTCGTTCCTTGGATATACTTTCGAGGTCGATACCGTAAAAGAGAAGGAGGTCGCCGAATTTGACTCGGTAGATGACGCTCAGGCTGTAGAGCTTATAAATGCTCGGAATGCCGTGCGAGTTTTCGATTTCCGTGAGCCACGCAATGGAGATTTTGAATTCCTCATTCGCCTTGTGTCGCGCAATTTGTTCGCTCTTCTCAGCCACATCGCGCGTTGTCAGGCCCAATCGAGATCGCAGTTCCTGTAGTCGCTCGCCTGCGTGCATCGCCTCGCCCCACTTTCCAAGCTGATCGTCACAATCTAGAAATCCGAATGAAAATACCATCATCACTTCCCGACCTCCAGTGGATCAAGAGCTGAAGGACGCGAGGTGTCGTTGAAGCGAGAACCGTAGCAGTTGGACAGACTGCTGCACCTCACTGTTTTTCCAAAACAATTCTGACTTTTCCGAGAAGCACGTAGCCCGAATGCGATTCTTTCGAGTCTAGAAATCCCAAAGTGTTTTCTTTACCGATCAAGGCTAGGCTTCCTGAGCCGGCGGGAGAGTCGTCCCCAGGAGAAGTCAACCCCATAACATGTTGTATCGAAACTCCTGGTTTGCGGGCGTGCCGTTACCAAATCAGCGGCTACAAATTGGTCCTTATAATGGGCCTGGTTCCTTTGCTTCGAAGGGTTTTTCAGTCGTCCTTTGCCGAACTGCCGGTTCGCTCGGTCCACCGCGACGCTCACGTCCTTTTCTTACTTCACGAGTAATCGCTCTCTGCGTCTGATCGGAAGACCGAACAGAAAAAGAGGATTTCGTTTCACAGTGGCCATGCTGCCTAACATAGTACCGGTACGAAGGAAATGTGAAAGGAGCAGGAGACTTCAAATGAAAAGCGCTGTACTTCGTGCTCAGGCAGCGTCAACGCTTTCCTTTATATTAATCCTACTTCTTGCGCAAGTCGGTTCAGCTTCCGCCCGGACAAGGGTTGCACCCTTTCGACTGCAATCGGTCAACGCGGCACAAGTCGCTCGGGAATATGAGGCGTTTCCCTTGAGCTTCGAACCTAACGAGGGGCAGGCAAACGCCACTGTAAAGTACGTTGCCCACGGATCTGGTTACACGGTATTCCTGACGGACAGAGAAGCGGTACTATCTCTGCACCGCTGCCAACAGAGCCCCGCCCTGCAGAAACTCAATGCTATGACACGGGGGAGACTATTAGCGCGAAAAATTGGGCGTGCCCGCATGCTCCGAGACCAGATCTGCAAGAGTCGCACTGTCCGCATGTCGGTGGATCGCGGGAGTGGCCGGACACATCTAGAACCACTCCGAGAACTGCCCGGGAAGAGTAGCTACTATATCGGCACTGACCCCAGCAAATGGCTGATTAACATTCCGAATTATTCCCGCGTGCGCTACGAAAACGTTCGCCCCGGCGTCGACTTAGTTTACTACGGCAACGATGGTCGGCTTGAATTCGACATGATCGTAGCACCGGGAACCAATCCAAAAACGATAGCTCTGAAGTTCCCAGGAGAAGAACAGGTCAGGATTTCTCAGGACGGAGCCGCGCGTGTCGGGATTGACGCAGATGCAATAGAACTCCTTCCCCCAACCGCTTATCAGGTGGAAGCTGGCGAGAAGCATTTCGTCTCAGCCGAATTTGTGATGTTGAGTGGCGCGCGAGTCGGCATTCAGGTTGGCCCATATAACCGACGCGAGCCCCTTATTATCGATCCGACACTCGCGTATTCAACTTTCATTGGCGGCACGAACGGGGACACCGCCGTCGAAGGAGTGGCGGTGGACTCGACCGGTGACGTTTACGTAGCCGGCTGGACGTCTTCGACCACATTTCCCATCGTTGGTGGCTATCAGACGACCGGCAACGCGAACTATGCCGTATTCGTCGCCAAGCTGGACCCTTCCGCCTCCTCGGTTCTTTGGTCGACCTACCTCGGCGGTTCGGGGAGCGACGTGGGGTACGGCATCGCGCTCGGCGGGAATTCGAATGTTTACGTGACTGGGTATTCGTTGTCGAACGACTTCCCGATAGTCAACGGCTTTCAGACGACGAATCAAAACGCAGCGGAAGGGAATGCCTTTGTAGCGCGATTTGACACGACCCAGACAGGTGGACCGTCTCTCGTTTATTCGACCTATCTCGGAGGCGGCGGAAACGCGCTCAACACCTCCGGTTCTTGGAGCAACGATGGCGACTTCGGGTTGGGGATAGCAGCCGACTCCGTCGGGCATGCCTATGTTACCGGCGTCACCACCTCCGATTCGTCCGTTGCCCCTTTTCCCACGACAGCGAATGCGTATCAGTCCTCTTTGGGCAGTTCCAACGGTAACGCATTCTTGACCGTAATTGACACCACGAAGTCGGGAATCGCCTCGCTCATTTATTCGACCTATCTTGGCGGAAATAGCCCGGGATGGTCGGGCGACTACGGGAACAGCGTCGCAATCGACGCAAGCGGAAACGCATATATCGGAGGCGAAACTACGTCGAACTCTTCCGCACCCTTTCCAACAACCCCTTCTGCCTACCAATCGGTTCTTAACGGACCCGGGGGCAACGCCTTCCTAGCCGAGATCGCGCCAGCTCAGTCCGGTGCCGCATCGCTCCGCTACTCAACGTACTTTGGTGGGTCAACCGTCGACGCGCTTGGAGACGAGGCCACTGGCGTCGCGCTGGACTCCCTCGGCAACATCTACATCGCCGGGGGTGCTACGTCATCCGATTTTCCCGTGACCAATGGAGCGTTTCAGACTGCAAACAGTGCCAATGGCAAGGGGTTTGTGGCCAAGTTCGATCTCACAAAGACAGGAACTCAATCCCTCGTCTATTCGACCATGTTGGGCGGCACAGACAGCACCTATCTCGACACCGCAAACTGCATACAGGTGGATTCGAATGGGGACAGCTTCGTCGCAGGTTACGCGTCATCTACCGACTTCCCGACGACGCCAGACGCCTTTCAGACCTCGCTTAACAGCAGCGGTGGCTGGGACGCATTCTTGACGGAACTCAGTCCGGATGGCTCTGGACTCTTGTATTCCACCTATTTTGGCGGAAGCGCGCACTTCGGCGGGTTTGCTTCTAGCATCGCGCTTGATACCCTGGGCAACCCCTACATCGGCGGGTACACCCAATCCTCCGACTTCCCCACCACGGCCGGTGTCTATCAAACGACACCTTCTTTGAATCCCGATGCGGGATTCGTCGCAAAATTTGCCATGAACCCGTCCCCCGGGATAACAGCAACCGCTTCGCCCGCCCCGAGTTCCGATGGTTGGAATAACACGCCCGTCGCAACTAACTTCTCTTGCATTCCTGGACTTGCAGCGATCGAATCTTGCCCAGCGCAGGTCGTTGTAAGCACCGAGGGCAGAAACCAGCTCGTTTCGGGGATGGTCGTCGACACATCAGGCCTGACGAACGTGACAAGCCTCACAGTAAATCTCGACATGACGCCTCCCACCGTGGCCATTACGAGCCCCCCGGATTCGACAACTGTGGCCACCCCGCAAGTGACCCTCGCCGGCCCGGCCTCCGACGCCCTTTCGGGAGTTGCCGGCGTGACCTGCAACGGCGTTCAAGCCACGCTCAACGGGTTCAACTTCTCATGCACTATTCCATTGGTGCCTGGAGTGAACTCCGCCACTGTCACCGCGACCGATCTTGCCGGGAATACCACTGCGAGTTCCATAAACGTCGTTTACTCGCCGCCGCACAGGATTCCAACCGCTCCCCATCGGATCGTTCAATTCCGCCCACAAATTGTCTCGAGACAAGAAGCTAACCGTCGTTGCGAGCCGACGATTAGGAGATGCCCGTTGCAGTGAGCACAATTCTCGGCCTAACGCGCTCACAGGAAATGGTCGAGTGGCAGCCGTCATTTCCTCCTTGCCTTCAATGGTCAAGGGCAGAAACCCGGTTCAGTACCGAAAATAATCTGGCATTGAGCACTGGGGACAGCGGCCGCGCCCCGCGTTTTCTGTGCCAATTTTGGAGGCGGGGGGAGTTGAACCCCCGTCCGAGAAGCCTTGCCACCCGAAGACTACATGCTTAGCCCGTTCCGTGTGCGGTCAACCCTTGCGGGCGGGCCGCGTTTCGCCGGTTGCGCTCAGAAAGGGCAAGAAACGTTTCCGGCTAGTCCGATGATCTCGCCGGCGCATTACGGACCGAAACGCTCCGGCCAGCCTGCTAAATGACGCCTCATCCCAAGCGCACAGGCGACGCTCGGGGAGACGCGCTGACTAATTTATGTTAGGCAGCGAGAGCCAATGGTTGGTTGGCAGTTATACTTTTTCACCCGATTGCGGGCAGGTGAGGCCCGGCATGCCTTCGAGCCGCGACAGCTTCCGTCGAAACCGTGTCGCCCCCGTTGGTGTAACGTATTTTAACATGGGATGATGGTCCCGGCAGACGCGCAAAAGTGTACCGGGTAAGTTTGGCGGTTTTGTTGATGGCGCTGGAGTTACGACGAAAATTACTCGGCAGGTGTACCGAGGCCGAACCGCTAGAATCTTCGCGACCACTCCTTGGGCCACCGCTCAACCACAACTTTCTTGTCCGTATAAAACTCGACCGCATCGCGTCCCTGTCCGTGGAGGGCGCCCAGGAAACTGTCTCGCCAGCCGCTGAACGGGAAGTAAGCCATTGGAGCGGCAACTCCAATGTTGATGCCTACATTCCCCGCCGGCACTTCATACCGGAATTTTCGTGCCGCCGCGCCGCTATTGGTGAAGATTGAGGCCATATTGCCATACGGACTGCGCGACAACATTTCGATACCATCCTCGAGCGAATCCGCGTGAACGAGGCTTAGAACCGGACCAAAGATCTCGGTCGTCGACAGGGCGCTGGAAGCGGGCACAGCGTCGAGGAGGGTCGGCTTCAAGAAATTCCCGCGCTCACCTGCCGACCCGTTCCGGCCATCCAGAAGGATTCGAGCGCCGTCGCTAGCGCCCTTCGCTATGAGGCTTTCGACACGCCCCTTACTCTCGCGACTGATCAGGGGCCCCATTTGCACGTCAGGCTCGAGGCCGTTTCCGACGCGAATGGAGCCGGCCGCGCGCACAATCTCATCCGTGAATCGTTGCCGAGCGTCGCCGACCGTGACCGCAACGGAAACAGCCAAACATCGTTGGCCGGCGCACCCGAAGGCGCTGTCGCTGACGATGCGGGTCGCCGTGTCCAGATCGGCGTCTGGCAGGATCAGCACGTGATTCTTGGCCCCGCCTTGGCACTGCACGCGCTTTGCGTGCGCAGCAGCCTGTGCATACACGTACTTGGCTGCGGGTGAAGATCCGACGAAGCTGATAGCGCGGACGCCGGGATGTTCGAGCAGGGCGTCAACAGCCGGCTTGCCGCCGTGAACCAGGTTCAAAACGCCCGGCGGCAACTTCAATTCTTCGACCAATTCGAACACCCGCTGAGCGGTAAGCGGCACCTTTTCCGACGGCTTGAGGATGAACGTATTACCGCAGGCGATCGCGTAAGGCAGAAACCAGAACGGAATCATGGCAGGAAAGTTGAAAGGGGTGACCGCCGCGGTGACGCCGAGCGGTTGTCGAATCATGACCTCGTCGATACCAGCCGCGACATCTTCGAGGTTGTATCCCTGCATCATGGTGGGAATGCCGCACGCTACTTCGACGTTTTCGATGGCACGGCGCAGCTCCGCGCGCGACTCCGCGAGCGTCTTGCCATTCTCCATGGTGCACAGGCGCGCCAGTTCCTCGAGATGGTCTTCCAAAAGCTGCTTCAGCTTAAAAAGGTATTGGATCCTGTCTTCCGGAGGTGTGCGGCGCCATGCCGGATAGGCTGCGGCCGCCGCTTGCACCGCTGCGCCGACGTCCTCCGGCGTGCTCAACGGAACGGCCGCCAATTTCTCAGTGGTCGCGGGATTGAGGACGTCCAAGTATTCGCCGGCGTGCGAACGATTCCAGCCACCGCCGCGATAATTCATCAATTCTAAAGGTCGCGTCATCTGCCATTCCTTGATAAACCTTCATAAGTCCAATGCCAAGCGCATTCCTGGTCTGGGCGCTGCAAGAGAATCACGCCGATGCCGTGGCGAGAACCGCCGTTTCTTTGAGCGCCTCCTCGATAACACGCAACGCTCGGTCCACCTGTTCCTGGCTGATAACCAGAGGAGGCTGGAATCTCAACACGTTTCCGTAGATGCCGCCCACTCCAACCAGCACGCCTTTCTTACGGCAAGATTCCCTGATCGCTTCCGCCCGGCCGGCTGCGGGCGCCAGATCGTCACCACGCACCAGTTCGACACCGATCATCAGACCCAGACCTCTGACATCAGAGGAGGCTGAAATACTCCTCAGCATTCGCTTCAATGCGGCCTGGACGATCTCTCCCTTCAGCCGCGCCTGTTCGCATAGTTTTTCTTCTTCAATCACCCGGATGTTCGCCAGCGCCGCAGCGCAACACACCGGGTTGCCGCCGAAAGTGGAAAGGTGGTCTCCGGGCTGGAAGGCTGCCGCGATTTCATCGCGGGCCGTAAATGCCCCAAGAGGAAATCCATCGGCAATGCCCTTCGCCGTCACCAGGATGTCGGGTTCAACGCCATAATGTTCGATCGCAAACATCTTCCCCGTTCGGCCAAAGCCAGACTGAACTTCGTCCACGATCAGTAGAATGTTGTACCGATCGAGGATTTTCTTCACCTCAAGAAAATAGTCGGCAGGAGGAACAATAATCCCGCCTTCGCCGAGAACAGGTTCGGCGATAAACGCAGCAACGTCGCTCGATGTGGCTAAGCGGATGATTTCGTCAAGCGATCTCGCCCATTCTTGTGCCGTCATGCCAGGAGACCTAAAGCCGTATGGTGCGGGTGCAAAAGCAACTCCTGGAGCGTACGGCCCTCCACGGCGCTTGCGCCCCGAATTGCCGGTAACACTCAAGGCGCCCCAGGTGCGGCCGTGAAACCCTCCCTGCAATGCGATAATCTCGTGCTTTCCTGTGTACAGTCTCGCAAGTTTCAGCGCACCTTCGATAGCCTCGGCGCCGCTGTTCGTGAAAAACGACTTCTTCAGCCGCCCGGGCGTGATCTGGGCCATTTTCTCGGCCAGATTCGCCGTGGCTTCCACGTAATACACATACGAGCAACAATGGATCAGCCTGTCCATTTGGTCTTTTGCTGCCGCCACAACGGCCGGGTGGCAGTGTCCGGCATTGACGACAGAGATGCCTGCAAAGCAATCGATATATTCTCTGCCGGAAGTATCGGTGACAATAGCGCCTTGCGCCCGGCTCACAACAATCGGCTGGATCGATTTCACAAAACCGGTCATTACATATTGACTGTATTTTTCGATGGTTTGGTTCATAGAGACCTTCCCGCCCAAGAAACCGGCCACAGGTGCCAGAGATTCCTTTATACCGCTTCGCCGCCGTCCATTGTCGAGGAACCTCTCATTTCTCCTTCAGCGATTCGGCGAGGTAAGCTCGAGATCGACGTTGCGCTCGCGAATAAGCATTACTATAATTCCGGAATGCTAGAGTACGGCCTGCGGGCTGTCAAGACGGAAGGACATTTTTCCCGCTCGAATTCCAAGCATCGTCGTGCCGGCAAAGATATTCCTACTTGGTCGGCTCGCCATCGGGCATTCGCGCTCATAACCCGAATGAGGCGCGGACTGCCTTCGTCCTGCGCACTGTGTAACTTATGATGTGGCGAACTCTGAATGCCGAACGAACGAAGAGGAATGCACGTGTGGAGCGCGCCATGAACCATGAACACCGTAGCCGCAGGGAGTTTCTAGGCATAGCCGGAGCCGGCCTTGCCGCAGCCGCCGGCTGGCCATGGTTGGGCACTGCTCGAGCTGCTGGAGCGAGGACTTTCGAACCGGAAGTGCAGGATGCTGACTTGGTCGTTTTCAATGCCAAGGTCTACACCGTTGATTCGCAAGTACCAAAGGCTGGAGCATTTGCGGCCAAAAGCGGCCGCTTTGTAGCCGTAGGCGCCAGCGAGGACATCAAGCGCTGGATTGGCAGGAAAACCCAGGTGCTTGACGCCAAGCAGATGACCATCGTGCCCGGTTTCATCGACTGCCACAACCACGCGCCCGGCGACATGCTGCTGTACGACGTCGTCGTCGGCAATCCCTATGTCGTCGAGTTTGTGACAATCGCCAGCATCGTGGACAAGCTTCGCGCAAAAGGGGCCCAAATACCTCCAGGTTTCTGGGTCGAGGGGGTTTTCTACGACGATACCAAGGTGAAAGACAATCGCGAGATCAATGTCCATGACCTCGATAAGGTTTCGAAGAATTCGCCCGTGGTGGTCCATCACCGCGGCGGCCACACGTCGTTCTATAACAGTAAGGCCTTCGAGCTAGCCGGCGTCAACAAGAACACACCCAATCCTCCTGGCGGAACCTTCGACCGGGACGGCAATGGCGAACTCAATGGCCGTGTCACCGACAATGCGCGAAGAGTCTTCGACAAGGTTGGCAAGCATCCTAACTACACTCCTGAACAGAAGCTGCGGCGCGAACGCGACGCTCTGGCGTATATGTCGAAGCAGTTCGTCCGCTATGGTCTGACGAGCGTTTGTCATGAGGGCGGCAATCTGTTTGCACTGCAGCAAGTGCGGGAACGCGGCGAACTCCTGCACCGGGTGAGTTATGAACCAAACGGCGAGGTACTGGAGGCCATGATCGCCAGCGGCATTCGAAGCGGCTTTGGCGACGAGTGGATCAGGTTCGGCGCCACCTCGGAACACCTTTGCGATGGCTCCTTCTCCGAACGCACGATGTCCCTTAGCGTGCCCTATCCTGGCAGGAATCCTGCGTACTTCGGTAACGTTACGACGACGCAAGAAGACCTAAACGCATGGGTCGAACGAGTGCACCGGGCGGGCATTCAGGTGAACTGCCACGCAAACGGCGATGTCGCGATCGGTATGATGCTGACCGCTTACGAGCGCGCCCTGCGGCTGTTCCCCCAGCCGGACGCGCGTCCCAAAATAACCCACTGCACACTGATCAACGACGATTTGGTTCGTCGCATCAAGGCGATAGGAGCCGTACCCGCTCTTTTCACCACGTATGCCTATTACAACAGCGACAAATTCCATTTTTATGGAGAAGCGCTGATGAAGCGATGCATGGCGTATCGCACTCTGCTCGATGCCGGAATACCCGCTGCGGCAGGTTCGGACTTCCCGCCGGGACCGTTCGATCCGCGGATGGCAATCCAGGGCATGGTAACGCGCACCGGATGGAATGGAGAGACCTGGGGAGCGAACCAACGTATCAGCGTCGCGGAGGCGCTGCAGGTCAATACTCTGAACGGTGCGTATGATACACATGAGAAAGCGATCAAAGGATCGATCGCTCCGGGAAAACTCGCCGACTTCGTCATCCTGGCTGACGATCCGCACACTGTGG
>DATEKA010000194.1:0-18687 GCA_035277685.1 Candidatus Acidiferrales bacterium
GCACAGCGACACAGCTTAGGACTCTCGCGTCCCATGATCCGGGGCGAATTCCACCGCCCCTGACAGGAGGGCCAAGCTCAACATCCCGACCAAGAGCAAGACCATCGTGCTAGGCTCAGGCACAGCCGCGGATGCAGAAACCTTCAGCGTTCCATCCTGGAGACCAAGCGTTTCAGGCGAGCCCAAGCCGCCTTCAAAACCGAAGAGGGGGATCTCGCCGGTCACGTCGAGGTCCGCGGACGTGGCGAACAGAAAACTGAAACCGAAACCGGAGCCATTGAAGACCGACAGGACGTTCGTGTAACCAGGCAGAAGGGGCGAGATCGCAAACTGAATGAATTTTATCGGTCCCAAATCATTCCCCGGTATGAAGAGGTCAGTTGCGCTAGAGCCTGGGGCCTTAAGGGAGAGGTCGCAGCCCGAACACCAGGGGAGTGGATCACCTATGGGAGATACGTAGGTAAAACCCGTCCCTGCAAATGGTCCGGATGCTGTGAATGTGTATGTGATGTCGTCCGCTTTCGCTGTCCCAGCGCTCAACAGGAAGACGAGCAGACCGAGCGCGACGAGTGCGGCCCGCGCGATTCTTGTTCTTGGTGAGGTTGACTTGCCCATATACGCCCATCCTTTTCGTGGCTTCGATTGAAGAGAATAATTACAGCGGCGCGAATTATATGAGGCGTAAAGCGCGCTCGCAAGTACCTAATAGTCTTTGTGAATACCAGTACTGGGGCAGGCTTCGGGCGCGCCGGGCCGGGGAATTCTGTCAGGGCGCAGCGGACCGCGGAGGCGTGAATTTCGTCGGTTGAGAATATCAAGCGGAGGGGCGGCGGAGGAGGCGGTCGCGGAGAGCGGGAGTTTGGGCGATGTCAATGGCGGTCCAGGCCATGGCGAGGGCGCCGTCGAGGACGGCTTTGTCGGCATCGGCCTTGACGCAATGCGCGGTGAATTCGGGCTGATGATTCCCCGCGGGCAGGGAATTGATGCCGATTCCGGGATGGATGGACGGGATGACGTGCGAGACGTTGCCCATGTCAGTGGACGCGGTGATGCGCTGCGCCAGGGGACCGAGGTCGGGGAAGGAGCGGCCGAGCGTTTCGGCGTTCTTTTTATAGAGCAGGCTGATGTCGTGGTCGTACTTCACGTCGGCGTAGGGCTTGTCGCCGCCGCGAATTTCGAGTTTTGAGCCGGTAGCGACCGCGCCTGCTTCGAAGCAGCGATAGATCTTCGCGCGAACGTCTTTCAATTCCTCGAGATTTTCTGCGCGGATGATGTAGCGCGCGGAGGTGTGCGCCGGAACGACGTTGGGCGCGTCGCCGCCGTGCGTGGTGATTCCGTGGACGCGGTCGGTCTGGCGAATGTGCTGGCGAAGCAGACCAATGGCGGTTTGCGCGACGGTGAGCGCGTCAGCGGCATTGATGCCCTGTTCGGGGAACGCGGCGGCGTGAGCTTCTTTACCGGTGTAGTGGACGTCGAACATGGAGCAGGCGATCAGATGGGCTTCGAGCATTTCGATGGGCGTGGGATGGACCATCATGGCAGCATGAATGCCCTGGAAGGCGCCCCTCTCGAGCATGACGATCTTGCCGCTCGCGTTGCCGACTTCTTCGGCGGGCGTGCCGAACACGGTGATGGTGAAGCCTGCCTCGCCGGCGACTTTGGCGGCCGCGATTCCCGCGCCAACAGCCATCGCTGCGATCATGTTGTGGCCGCAGGCATGGCCGATCTCCGGCAGGCAATCGTATTCGGCGCAGATGCCGATGTGCAGCGGGCCTGAACCGGCGGTGGCGGTGAAAGCGGTGTCGAGGCCGGCGATGCGTCGTTGGACGCGGAATCCGGCGGCATCGAGCGCGTCCGCGAGCCACACGCAGGCTTTCTCTTCCTGGAAACCGAGCTCGGGATGCGCGTGAATGCGATGGCTCAGGGCGAGCAGGTCCTGCTCGATTGTCTTGAATTTTTCCTGCGCGCCGGCTTTTGCGTCCATGAGCGCCCTCCGCGGATGGTTCCACGCGAATTATAGCCCCGAAGCCCGGGAATACTCGTGCGTGGTATTCGCTTTCAGCCGGATCCGCGCGCGTGGGGATCCGCCCGTTCGTATCCAGCACAAGTGATGACGGGGAGGCGCGGATATTTGGGGAAGCGCGGATCGGTCGCGGCTAATTCGCAGAGCCAGAATGTGGCGCCGCGATCGGACTTGATCTGTCGCGAATGCACGCAAGTCGCGCACAGCCCGATGCGTTCGGCGTCGCCAGAGGCGGTCACTGGCGAAGGATAGCACGCTCAGCGGGCGCGATTTCTCTCCGTCCGGCAAGGGAAATTCGCGATTGCATTGCGCCGGTGGCATTGCTTTCTCCGCGCGGCTTTCGCCTGCGCGCCTTGACGCGCTGCGAGGCAAGCTGCTACGTTGCGATGCCGATGCGAAAATCCCTTCGACGCTACCTGATTCTGCTGGCTGGTCTGCTCGCTCTCGGGTTCTTTCTGTACAAATTTCGGAACTCGATTGCGATTCAGGGATTTCATTGGTCGGCGGTAGGAGAGTCGCTGAGGCACGCGCGGATCGAGCTTCTTGTCCTCAGCGTGATCACGATTTACGCGTGTTTTGCGGTCCGGTCGCTGCGCTGGATGAGGTTCTCGCGGTCGCTGGGACCAAGCTTTGCCGGCGAGCAGAATGTGAATTCTTCAGCGGTGGAGGGTGATGGGACCGAGGTTGCAGAAGGGAGCGGCGGCAGCGCAGGTTTCGGCAGGCATTTCTGGAACGTCTACAGCGCGACGCTGATGGGTTTTTCGTGCACGTTTCTGCTGGGGCGCGCGGGCGAGCCGATCCGGCCCGTGCTAATCGGAAAAAAAGAGTCGCGGCCGATTCCGGCGATGTTTGGCGTGTATGTGCTGGAACGCATAGCGGACATGGCGGCGACGGCGGTGCTTGCGGGCGCGGCGCTTCTTTTGTTGCGGCGCGGCGTAGGTTTGCAGGCCGGCGGCGGTTTCATAGCGGACGCGCGTTCGGCGGGCGTGGTGCTGCTGGTTCTGCTGATCGCGGCGATCGCTTTCCTGATTTATTTTCGCTATCACGGCGCGGCATGGCTCGAGCGACGGCTGCGGAACCCGAAATGGCGCAGCGGCTGGCGCGAGAAGGCCGCCGTGCTGCTCGAAGGGTTCAGCGACGGGTTGCAAGGAATCCGCACGTGGGGCGACCTGGGCATGCTGCTGTTCTATACGGCGATCCACTGGATCGGCGTGGTGTTCGTGTACCTGTGGGTGGCGCATGCGTTCGAGGGGCTTTTGGGACAGCTTACGTTTGCCGACGCGCTGCTGGTGCTGGCGTTCACGATGGTGGGCTCGGCGGTGCAATTGCCGGGCGTGGGCGGAGGCGCTCAACTCGCCACGTTTCTTGTTCTCAAACTGATCTTCGGAGTGCAAGATGAGCCGGCAGCGACGATGGCGATTGTGGTGTGGCTGATCGGCTTCGCGGGGTGCTGTGTGGTGGGGCTGCCACTGCTGTTTCGCGAAGGGTGGTCGATGGGAGACCTGCGGCGCATGGCGAAAGAAGAAGAGCGGGCGGGCGAGGCTGCATTGCTGGCGGAAGCGGAGCGCGGGCCCGTGAGGCGCGCGAGCCCCGGAGAGCCGCGGCTGTGAAATGTCCTTTCTGCGGGCACCTCGACGACAAAGTGATTGACTCGCGCGAGGCGCGCGCCGGCGACTTGATTCGGCGCAGGCGCGAATGCCTGAAGTGCTCGCGGCGCTTCACGACGTACGAGCGCATCGACGAGATTCCGTATATGGTCATCAAGAAAGATGGCCGGCGGGAGAAATTCGAGCGCCAGAAGATTTTGCAGGGGCTGCTCAAGGCCTGCGAGAAGCGGCCCGTGCCGGTGACGAAGCTTGAGTCCATTGTGGATGAAGGGGAGGCGTTCGTCAGCGAAGCCAAAGACCGCGAGCGCACCACGGCGGAAATCGGCGAGCTGCTGATGAAGTCGCTGAAGAAGCTGGATAAAGTGGCGTACGTGCGGTTCGCCTCCGTTTACCTGGATTTCAAGGATGTGAAGGAATTCATGGACGAGCTTAAAGGATTGCTGAAAGATCGCGCGAGGAAATGAGCAGTGGAGAGTGGCTAGTGGCGAGTGATTAGAGAAGGCGAACGCGCAAAGAACACGGTCGGAGCGCGGCATGCAACAGAACTGGCAGATGATTCTCGAGATGGTCCGACATGATCCCGCCGGAGTTCTTGGATTTGGGTTTCTCGGGGCTTTTGGTGCCCTGTTCGTTCATATCCAGATCAAGATGCGAAGCGTGGGTTATCAAACGTATCCGCTCTCTCATGACCTCAAGGACTATCGTTTGCCATTCGAGTATCTGAGAATTCGCGCTAAACACGGCTGGTCGCCCTGGCCCGCGTACCTAGTCTGGCCGTTCTTTATCGCCGGATGTGCACTTCTAATCTATGGTTTGTTCCATCTTGCTGATTGATCCAGGCCACAACCATCGGACGGCAGGATGAAGTAATACTTGCGCGAGCTACGCTTGCCAGACGCCGGCGGCGAAGGTTTTGATTGTGCGGAAGCCGAGATGTTCGTACAGCTCGACGGCGGACTTGTTTACGGAAGTGACCGTCAGCGACAGGGCGTCGTAATTCCGCCGGCGCAGCGCGCGAATTGAATTCTCCATCAACTGGCGGCCAATCCCGTTCCCCTGATAACCGGGCATGACGCAGATCTGGGTTGTATGGCCGACGCCCTGCGCGACGGTTGAGGTCAATACCATTCCGACGAGGGGATCGCCGGTCGCAGGGCGCACGAGGAATGACGCCTCAGGAACGAATTGGCCGCATCCGGGGAGGAGCACGATATTTCGCAGGAACCTCATGCCGCCTGCCTGACTGCGATACTGGTCGTTGATTTCGCCGTCAACGTGGTTTGCATAGGCGAGCTGGATCAGGCGCGCGGCGGAGTCGAAAGCGCGGTCGGTCCACGGCTCGATGCGCAGACCTGCGGAAAGAGGGCTGTCTTGCAGCCCGGCTTCGTCGAGGCGCAGGAACATGAATTGGCGCGTGTGCAGTTTGAAAAAGCGCGAGAGAAACGCGGGATCGAGTTCTGCACCGAAGGGCATGAGCTGGGCCTCGATGCGTTGCAGGCGCGGCGTGACACGGAGAGCGCCGACCATTTCCGTCAGCAGTTTTTCGGTGACCGAGTCCTGGGGATAATTAGAGGAAGCGAAGAGCCCGCCGATAAGACCCTTGTGATCCTCGAGGACGTAGAAGCCGTAGCCGGCGGGGCGTCCGTCTTCGACTGCGACGTACCCGCCGAGGGCGCGCGAGTCGATGAATTTGCGGATTAGTTCGATGGACGCGCGATAATCCCAGTGCAGTTCCTCGCGCCAGTGTCTGCTCTCTTCCTGAAACAGGAGATCGAGGGAACGCGAATCGACCTGCCGGAGTTCGAGGATTTGCATGGATGGCCAGCGCCCGCGAACATTATAGCCGTGGGTGCTTGCGAACCCAACCCGTGGAATTTGCCGGCGCGCCGGCGCAGTGAAGGCGTTCAGTTATGGGCGGGACGGCCCTTTCAGCATGTGGGTGGGAGACAACAGGGTACGTATCTAAGGCGTTCGCGGTGGTGTCTCAACCGTTAACGGGTGGCGGAAAATCAGGTACTAGGAACGTGTTACCATCAGCTTGGTGGCGGCGACGCGTTCATGTCCCGTTCCAAAATGGCGCGACCGGTCCTGGCCCGTTCTTGGGGAAGAAGCGGCACGATAGCCGGGCGACCCGTGGGAACGGTGTGGCACCGCAGAAGCGGCCGCGCATAACAAGGGATGGCCGTCCTCTCAGAGTTGCGTTATCCAACGACTCGTTCCGCCAAGGTTTTTTCCGGCCTCCTGGCGATAATCCTCTTTGCGATAGTTGCGGTAGGGACAATCTCCGGTTTTCTGCTCTACCAGATTCTAAAACCCTCGCGCTCACCGGCCGTGTTCGATTTGAACGTGATGATGGGCCATCCGACGACTTTTTCGTTTACGGCGACGGATGGGATGAAGCAGGACGGTTGGTTTTTCCCCGGGCTGCGAGGCGCTCCAACGATTATTGTGTCGCACGGGTATTTGTCGCAACGCGGAGACGTTCTGACGCTGGCGGCGGCGTTGCAGCAGCATGAATTCAACGCGTTCGTATTCGACTACGCGGGGCACGGAACGACTTCCGGGTCGACGACGCTGGGGTACCGAGAGGCGGCGCAATTGCAGGCCGCGGTGCAGGCGCTGTCGGGCCGGGACGACGTAGATCCACAGCATTTCGGGCTTTGGGGGGCGGATATGGGCGCGTACGCCTCGCTGGCTGTGGCGTCCGAGGACAAGCGTATCGCGGCCTTCGCGATCGACAACGTCTACGATAATCCGCAGGATCTGCTTCGGATCGAGGTGAAGAATTCCGGTCTGTCGGCGTTGCCCTTCGTGGCGGGATTCTGCGACTTCGGATTTCGGATGCTGAACTATCAGTATCGCCAACGACTCCCGCTTTCGCTGCGCCTCTCGGCGACGCGCGGCATCCCAAAGCTTTTCATCCGGTCGGACGATAAACCGGCGCTCGCGCAGGACACGGCGACGATCTTCGCCAAAGCGCCGGACCCCAAACAGTTGGCGGAACAGGGCGCGAGCTATCGGGACATGTCGGACGAAGACCGCCGGAATTACGAGAACGAGATCGCCAACTTCTTCGCGCAGTATCTGCCATTGCAATCACACTGAGCAACGACCTGGGGCGGGACTAGCGCCTTTCCGCGGGAGGGGGCTGGACAGGCACTGGAACGAAGACGATTCCCTGGTAAGGTTCGTTCAAGAAGCCGTGGAAATACCCGCCGCGCTTGATTTCCGCAAACCCTTCGGGAGTTGTGAGCACAAGGCCGGCTTGCGGGTGCGCGAAAGACCATTCCTGGAGTTCTTTTCCAAGGTAGAACGTCAAACCGTAGTCCCACGAGCGCGACAAGCGGTACGTGAAAAGACGGTCCGGGCGCAGATCCCTGCGCAACATGGTGCCGACCGAGCGCGCCGACAGCCGCGAATCAAGGCCCGGCAGCACGGCAGTTCCAGCCATCTCGATCAGAACGCAGCTAAGGATGAGAGAAGTCCAGATGACGGCGCGGCGCCTGGACTTCGCGAGGAAAAGGATCGCAATTCCTGCGGCGGCCGCCAGACAGGCGCCCGCAAGCAGCGGCGTGCTTATCGCGAGGCTTGGATTTGGCGCCTGGGAGTTCATGCCGGTGATCGACGCATGTGTTCCGGCGAAATGGAGAGGCCAGACGAGTCCAGCGACGCCCAATCCGATCCAGGTCAATCCGAACAGGGCAAAAATTCCGGTGTTTCCATACGTGGTCTTCTCAACGGGGCGCGCGATGCTGATGGCAAGCACGAGGGCAAGGGGAGGGATGGAGGGCAGGACATAGCCCGGCAGCTTCGATTCCGAGAAGCTGAAAAATAGAACGGGGAAAAGAGCCCAGCAGGCGAAGAAGAAACCGGGTGAGTCACGCCACGCGTTCTGGCGCCAGATACGCAGGCCGTCACGGGCCGCCGGAATCAAGAAAACGGCCCAGGGGAGAATTGCCAAGAGGATGATCGGAATGAAAAACCAGAACGGCTGGCGATGGTGAAACATCGGTGTGAGAAAGCGGTCAAAATTGTGCTGGAGAATGAAAACGCGAAAAAAATCGGGATTGCGCAGGGCGCAAAGGACGTACCAGGGAAGCGCCACGACCAGGCAGGCGGCAATCGCGTATGGATGAAGCAGCCGGAGTGCGGCGGCCCAGCGTTTCGTCGCCAATGCCCAGATTGCGACTGCTCCGCCGGCAAGGATGATTCCCGCCGGGCCCTTCGCTAGAACGGAGAGTCCGGCAAAAGCTCCGAAGAGCAGCAATGCAAGGGCTCTGCGCGCCGCGGTCGTATTCGCGAAATTCGCGCCGGAGCCGCGCCGGAGCGCGCCATGATCGCGAAGAATGCATGCGGCGGCTGCCATCGCCAGGGTAAGACAGGCTGCGAACAGCATGTCCGGCGTCGCGGCGCGCGCAAAAGCGACAGCGGCGACGCTAGTGGAAAAAATCAAAGGCGCAAGCAGGGCCGTGCTCCAGGGAGAGAATCGTGGCGCGCCGCTGGCTTCGTCCGCATCCGAATCTGCGAATCGCCACCCCAACCATGCGATGCACAGCGCCGCGGCCAGCGCGGCGATGGCGGAAGGGAGCCGGGCGGCCCATTCGTCGGAGATATGCGCCAGAAAGGCGACGCCGGCGGCCCAATAGTAGAGAACAGGCTTCTCGAACCAGGGGTTTCCGTAGAGCCGCGGCGTGGCCCAATCTCCCGTTTGCGCCATAGCGCGAGCGATCCATGCGTAGCGCGGCTCGTCCGGGCCGGTGAGCCCGAGAGCGCCCAGATGGCTGAACAGGCAAATCCACATGGCGAGGAGAACCGCGCAGGTGGCCGCCGCCGTTCGCTTGCGTTGCTCGATAGTTGTGTCCAAGGAGGACGAGTCTAACATTCCCGCTGCGCGACTCGGCCGTGCATTCGCGGGTTGCAAGTGGGCGCCCGCTCTGGCGCAACGGCTCGCGGCTCGCGCATAATGGCACGCGATGCGCGAGCGCCTGGAATACCTCGCCGCCTGGGCCGGCCTGAAAACGTTGTCACTGTTTCCGCGCAGCATGGCGCGGTTCTTTGGCGCCCGGTTCACCGGGATTATGTATGCGCTTCAGCCGCGGCTTCACCGCACCGCGCAGTTTAATCTGCAAATTGCATTTCCGGAATGGAGCCAGGCCCAGCGCGAGCAGACGATCCGCGGCATGGTGCGGCAGATTGGCTGGATGATCGGCGAGTTCTCGCAGTTCCCGAAATACACGCGCGAGTCAATCGAGAGCATCGTGACGATCGGCGGCGCCGCCAATTTCGCCGCGGCCCAGGCGCGCGGCAAAGGAGTGCTGTTCCTCACCGGCCACATGAGCGCCTGGGAACTAGCGCCTTTCGCGCACGCGCTCTACGGCCACCCGCTGCATTTCCTGGTTCGCCCCATCGCGAACCGGCGCGTTGACGCGCTGATCAACCTGTATCGCTGCCGCTGCGGAAACCGGCCCATAGACAAAAATCGCGCCGCCCGCGCCATGCTCAAGGTTCTGGCCGACGGCGGCACCGTGGGGATCCTGAGCGATCACAACACATCGCTCGATGAAGGCGTCTTTGTGGATTTCTTCGGCGTTCCCGCTTCCACCAGTTCGGGTCTCGCGCGCCTGGCCCTGCGGACCGATGCCGCCGTCATTCCCGGGTTTCTTTGTTGGGACGCAGCCGCGCGTAAGTACCGGCTCCAATTCGGCCCCGCCGTCGAACTGGTCCGCACGGGCGACGAAGATTGCGATGTGCGCTCCAACACCGCGAGATTCACTCGCGTGATCGAGGAGTACGTTCGCGCGCATCCGGATCAGTGGTTGTGGATTCACAAACGATGGAAAACGCGTCCACCCGGCGAGAAGCCACTCTATCCATTCTAACGACGGGCGGACTACATCTTGAGCTGCTGCCCACGGGGCAAGTCCTTCCCCCGGAACAGCGCGATTGCGAGGACCCATGAGTCACACGGCAGGGGAACTTGCCAACTATCTCGGCGCGACGCTCTCCGGCGGCGCAAACATCCCGATCTCCGGCGTCGCCAGTCCTGAGCGCGCAACCGCCGGCGATCTCATTTACGTTGAATCGGCCAAACACATGGGCCGCGCGGCGCGATCGGCGGCGCTCTGCGTAATCGCGACAGCGGGCGCGTCCATCGCCGGAAAAACGTTGATCGAAACGGCTTCGCCGAAGCTCGCCTTCGCGAAAGCGGCGGCGTGGCTCCTTCCGCAGAACGCCCCGCTTGCCGTTATTCACGCGACCGCCATCGTCCCCGCCAGCGCGCGCATCGGAGCGAATGTCTCGATTGGGCCCTCGGTGTTGCTCGAAGACGACGTGGAAATCGGGGCAAACACGGTCATAGAACCGTTTTGCTTTGTTGGACGGGGAGCACGCGTCGGCGAAAACTGCCGGTTGCATCCACGCGTCACTCTGTACGCCGGCGCGCGCCTTGGAAATCGCGTCGAGATCCATTCCGGCGCCGTTATCGGCAGCGACGGCTTCGGCTACGTCTTCGGCGAAGGCCGCCACTGGAAGTTTCCGCAGATCGGCACAGTAGAGATCGGCGACGACGTGGAAATCGGCGCGGGCACAACAATCGATCGCGGCGCTCTGGAGGCCACCGTAGTCGGCGACGGCGCTAAAATCGACAACCTTGTCCATATTGCCCACAACGTCAAAATCGGAGCGCGCACTCTGATCCTCGCGCAGGCCGGAATCTCCGGAAGCTGCGTGATCGGCAGTGGCGCGATCGTAGGCGGCCAGGTCGGCATGGGCGACCACTGCACCCTGGAGGACGGAGCAATCGTTGCGTCGGGCGCCGGCGTTTTGACCGGTAAAATCATCCGCGCCGGGCGCACGATGTGGGGGACGCCTGCGCGGCCGCTGGAGAAATTCAAGGAGCAGTATGCATGGATTGCGCGCCTTCCTGAACTCGCCGAGCGCCTCCGAAAGCTCGAGGAACGGGACCGAGGGAGGGCAGGGCAATAAGCCTTCCTTTCAGATCCCCCAAAGGCAGGCGTGTGCGCCTCGCCGCGGGAACCGCGTGGGGTTGTGCTGTTCGCGTGTGTGACAGAACTTGCAGGCGGCAAGTCTGAATCGCACGCCATCGAATGACTGGCAGGGCTTCCGTAAGTGTGTGGTAACGCGTGGGCTTGGACGGTTTTACCTGTTGACCCCGGCCCCGTTACCCCACATAATGAAGACGCTATTGTAAGCAATTGGAAGGTTCGGGCATTGCCGACGCGCCAGCGCATTTGCCCGGGCAGGTCCGTCTGTCGGCGGGCCGGCCAGACTTAAATGGACTCCGCGTTCGCGAGGCACTGAGCGCTTCACCCAGGGGCGGTGCCCCATGTGCGGACCTAAGCTGAAACAAACAAAAAGCGAAACCGGCTGCAGATGCTTTTTCCCCCGGCCCTGCGACGCGGGTACAGCTGTACGCAGTGGCCCGGTAGCAGGGAACTGAGGAGTGGACGCCAAGACGTGATTGCTGTCCGTCCGACTTGGCAGAGAGGCCAATGACACCGGATTCAAAACTTCGCGTCGAATCGAGCGGGGGCTCCGCACACGGCAGCGCGGCGGCTCCTCGCCGCGAAGAAGAGCGCACGCAAGAGTCGCGCGTCGAACGCGCCATTGAGCGCGCCACGCGCCATTTGCTGAATGCGCAGCAAAGCGAGGGCTACTGGTGGGCGGAACTCGAAGCCGATACGACGCTTGAATCCGATTACATTCCCTATCTGTACATTTTGGGCCGTCCCTATTCCGACAAGGTGCCGAAGCTCGCGAAGTATGTGCGCGAGCGGCAACTCCCTGACGGCGGCTGGAATATCTATTTTGGCGGGCCTTCCGAACTGAACGCGACGGTGAAGGCTTACGTGGGCCTGCGACTGGCCGGCGACGCCACATCGGCTCCGCACATGGAGGCGGCCAAACGCAAAGTTCACGAATTGGGCGGCCTGGAAGCGGCCAATTCCTACGTGCGCTTTTACATGGCCATGTTTGGCGCGCTTGACTGGAGCTATGTCCCGGCCATTCCGCCGGAGCTGATGCTCGTTCCCGAGTGGATGCCGTTGAGCATATTCGAAATGTCTTCATGGACGCGCGGGATCGTCATACCGATGACGATTCTTTTTGCGTTGAAACCCAACTGGCGCCTGCCGGACGGAATCACATTCGACGAATTGTTCAAACTCCCCGGCGCGAAGCCGCCTTCTTTGAGCTGGGATCGCCGCATTCTTTCCTGGCGGAATTTTTTCCTCTCGACGGATCGTTTGCTGAAACTCTACGAGCGCCTGCCGTGGAAGCCCGCGAGGAAGGCTGCGCTCGCTCGAGCGCGCCGGTGGATGCTTGAGCATCTGGAGCGCAGCGAGGGTCTCGCCACGATTTATCCCGCGATGATGAATTCGATTTACGCGCTGCTCGCAATGAACGGGGATACGACCGATCCGCTGACGGCGCGCGAGATTCGCTTCCTCGAGCGCTACGAAATCGAGGAGCGCGGCGCGATTCGCGTCCAGCCGTGCATCTCCCCCGTATGGGACACGGCCATCGCCATGGTCTCTCTCGAGGAAGCGGGAGTTGATCCGGCGCATCCCTCGCTCGTCAAGGCGGCCGGGTGGCTGCTCGAAAACCAGATTCTTGGCTCCGGCGACTGGCAGATGAAGGATCGGAAAGCGGAGCCCGGGGGATGGGCGTTCGAGTTTCGCAACGATTTTTTTCCGGACGTGGACGACACGGCCTTCGTTTTGATGGCGCTTGGGCGCGTTGCGTATCCGGGCGAGCGAGTCTTGCGCAGCGGAATGGCCCGCGGCCTGGCGTGGCTGCTTAGCATGCAGAACAGCGATGGCGGCTGGGGCGCGTTTGATCACGAGAACAACCGGCAGTTCCTGAACAACATCCCGTTCGCGGATCACAATGCGATGCTCGATCCTTCAACGGCGGACGTTACGGCGCGCGTGCTCGAATGTCTCGGTCAAATGGGCTGGCCCTCGGATCATCCCGTCGTCGAGCGCGGCCGGGCCTTCTTGCGCCGCGATCAGACGCCGGATGGGTCCTGGTTCGGCCGCTGGGGCGTGAACTACATTTACGGCACGAGCGGCGTTCTGCGCGCGCTTGAGACTCTGGGTTTGTCGCGGCAGAGCGACTGCCAGCACGCCGCGAACTGGCTCCGGTCCGTGCAGAATCCGGATGGCGGATTCGGCGAGACGATCGCGTCCTACGCGGACCCGTCGCTGAAGGGCCGTGGAAAGAGCACGGCTTCGCAGACGGCCTGGGCCATCATCGGCCTGCTTGCCGTGGTGGGACCGAACGATCCTACGCTTGAACGCGCGATCTCCTGGCTCGCCGAGCACCAGAATCTCGACGGCTCGTGGGATGAATCGGAGTTTACGGGTACCGGATTTCCATGCGTCTTCTACCTGAAATATCACTCCTATCGGAATTCGTTCCCGTTGTATGCGTTGGCAAAGTACGACAATCTGCGTAAGGGCCGGAACAAATTTGCCGGAACGAGGGTCCGCCCCGAAGCGCTGAGCATCCAAAAAGGAATGCGGGGGTAAAGGATGAGGGTTCCTCTGAGTTTGACGGCCAGCATGACGGGCTATCTGGCTCGCAAGAAAATGAGCGGCGACAAGCGGTTCCCGCTCGTGATGATGCTCGAGCCGCTGCACGCGTGCAATCTGACGTGCACCGGTTGCGGCCGCATTCGCGAATACAAATCCACCATCGACGAAATGCTCAGCGTCGAGCAGTGCCTCGAAGCGCTGGAACAATGCGGCGCCCCGATCGTTTCCATTTGCGGCGGCGAGCCCATGATCTATCCCGAAATCGGCCGCCTGGCCTCTGAAATCCTTGCCCGCAAAAAGCACATTTATCTCTGCACCAACGGCATGTTCATCCGCAAGAAGCTCGCGGAGTTCAAGCCCACCTCGCGTCTCTTTTTCAACGTGCACCTGGACGGTCTCGAGCGCACACACGATATTTGCGTCGAGCGCGATGGCGTATTCCGCGAGGCTATTGATGGCATCAAGGCGGCCAAGGCGGGCGGTTTTCTCGTCACGTCCAATACGACCATCTACAAGGAAACCGACATCGAGGAAATCGCCGAACTCTTCGCCTATCTCCAGACGCTTGGAGTTGACGGCCATATGATTTCGCCCGCCTATTCGTACGCGGCGGTGATGACCAAGGAAATCTTCATGTCCCGCGAGGAAATTCGCGAAAAGTTTCGTCACGCGAGCAAACTGTTGGAGCGGTACAACATCGTCACCTCGCCGATCTACATGGAATATCTGCGCGGCGATCGCGAACTGATGTGCACCGCCTGGGGCAATCCCACCTACAATCCGCGCGGCTGGAAGGGCCCTTGCTATCTCATGACTGACGGGCACCATTCCACCTTCAAGGAGTTCATCGAGAACGTTCCATGGGAAAAGTACGGCCGCGGCCGCGATCCGCGGTGCGAAGACTGCATGGTTCACGCCGGCTATGAAGCATCGGCAGTTCTGGGTGGAAACAAGAAACTCGGCGACACTTGGAAGATGCTCCATTGGACTCTGTCCGGCAAGATGGGCGGCATCCTGAAAGACAAGCGGGGGAATGGAAACGGCCACGGCCCGGGCAACGGCAATGGCCACAGCAACCGTCCAACCCCGCCGCCGCAGCAGCAGGAAGAGGCCTTCCGAATTTTATGACCACAACCCTTGTTACGGGTGCTTCGGGATTCGTGGGAAGCCACGTCGCCCGGCAACTCGTCGCTGCGGGGCATTCAGTCCGGATTCTGACACGGCCAGACAGCAACCTGCGCGCGCTCGAAGGCTTGCCTGTAGAGCGCTTCGAGGGCGATTTGCGCGACGCGTCTTCGCTCGCTCGCGCCATGCAGGGTATCCGGCGCGTGTTTCACGTGGCGGCCGATTACCGTCTTTGGGCGCGCGATCCGCAGGACATCTATCGCAGCAATGTCGAAGGAACGCGCTCGCTACTCTCCGCGGCACGCGACCAGGGGGTCGAGCGAATCGTTTACACCAGCACCGTTGCGACGGTGGCAGTCCCGGCTCACAACAGCGCGCTGCCGAATGAAGAGACGCGTGCCGCACTGGACCAGATGATCGGCCATTACAAGCGCTCAAAGTTTCTTGCCGAGCAGGAAGCGCTCGGCGCCGCCGCGGCGGGCGTGCCCGTGGTAATCGTTAATCCTACCGCCCCGGTGGGACCGGGCGATTGGAAGCCGACGCCGACGGGCCGCATCATTCTTGATTTTCTGAAGGGCAAAATGCCCGCATACGTGGATACGGGACTGAACGTCGTCGCCGTTGAGGACGTTGCAGCCGGGCACCTGCTCGCCGCCGAAAAAGGACGAATCGGCGAACGCTACATTCTCGGCGGCCGCAATATGACTTTGAAGCAGATTCTTGATTCTTTGGCCAGGATCGCGGGGCGTCCCGCGCCGCGCGTCCGCATGCCCCATTCTGTCGCTCTGGCGGCAGGGTATGCGGATGAATGGTTCTCCCGGTTCATCGGACGCGAGCCGCGGATCCCCGTCGAGGGCGTAAGAATGTCCCGCCACCGCATGTTCGTCGAGAGCGACAAAGCCGCGCGCGAACTGGACTACCGGCCGGAGCAGCCGGACGCGGCGCTCGAACGCGCGGTCCGCTGGTATGAAGAAAATGGCTATGTTCGCGGGCGCGCGGCGCGCAAGACCGTAGCTCACGTTGCGGCTGCCTGAGGCATCGCATGAAAATCCTCGTCATATATGCGGTTGAACCTGAATTCGCGCCGTGGCGAAAATTGCGCGATTTCTCCGATAGGCTCGCCGACGGGTTCACGGTGAATACCACGCAAGTTGGGCGCGCGTCCGTGGATTTCATCGTTTCCGGCATGGGGATCGAAAACGCGAAGCGCGCCGCTGAAGCGGGTATGTCGGAGCCCCACACCATCTGCATCTCCGCCGGTTTTTGTGCGTCGCTCAAACACGAACATCTCGTTGGCGACATTCTGGTCCCGGACTCGGTCCAGGACTTAGTTGCGCATAAGACCTTGGAGTGCGGTCGAAACCTGGTTCACGCGGCCCGCAATGATGGAGCCACAGCCGTCAACAAGTTCTTCACAGTTCGCGAAATCATCACAACTGCGGAAGAAAAGGCGCGGCTGGCGCCGTATGCGGCCGCGGCCGACATGGAGAGCTTCGCGATTTTAGAGGCTGCGCGCGCGCGCAATCTCTCCGCCGTTGTGGTCCGCGTGGTCTCCGATGGTTTCGATCAGGATGTCCCCGCGGAATTCGCCACGACGGTGGATGCCCAGGGGCGCGTGTCGCTCCGGGGAGTTGCCCGAGCCATTGCCCGGCACCCGCTCCAGCTTCCCGCGCTCGTTCGCCTCGGCCGGCAGAGCAAGACGGCGGCCGAAGGTCTGGCGCATTTTCTCGAGGCTTACATTAAGAAGCTCTCGTTCCATTCTCACGGTTGGCCTCCCGTGGAAGTCTTGGAGACTGCTGCCCGATGAGTCAAACCACCGCACAAGTCGGCGCGCACGGAAACGGGCGAAATCGCGCGGGCGAGATGCGCGCGGGCGTGTATCGCGGTAAAGGCAGCGTTGTGGTGGAATCCGTTCCCATCCCGCAAATCGGCGAAGGGGAAGTTTTGTTTCGCGTTGCGGCGTGCGGCATCTGTGGGACGGACATCAAGAAGATTCATCACGGTTTTGTGAAACCGCCGCAGATCCTGGGCCATGAATTGGCGGGGACGGTGGTCGAAGCCGGGCGGGGCGTCACGAAATTCAAAGCGGGGGACCGGGTCGTCAGCTTCCATCACGTTCCCTGCGGTTTCTGTTTCTACTGCGACCGCCGGCTCTATTCACAGTGCGCCGGTTATAAGAAGGTCGGGCTCACCGCCGGGTTTGATCCCAACGGAGGCGGTTTTGGGCAATACGTGCGCGCGATGCCGTGGGTGGTCGAACGCGGAATGCTTCCGCTGCCGGCGGACGCGACATTTGAAGACGCCACCTTCGTCGAGCCGGTGAACACTTGCCTGAAGGCCGTGCGCAAGGCGCGGGTCGCCCCGGGAGAAAAGGTTCTCATCATCGGCCAGGGACCTATCGGCATGCTGTTGATGCTGCTCGCGAGGTACGAAGGCGCGGAAGTCTTCGCCAGCGATCCCATGCCGGGCCGCCGAGCGGCGAGCGAGCGGTTCGGGGCCGCGAAAGCGTTCGATCCGGCAAGGGACGACTTGCGTGCAGAGATGTTCGCTGTGACCGACGGCAGGGGCGCCGATGCCGTCCTGCTGGCTGTGCCCAACCCGTCATTGGTGGCCGAAGCTCTGGCGCTCACGCGGCCCGGCGGGCGCGTGTTACTGTTTGCGCATAACGATCCCGTCATGCAACTCGATTTCCCGGCGTCGGCCGTAGGCATCGAAGAGAAAGAGATTCTTGGAAGTTATAGTGCTTCTATAGATGAGCAGGAAGAATCGGCCAAACTTGTATTCGGGCATCATCTCCCGGTGCGGGAGCTAATCTCGCACCGGTTCCCGCTCGAGCGTATTGCGGAAGCAATCGAATTGGCCGCGCGCCCGGCGGATAATACATTGAAAGTGGTGATCATTCACGAATGATTCAAAAGTTAAACGGTTCATCGACCGGATCGATGACCGCGGCCGTATTGTATGGCCGTGAGGATGTGAAGATCGAGCAAGTGGACATCCCGTCCGTCGGCGAAGACGAAGTTCTCGTCAAAGTGAAGGTGGCGCTCACGTGCGGTACGGACCTGAAAGTGTGGAAACAGGGGTCGCACGCGAGGATGATCCAGCCGCCTGCTTTATTCGGTCACGAACTCGCCGGCGTCGTGGAACTGCAAGGGCGCGCGGTGAATGGCGGGGTTTGTCCCGGCATGCGCGTCGTGCCCTCAAATTCGGCGCCCTGCGGCGTCTGCGTCTATTGCCGCAAGGGCCAGCCGAATCTCTGCCAGGATCTGCTCTTCAATAATGGCGCGTACGCGGAGTACATCCGCATTCCCGGGCGGATCGTTCGCCAGAACATGCTGGAGATTCCGGCAGACGTTCCCTTCGTGGACGCAGCCATGGTGGAGCCGCTCGCGTGCGTCCTTCGGGGCGTCCAAGAGACGGGAATCCAACCGGGCAGCCTGGCGGTTGTTATCGGCTGCGGCCCAATCGGTTTGAAATTTGTGCGGATTCTTTCGGGCCGCGGCGTTCGCGTGATCGCTCTTGGCAAACGCAAGAGCCAGATCCACGCGGCCGAGCGTCTCGGCGCGATGGCGGCAATCGACGTGTCCCAAATCGAGAACCCGACCCGCGCCGTCCGCCAGTTGACCGACGGCGCGCTCGGGGCAGACGCCGTGATCGAAGCTGTTGGTTCTCCAGCCACTTGGGAGTGGGCGCTGCAGATGGTGCGCAACGGCGGTACGGTGAACCTTTTCGGGGGCTGCCCAGCGGGAAGCGAAGTGAAGATGGATCCGCGGGTGCTGCACTATTCCGAAATCACGATCAAATCGACGTTCCACCACACGCCGCGGTTTATACGAGAAGCGCTGGAAACCATCGCACGCGGAGAGATCAGGGCGGCCGATTTCGTCACGGGAGAGGCGCCGCTGACCGAGCTGCCGCACGTTTTCGAGCACATGAAGCAGCGGAACGGGGAGCTGAAGACAGCCGTCATTCCCTGACGGGAGCGAAGATAGGGCGAAGAAAACAGTGCTGCAAAGACATCAAGAACCTTGATGTCACCCGTCTGCGGAGGCGAACCAGCGATTGGCCGGGACCGAAAGACCCGGTCGCCCTCAGGCCGCCACGGCATCCAAAGCGACGGGATGTGGCGGAGGGTCGGTCCGCAAGTTAACGCCGGCACCCCGAGTCCAAGGCCCCGAATTCATGAGGGCGCAGCGTTCCAGGACCAGGAATCTGTTCACCGAATGTTAGCCACGCCTGAACTCGAAATCGCGCGCAATCTGCCGGCCGAGGGCTGCTCGCCCGAGGAGGCTCAAGGCTACACGCGGTGGCTCGCGACGCATCACTACGAAAACTTCAATGTGGCTTCGTGGCTCTTGCCGCGGCGCCTGCGCCA
>DATEKA010000195.1:0-9853 GCA_035277685.1 Candidatus Acidiferrales bacterium
TTGGGGATCGTGCCGGGCTGCTTTTTCTCGTCGGATTCGATCTTTTCAAAGAACATCACGAACGAGTTCGGGTCGTAACCCGCCTTATACATGTATTGCAGGCCGTAGTAGTCCGCCTGGCGCTCGTCATCACGAGAGAACTTGAGGAAGGCGAGCGGGATACCGAAGTTCATGCCCTGATACATGGCATATCCGGCCCAAGAATATGGGATGAAGATCATGGCCGGGATGGAAGCGAGCTGAGCGATGTCCTGCTTCGTCATTTGCTTCGTGCCGTGGCGCAGGCAAACGTGAGCGATTTCGTGGGCCATGACGCCGGCGAGTTGGGATTCGGAGTCCGCGTGAAGAATCAGGCCGCTATCCACGTAGAAAAAACCGCCAGGCAGCGCGAACGCGTTGACTTCGTCCGAATCGATCACCTTGATCGTAAAGGGGACGCGCGCATCCGAGTTGCGGACCAGATTCTGTCCGACCCGGTTCACATATTCAACGACGACCGGATCGTTGATGAATTTGGCCGTCTTTTCCACTTCCTGCGAGAGCTGCTTTCCTAGCTCAATTTCGTGCTGGATCGAATAAAAATCGAGGCCTTTGCCGACGTCGCGATTGCCGATCGCGTTGACGTCCGCACCGCTGCCCTCTTTCACTTTCGTAGGAGCTTTGGGGTCGGGCGCCGCTGGGGCCACATCGGTATTGCCGGGCGTTGATGTCGACGTAATGACGGAGCCGGTCGGCGACGATGTCGTTGTAGTCGTATCTTGGGGAGCGGCCGGAGCGGCAGTGCTCTGGGAGGGCGCCGGTGTGCTTGAATTATCTGGCGCTTGCGCGCTCGGTGCAGTGCTCCGCGGAGCATTTTGCGATGTGGGCGCCTGTTGCTGTGGAGGCGTTGGCATCGCCTGCGGCGCTGCAATTCCCGGCAATGCAAGCATCGAAGTCGCCGCGAAAATGGCAACCCACTTTGTACCGAATGATCGCGTCATGGAGGACCTCCAAATATTGGCCCGATTATACACCTTAAGGAGCGCGTTTACGAAGGCGCTGGTGTAACTGTGATGGTGCCGGAAGTAAAAGAGTTATCCGGGAGGAAGTCGTAAAAAGTCGTAAAAGGTGACCAGTCGCCGTGGCGAATTAGTGCGAAAGGCGAGGCAGGCTCCAGACCTAGTTCTAGGACTATCTGTTGCAGCGTTAGAACAGTGGGGCCACAATCTGGCGGGCCGCACTTTACTCGCATGTGAACGCGCCGGATAATCACGACGGGTCATCCAAAGATGTGCGCCGCAAGACGGAGCTTTCGTCCTCGCAGGAATGTACCGGTATATGGTGGCGGGCCAAGGGGCCTGTCCAGATCGAGTAGATTGTGCAGCGAGAATCCCGCGAGGACCATTTTCCATCGCTCCGGCCGCTACGAGGCCCTGCCGCGCAGCATCCAAGTGATTTTGATTCCAGGCTGGCCGGCCGCCACGGCACGCGTCCGCCTACTTTCTTGCGTGGGGTGAATTAAACAATGAGACGTTCCGACCTGGTACGAAACCAGGGCAAAACCAAGACTGTTCGCACTTCGCAAATTGTGTTTGGAGAACGGCAGCACCTACTGCGTGTTCTCGATTCGGTGGAACATAGCGCGCTTCCTTCGGCACGGATGGAGCAGGAGCGTCGTGTGATTGAGCAGTTGATTCACGCGCGTACGCAGGAGTTGAACCGCATTAATCCTTCGTGGGATGAGAAGGTCGGCACCGTGTTGAGCGCGGAGGTAAAGCCGGAGTCGCTCGACATGCTTTCGCGTATGGCGCCGAAAGAAGATTACTACCTGCTGCGGCTGATCAGCGAGCACCCGAAAGTGACGGCGAAGACGCTCGGGCGTCTCTCGCACCATCCGTATTCGGCGATTCGCGAGAACATCGCGCGGCATCCGAATAGCGACGCCGCCACACTGGCGCGGCTTAGCCGGGATCGATCGCAGCCGTTGTGGTACCTGGTGGCATTCAATCCGAATGCGCCGGGTCCGCTGCGGAAGAAGCTGCAAGAGCGGATGCGGCGGCTGGGGGAGAAGTCCGCCACGCAGTAGAGAGCGGGATCTCATTTTCAAAAGAAGCGGGGCGCCTACGCTTTGCCGTAGACGCCCCGTTTTTATTGCTGTCCGCTGAACCAATCTCCTGAGTGAAAATTTAGTTCGATTGCGTCGTGGCGCTGGGAGCCGGCGCCGCGTTCGTTGTGGACGTTTGCGCAGCGGGCGCGTTTGCCGCAGCAGACGCGGGCGTCAACTGAGCCTGGCTGTACTTCGAGGCGCTGACGTAGCCGTGGATGTGGTTCTTGTCGATCTTGTTCACGACGATTTCGAGCGGTTGCGGATCGTCGGAGTCGCGAAGCCAGATCGGCTCGTAGAGGTCGACATTCTTCTTTTCGAGCTGATTGTCGTCCACGATTAGCGCGAGATTGTAATGCTTGTGCTTCGTATCCGACTTCCGTAAAGAGAGCGAGATCGGACCCGTCCGCTGGAACTGCTTGCTCTTGGAAAGATCAAACTCGTAATAATTGCGTTCGCCACGCTGCTCAAGCGCCACGAGTTCTTCGTGATTCTTGGCAATTGAGCCGTTGAGTTCGTCGCGGGTTGAGCTGATATTGCCTTCGAGATCGGAACGCGTCTGGTTTATCGCGCTCGTGGCATCGTCGAGCTGCTTCTGTTGCGCATCGAGGCGGGACTGCATCTGCTTCCAGCGCGGATCGACGACAGGGCGCCGCGCGACGCGTTTTGTCGTCGATGCATGGGCCGCCCGGGGCTGCTGCTGGGCCGCTTGTGCCTTGGCTTCCTGCGCGGCCTGAGCGGCGGTCATTTCATTGAGCTTTTCCGTTTCCGCAGCGAGCTGCGATTGCAACGTGCCGATTTGCGCGTTCATTTGGCTTTCGCGCGCCGTCAGTTGGTTGACTGTGGATTGCTGGTGATGATTCGAAGCCAAGGCCACCAGCCCGGCAATTGCCATTAGGACGACTGCGGCTCCCATCCAGATTATCGGGTTTCGGTTTTTGGACTGCGGCGTGGCTTCCTCGTGATGATCTTCATTTTGTTCCGCTCCGAACATTCGCTTCCTCCTGGGCTCCAGACGATGGCGAACTGATTGAACCCCGGCCCGAACATAAGCAAGGTTTGTGCCTTTTGTGAGGCAAGCGCCTGGACCCTCTTATGTATATGAAATTAAGGTGTATTTCTGCGCGGACGGCCCGCACGGCCATTATCCGAGGCGAGTACTAGTCCGTGAAAAATCTTCACGGTCGACGATATTCCTCCCCGCAAGCGGACTACCGCAGGGCAGGCCAATCCGCGCCGACCCGGTTGCGCGTGGCGATGAAGCAGTGGAGACAAATTGGCTCTTTACGTCTCCGATTGTTACAATATATTGGCTGCTTGGATGGAGCCAATGTTACCCGTACACTTGCAGTCTGAAAGTCACATTCCGCTGTACGTGCAGCTGCGCGATCAGTTGCGCGCGCTGGTCCATTCGGGCGAATTGCGCACGGGCGACCGCATTCCGGCAAGCCGCGAATTGGCTGGGCAGCTTGGTGTTCACCGCACGACCGTGGCGAACGCTTATGCAGAACTCGAATCCGAGGGATTGATTCAAGGACATGTAGGCCGCGGGACGTTCATTTGCGCGGCGAATGGCCGCCAGTTTTCGCCTGCGCCTCCGTCGCGTGGGAATGGCGGCGGCTCTGTGCGTTGGGAGTCGCTTTTTGCAGACGAGCGCGGGGACGACGGACTGGAACGGCTGATGCCGCCAATTCCGCAGGGTGCGATCGGCTTCACCTGCGCCCGGCCGTCGGACGAATTCTTTCCGGTCGAGGACTTCCGTCGTTGCGCAAATGCGGTGTTGCGTTCTGAAGGTCGGCGGATTCTGCAGCTTGGCCCGACGGACGGCTACGAGGCGCTGAAGATTGCTCTTGTGGAGATGCTGCGCGAAGAGGGGCTGAACGTTCGCGCGGAACAGATCCTGATTACAGACGGGTGCCAGCAGGCAATCGACCTGGTGAGCCGGCTTTTTCTGCGGCCGGGAGATTCCGTTGCGCTGGAGAATCCGGCGTATCCCGGCGCCGTTTCCATTTTCACGAGTGCGCGCGTTCGCGCACTGGGTGTGCCGGTAGAAGCGGGGCCGGAACGAGTAGGGATCAATCTGGACGCGCTTGAGAGCGTGCTGATGCAGAATCGCGTGAAGTTCGTTCTGGTGACGCCGGATTTTCAGAATCCGACAGGAACGACACTGCCGGTTGCCGAGCGGCGTCGCTTGCTCGATCTCGCGGCACGTTATCAGATGCCCGTGATCGAAGACGCGATTTACGCGCGGTTGCGGCTGCGCGGCAGCAGGGTCCCGACCCTGAAATCGCTCGATCGCGAAGGCAATGTGATCCAGCTCGATAGCTTCTCGAAAATTGCTTTTCCGGGGCTGCGCGTCGGCTGGTGTATCGGCGCGGAAAGCGCGATTGATCGGCTGCGACTGATCAAGCAATCGGCCGATTTGCACACGGACCAGCTTGCCCAGGCGATTCTGGCGGAGTTTATTCGGCGAGGATATCTCGCGCGGCATTTGAGCAAGATGACGAAGGTGCATCGTAGCCGGCTCGCCGCCATGGAAGAGGCCCTGGAAAAATATATGCCTGATGGCACGACGTGGACGCGGCCCGAAGGCGGCATGACGGTTTGGGTCACGTTGCCGGCTGGTTTTGATGCGGGAGAATTGCTTATCCACGCGCGCGAACGGAAGATCATTTTCATTCCTGGCCGGCACTTCTATTTGCAGCAGCCAAAGCCGAATACCTTGCGGCTGGGCTTTTCGACCATTCCCGAAAAGATGATCACCAAAGGCGTCCAGGTGTTGGGCGAACTGATTCGCGTCGAATTACAGAAGCGGCAGCGGGGCGCGAGACAGGAGGCGGTTTGGCGCGAGGCGCTGATTTGAAGACCTATCGAGCCGCGCAGCGAGAAGTGGCTATGCCACGGGAGCTCTTGTGCCGCCGCTAGCGCCGAGCGCAACGAACGGCTGCTTCGTCTGTGGTGGCGCGAATGCGCGGGGAATGTATCTTGCCTTTGAGCAGGATGACGATGCGCGGCGAATTCGCGGGCGTTTTCAGCTTAGCTCCGATTATCAAGGCGCAACGGGATTCGTTCACGGCGGTATCATTGCTACGCTGCTCGATGAAGTGATGAGTAAGGCGAATCGGTTTCGAAGAGCCCGAGCGGTAACGGCTGAGCTGAACGTCGAATATCTGAAACCGGTGCGCGTGGGCGAGGATCTGTTGGTCGAAGGCTGGGAAACGGACGCGAAGGGTCGCAATCTCTTTCTGCAAGGTGAAATTCGAGACGCGGCCGGTAATCTGCTGGCTCGCGGACGTGGGCGTTTCGTCGATTTGGATGCTCCGCGAGATCCGCATGCGGAAGTGACGAGCGATTCTCGCGCGGAATAAGCGCGTAAAATTTAGGATTACGGACACGACAGGAGGAGTCATGGAAGCGACGAACGGGAACGAAAAGAATCTGTGGCGCGTGAAGGTCGGCCTGGCCGAGATGCTCAAGGGCGGCGTAATTATGGACGTCACCAACGCCGAGCAAGCGAAGATTGCCGAGGACGCGGGCGCCTGCTCTGTGATGGCGCTGGAACGTGTACCTTCCGACATTCGCAAGGAGGGTGGTGTGGCACGCATGGCCGCCCCCCGTGTGATCCGCGAAATCATGGAAGTGGTTTCGATACCGGTAATGGCGAAGGTGCGCATCGGACATTTTGCCGAAGCGCAGGTGCTCGAAGCCCTTGAGGTTGATTATATCGATGAGAGCGAAGTGCTCACGCCTGCCGACGAAGAGCATCACGTGTGGAAGCACGGATTCAAGGTGCCGTTCGTGTGCGGCGCGCGGAATTTGGGCGAGGCGCTGCGGCGTATTGCCGAAGGTGCGGCGATGATTCGCACGAAGGGCGAAGCAGGCTCGGGCAACATTGTCGAGGCCGTTCGCCATATGCGCACCATCATCAGCCAAATGAAAAAGATCACAACGCTTGGCGAAGAGGAACTCGTTCATGAAGCAAAGGAACTTGGCGCTCCGCTCGATCTGGTCCAGTACGTGGCGAAAAACGGCAAGCTGCCGGTTCCGAATTTCTCCGCCGGCGGAATTGCCACGCCGGCCGATGCGGCGCTCATGATGCAACTCGGCGCGGAGGCGGTATTCGTCGGCTCGGGAATTTTCAAATCCAGCGACCCGGCGAAGCGCGCACGCGCCATTGTGAAAGCGACCACGCATTATAAAGATGCGAAGGTCGTTCTCGAAGCCTCCGAAGAACTCGGCGATGCGATGCGCGGCATTGACGTGCGTCAGCTCGAAGAGAAGGACCTGCTGCAGACGCGCGGCTGGTAAGCCTCTCTAGAAATTAGAAACTGCGGATCCCCTCGTCCGAGCAAAGATGCTGCCGGTCGGGATGACTGTGTGTTTAGCGGTGGCTCTGAATGAAAAACGGCACAAAAATCGGCATTCTCGCAATACAGGGCGACTATGAAGCTCATGCCAAGATGCTTGATCGTCTCGGCGCGAAGCACTCGTTCGTGCGGACGCCCAAGGATTTGGCCGGTCTCAGCGGCGTAATTCTTCCGGGTGGCGAGAGCACCACTCACCTGAAGGTGATGAAAGAGGAAGGCCTCTTCGACGCCCTGAAGAGCTTTGCCGCCGAGGGCGGCGCCCTTTTCGGTACGTGCGCCGGAGCGATTTTGCTGGCACGCGAAGTGCATGGCCCAGCGCAGGATTCTCTTGGACTGCTCGACGCGACGGTGTTGCGAAATGGCTACGGCCGCCAACTTGCGAGCGACGTTCACATGGGCGCGAGCACATTGCGCAAAGAGCCGATCGAGATGGTTTTTATTCGCGCGCCCATTATCGAAAAGACCGGCGATTCTGTCGAAGTACTCGCAAAGGATGCCGGCCACCCCGTGCTTGTGCAGCAGGGGAAAATTCTGGCCGCTACCTTTCATCCTGAATTGTCAGACGATCCCGCGGTGCATCAACATTTCCTCGAACTGGCCGTCCACCCGCGCTCAAATTAGCCCGCTATTGCGACTTCAACGCCTATCGGAGATGATGGCGGTCATGCCAAGGGTGAAGATACTCTTCGTCTGCATGGGAAATTGCGTGCGGAGCCAGATTGCCGAAGCGTTGGCGAAACATCACTTCGCCGAACTCTTTGAAGCCGAAAGCGCGGGTTTGCGCCCGCTTGGGTTCATCGATCCCACGGCCCGTGCGGCCGTGGAAGAGCGCGGCGCCAGCATGGAAGGCCAATTCTCGAAAGGTCTTCGCGATCATTGTCTCGGTCAGCCGGACTTGGTCGTCAATATGTCCGGTCTGCCGGGACCTGGCGTTTTCCAGGGTCACAAAGTGGAGGACTGGCTCATCGCCGATCCTTTCGGCGAGGACATCGAGACGCACCGGCGCATTTGTGATGACATTGAGATTCGCATCAAGGAACTTGCCGTCCGTTTCCGCGATGAGGCGGGCGAAACGAAAGAGTGCAGCGCGGGCGCTCAGTAGTGGACATGCAGGCCGATGCTTGCCGCGCCATTTGGCGGCGTGAACAGGGAGATCGATGCGGCGCGAACAGACAAGCGTCTCGCAGGAAGATTACCTCAAGGCGATCTGGGAACTTGTTCAGGAAGAGCAGGCGCCGATCGGCGCGCGTCTGGCTGAGGAGCTTGGAGTAACCCCGCCTGCCGTAACAGCCGCCGTGAAGCGCATGGCGCGCGATGGCTATGTCCGGGTGCTGCGCAACGGCCACATATCGCTTTCGCCAAAAGGGCAAAAGATCGCCGAAGACCTTGTGCTGCGGCACCGGCTGGCGGAAAAGCTTCTTACTGACGTGATCGGCCTGCCCTGGGCACGCGCGCACGAAGAAGCGGAGAAACTCGAGCATGGCATTTCGGCCGAAGTGGCCGAGTTGCTCGTCAAACGCTTCGGACGTGACAGCCGTTGCCCGCACGGCATGCCTCTGCTTGGCGGGGTCGCTGAACTGCGCAGGAAACTTGGCGCGCAGCGCCTCTCGGAAGCTGATGCGGGTGCCTCGTACGAAGTGCTGCGCGTTTACGAACGGGACCCGAAATTTCTCGAATTTCTCAACGAGCGCAGCCTCCGCCCTGCCGCCCGGTTGCGCATCCATCGACGCGAATACGACGAAACGATCTGCCTTACGGTGGACCACGGCGCCAAAGAAATTCACCTTGGCAAGCCGGCCTCCGAACGCATCTGGGTTCGCAAGATCACATAGCCGTTTCAATTAATTTCACCGCGCTTGTATTTTCCTTGCCGCGGGAGTACCTTGTGCCGCACCGGTCCTCGCGCCTTGCGAGAGGGGGGAAATATCCCCCAAGGCGCGAATCGCCGAAGCACGATTCGCTCCGATTTGGCCTCTAGGAGTGCAACAGACCCGCACAATATCGCGATTTCTGAAGGAGGAGCTATGGCAACTGCCGTTTCCGTTCCAACGATGGACCCGAATGTCGCACGTTTCGTTTCAAAGACTCACAAGAATCTGATTAACGGCCAGTGGGTGGAATCCGCATCCGGAGAGAGTTTCGCCACGTTTAATCCCGCCACGGGCGACGTGCTGTCGAATGTTGCCGCCGGCAGCAGCGTGGATATCGATCGCGCCGTGAAGGCCGCACGTACCGCTTTTGAAGAAGGCCCGTGGTCCCGCATGACCGCCTCCGAACGCACGAAGCTGATCTGGAAACTTGCCGATCTGCTGGAAAAAAATCTGGAGGAGTTCGCGCAGCTTGAATCGCTCGATAACGGCAAGCCGCTCGCGGTCGCGCGCGCCGCCGACGTTCCCCTCGCCATTGAGAATTTCCGTTACATGGCCGGATGGGCCACGAAGATCGAAGGCAATACGATTCCGCTCTCGGTGCCGTATACGCCCGGCGCGAAATATCTCGCGTACACATTGCGCGAGCCGGTAGGCGTGGTTGGGCAAATCATCCCCTGGAATTTCCCGCTCTTGATGGCTGCGTGGAAACTTGGCCCGGCGCTCACCACCGGCTGCACCGTCGTGCTCAAGCCTGCCGAGCAGACCCCGCTCACGGCGCTGCGCCTGGGCGAACTGATCCAGGAAGCCGGAATTCCCGATGGCGTTGTGAACATTGTCACAGGACTCGGCGAAGCTGCCGGCGCGCCACTCGCCGCGCATCCCGACGTGGATAAGGTTGCGTTCACGGGCTCCACGGAAGTCGGCAGGCTGATCTTGCAGGCCGCTGCGGGAAACTTGAAAAAAGTCTCGCTCGAACTGGGCGGTAAATCGCCCAACGTCGTGCTCGACGACGCCGATCTCGATAATGCTATCGCCGGCGCGGCAAGCGCGATCTTTTTCAATCACGGCCAGTGCTGCTGCGCGGGTTCGCGTCTTTACGTTGAGCAGAAGTCGTTCGACAAAGTGGTCGATGGCGTGGCGAAAGCGGCGGAGAAGATTAACGTCGGCTCCGGCTTCGACCCGAATACCCAGATGGGCCCGCTCGTTTCCGAAGAACAGCTCAATCGCGTGTGCAACTACCTCGATATCGGCATGAGCGAAGGCGCGAAGGCTGTCACGGGCGGCAGCCGCGTCGGCAACAAGGGGTATTTCGTGAAGCCGACCGTGCTGGTGAACACGAACGAAAAAATGAAAGTCGTGCAGGAAGAGATTTTCGGTCCTGTGGTGACGGCGATCCCGTTCCGCGATGCCGACGAAATCATTCCTCGCGCCAATAACTCCACCTATGGCCTCGCGGCCGGCATTTGGACGCGCGACATCAAGAAAGCGCATTCCATCGCAGCGAAGCTGCGGGCCGGCACCGTGTGGATCAA
>DATEKA010000196.1:0-2103 GCA_035277685.1 Candidatus Acidiferrales bacterium
TGTGGTTCTCGTCGCGAATAACCCCATGTGGCGCCAGGAAACGCATGGCAGTTTCATGCTGGTGATGAACGCGGCCATGAACTACGACCATCTAAACGTCGGCCGCAAGCTTCCAGCAAAGCCAAAGGACGAAACCTCAAACCAGCCGGGAGACGCTGCTTCGCGGGAGGAAGCGGCTTAGCTGGCGGGCTTATGTGTCGGGAAGTAACGTGCAAGCGGGACAGCCGTAGAGCCGATTTTGCCGCTGCCAGGGTCCCGCACAACCACTCGCAACTGCGTCGCGCGAGGCCGAACCTCCACCTTCTCCCGGTAAGAAACGCCGTACTGAATCATCTGCTGGTGCTGATCGGCAGTCACGTGCAACTGCTCGGGGTCGTCGGTCGCGGCGAGAACGGCGCCATCCGCGTCGAGCTGGACCAGCATCGTGTCGAAGCTTCCTGTCCAGCGTTCGCCCGCTTGCTCAAGGCTAAGACTTCCCGGTTCCAGCCTCACAGATATAGTGATCTCGCGCGGGCTCTCATGTTGCGCGGCCGGTGGAGGCACATGGACCGTGATCCCGATTCCGTCCGCCTCCAGCATATTGGTTGCGGCGGCGTTGAAGAACGCCTGGCGGGACTGGGGCGTTATTTCGTGGCTGGCTACCGCAAAGTAGCCTTCGCGGGCGCGGACGCGCACCCCGTGCCTGTTCACCTTTATGCGAACCTTGTGGAAACTGCCGTCCCATTTTCCGATCGTCGGGTAGTATCCGATCTCGTAGGAAACGCGTGAGTCGTCCACCGCCTTGCGAATCGCGCCGAAAATGTCGTTCGTGTTGTAGAAGGCTTTTCCGCCCGTGCGTTTTGCCAGATCGTCCATTGCTTCAAATTGCTGCGGATCAGGATCCCCGAACTCGCGGAAGAACCCGCCCACAAGCAAACCGCGCGCGTCTACCGGGTAAAGGATGAGGCTGGCATTGTTCAAACTGTGCGCCACGCTCTCCAGATCGGCGGTGAAAAGGAGGCCTCCGCTCGGCGTGTTCATCTCCACGTCCTGCAAGCCCGCCGCCGGCAGAAAGCTTCCGGCAACCCAGACGAGATTCTTCCGCCCCGGCAGAAGGGCCATATGGTTCGCGATCTCTTTCAGGGCGTAGACGGTGCGAGCCGCGCGATCGCGCGCCTGGAAGCCCCGTTCGGAATGGGCTAGCGCTTGGAAAAAGGGCGCAAGCATGTCATCCCGTTCAGAACTGCCGGCGACTTGGGACTCGCGGCCACGAGCGCCTGCGCCCGGGCTCTCGCGGCGATTTTGGGCACTTTCCATATCGCGAGACACCCGGCCTTGATATTCGTGCAAGGCGGCCAGCAGGCTTTGGGCGTCGTTCGTAAAGTCGTGCAGCAGCTTCAGGTCGTCGCCAAGAGTGTAGAGCGCCACGCGATCCTGGGGCTGAATCTGCTCCAGAAACTTGATCACCTGCAACCGCGCATATTGCTGGTCCGCAATTTTCGTGTTCAGCCCGTCGAGCAAAATTACGGTGGCGCTCATGGGAATGGTGTGGTCGGACAGGCGATTCGAATACGTGTCGGGCGGCAACGCAGCGAGCCGGCTTCCGCGCGATTCGCTCTCATGGATCAGGAAGTCCTGAATCGGTTCCTTCTTCCCGTTGTCCAACACCGTGAAATCGTTCCGGGTCAAGCCGGTAATCGGTCTGCCGTGCCGGTCGTCCACGATGACGCTGATTTGCACGAGCCGAGTTTCAGAGCGCAACGACTGGCTCGTTCGAACCGCCAGAGGATTGTCGCTCGAGAGAGGTCTACTGCCGCGCGCTCGCTGCCTTCCGCCCTCCTGCGCAATCGCGGCGGTGGCTAGGATCGCAGTTGCCAGCAGGCACACGCCCGCTTTGGTCGCGAAACGCGCGGGTGATTCCGGAGCCGAAGCGGAAACCGTATCCGAATCCATAGGACACCCGATGTCGGATTCCAGCAGCTCGCCGATTTTACTGCCGGTACGGTACCGGATGGTAAAGAAATCTTGCCTAACTCAAAAACCGCAACAGCCCCACGCTCACGAAACCGAGCATGGGGCACCCTCAAAATCAAAGACTAACACCCCAAGCGCGGGCCACCCGCC
>DATEKA010000197.1:0-28659 GCA_035277685.1 Candidatus Acidiferrales bacterium
TTGGCGAGGACGAGGACGCGGGCGGGGAAGATGCCGAGGTAGAGGGTGCCGATGGCGGCGACGGTCAGCGCGACGGTCAGCGCCGGAGCGACAGCGGTGGGCGAGTAGTCCGTTGACGGCTCCCAGAAGTACATGGCGATGATGACGCGCAGGTAGTAGTAGGCGCCGATCACGCTGTTGATGGCTGCGATCACGACGAGCCAGATGACGCGCGAATCCAGCGCGGCCTGAAACGCGAAGAATTTGCCGAGGAAACCGGCGGTCGCGGGCAAGCCCAGCAGTGACAGTAGGAAGAGCGAGAAGCATGCCGCGAGGACCGGCTGGCGCATGCCGAGCCCGCCGTAATCCTTGATGTTGAGCCGCTGCTCGCCCTGCTGGCCGAGATGCGTGATTACGAGGAACGCGCCCATCTTCATCAGGGCGTACGCAGCCAGGTAGAACAGGACGGCGGCGATGCCCAGGTCGGTGGAAGCGATGAAGGCCACCATGATGTAGCCGGCGTGGGCGATCGAGGAGTAGGCGAGCATGCGCTTGACGTTCGATTGCACCAGCGCGGCGAGGTTGCCGACGAACATGGTCAGGACGGCGGAGACCCAGATAGCCCAGAACCAGAGGCTGCTGGCCGAGCCGAACGCCACGAAAAAGATGCGCAGCATCAGCGCAAACGTGGCGGCCTTTGGCGCGGACGCGAGCAGCGCCGTCACCGGCGTGGGTGCGCCTTCGTAAACGTCGGGCGCGTAGATCTGGAACGGCGCGACGACGACCTTGAATCCGAGGCCGACGAAGATCAATCCCAGGCCGAGGACGGCAAGATCGGGCAGGTGAGGCAGGCCGGAAAGCACGGCCTGGATCCTGCTGATTTCGGTCGAGCCGGTGGCGCCGTAGACCATGGCGATGCCGTAGAGGAAGAACGCCGTGGCGAACGAACCGAGGATGAAGTATTTGAGCGAGGCCTCGTTGGATTTCAAAGCGCGCTTGCGAAAGCCGGCCAAAATGTAGGTTGAAATCGAGCTCATCTCGAGGCCGATGAAGGCGGTGACAAGCTCGTTGGCGCCGCCAAGAATGCCCATGCCGGCCGTGGCGAAGAGGATAAGCGCGTAGTATTCGCCGCGCTGGATGCCCTCCTGGTCGAGATAGTTGATCGAGCCGAGAATGGCGAGCGCCGCCGCGCCGATCACGATCACGTGGACGAAGAGACTGAACCCGTCGGCGAAGACCAGGTTGCTGTAGGCGGGGCCGGCGTCATGGGCGGCGACGTGGATGGCGGCGAGCGCGAGCAGCGTTCCGGCAAAGGCGATCCAGCCGAGGACGCGCTGTTTTGCGGCGCCGACAAACGGATCGAGGAGCATCACGAGGATGCCGACAGCGCACAGGACAATCTCCGGCGCAACGCGGTGCAAGTTGGCGATTTGGGATGCGGGCATCATGGGTTCAGACCTGCCGAGGGAGAGAGCATTGAGACCGAGGCAGGAACAAAGAGAGATCCGTGCGTCGCCGCTTCGCTTCGCCCGCCACGGCGGGCGGGCTCAGGATGACGAGCGCGTGCCGTGACAGCGGCGAGAGCCGCGTGGTGATTCGCCTTGGCGCGCATGGCGTTTTGCATTTGGTTGAACGGGCGCAGGACGTTGCCGGCGGAGGCGGCCATGCGATGCGTAAAGAGCGGCGAAGCGACGCCCATGAAGATGATGACCGCGGCCAAGGTGGCGAGGATGAGCTTTTCGCGCAGCGACGCGTCGGGAAGTTTCTGATTTTTCTCCACGGTGATTTTACCGAAGGCGACGCGCTGGTAAGCCCACAGCAGGTAAATGGCGGAGAGGACCGCACCGCTCGTAGCCCAAACTGCCCACGTGTGATGCGTGCCGAACGTCCCGATCAGGATAAGGAATTCGCCGATGAAACCGTTGAGCGGCGGCAGCGCGAGCGACGACAACGCGATGAAGCAGAAAAACGCCATCAGAACGGGCATGGGCGTGGCGAGTCCTCCGAATTGTTTAATCTCGTGCGTATGGCGGCGGTCGTAGAGCATGCCGACGACGAGGAAGAGCGCGCCCGTGGAGACGCCGTGGTTGAGCATCTGGTAAACCGCGCCCTGAATGGAGATGGCGTTCAGCGCGAAAATTCCCAGCACGACGAAGCCGAGGTGACTCACGGACGTGTAGGCGACCAGGCGCTTCAAGTCGTGCTGGACGGTGGCGACGAGAGCGCCGTAGACGATGCCGATGATAGCGAGCGTCCCGATGATCGGCGCGGCGCGCAGCACGGCGTGCGGGAAGAGCGGCACGCAAAAGCGGAGAATGCCGTAAGTGCCGAGTTTCAACATTACGCCGGCAAGAATGACCGATCCGGCGGTGGGCGCTTCGGTGTGCGCGTCAGGCAGCCAGGTGTGCAGCGGGAAGACCGGGACTTTAATGGCGAAAGCCAGAAAGAAAGCCGCGAAAAGGAGCAGTTCCGTAGTACCGGAGAGCGGGATCAGACCGGCGCCGAGGCGCGCGAGGATTTCCGGGAAGTCGAAAGTGGGCGCCATGCCGCGCGTGCCGGGACTCAGGTTGTAGAGCCACAGGATGGCGACGAGCATCAGGATCGAGCCGAACATCGTGTAGAGAATGAATTTGATCGCGGCGTAGATGCGGCGGTCGTGCCCCCAGACGCCGACGATGAAATACATGGGGATCAGAGTGAGTTCCCAGAAAACGAAGAAGAGGAAGAGGTCGAGCGAAACGAAGACGCCGATCATGGCCGTCTCGATAACGAGCAGAGAGATGAAGAAGCCCTTCACGTTTTTCCGGATGGATTCCCAAGAGCAGAGAATGGCAAGCGGCGTCAGGAAGGTGGTGAGAATGACGAGGAAGAGGCTGATGCCGTCAATGCCGAGGTGGTAGCGGATGCCGCGGCCGATCCAGTCGTGCAATTCCTGGAGCTGGAAGCCCGGATCGGCGGAATTGAAGCCGCGTAGCAGGAAGAGCGAAATGATGAATTCAGCGGCGGAGGCAGCGAGCGCGATGCGGCGAATCCAGACATGATCGGTCGATTTTAGAAAGAGGATGGCGAGGACGCCCAGCATGGGCAGGAACGTAACGACCGTCAGCAGGTGGTTTCCGGCCGGCACTAGCGCACCATCCAGAGTGCAAACAGCAAGATGCTGAAGCCCACGGCGCCGACGACGACCCACGTGGCGTAGGTGCGCGCGTTGCCGGACTGAATCTCGCGCAACTGGCCTCCGGCTTCGCGCGCAACACGCGCGGTTCCGTTGACGGCGCCGTCGATCAGGGTTTCGTCAACACCGTGCCAGAGGACGTTGGTGGAAATCCAGAGCAGCGGGCGAATGATCAGCGCGCCGTAGATTTCATCCACGTAATACTTGTTCCAAACGAGGCGGTAGAGGCCGCCGAGGCTTTCTTTGGCGCGCTTCGCGGCGCCGGGCTTGCGGATGTAGAACCACCAGGCGAGGAGCAGGCCGAGGACAGCAACGATCACGGGCCACCCGGTCACGGAGTGCAGCAGTTCCATGCCGGGGCTGTGTGCGATTCCCGCAGCTTCACTGGCCGCGCCAGCCAGCGACTCCTGTTGAGAAACTGCCGCCGGCAATCCGTAAGAAGCGAAAACGGGATGCAGAAACGCCTCGAAGTAATCGGTGCCGCCGATGAGATGCGGGGCGGCAAGCCATCCGCCCACGACGGAGAAGAAGGCAAGAATCATGAGCGGAACGGTCATGTTGCGCGGCGACTCGTGGACGTGAACTGTCTTTTCGTCGTAGCGCGGCTTGCCGAAAAAGGTAAGAAAGATGAGACGGAACATATAGAAGGAGGTGATGCCCGCGCCGACAAGTCCAAGCAGCCACAGCCAGACGTTGGCGTGAGGCCCGCCGCGGGCGGCTTCGAGGATCTCGTCCTTGCTGAAGAAGCCGGCAAAGCCCGGGATTCCGGCGATAGCGAGCGTGGCGAGAAGCATGGTCCAGTAGGTGACGGGGATTTTCTTGCGCAGGCCGCCCATTTTGCGCATGTCCTGTTCGCCGCCTATGGCGTGGATCACCGACCCGGCGGCGAGGAAGAGCAGCCCTTTGAAGAAAGCGTGGGTCATCAGGTGGAAGATGCCAGCGGCGTACGCGCCCACTCCGCAGCCGAGGAACATGTAGCCAAGCTGGGAGACGGTAGAGTAGGCGAGAACTTTTTTGATATCGGTTTGGAGGACGCCGATGGTGGCGGAGTAGAAAGCCGTCGCCGCGCCGACTGCCGCGACGAAAAACATCGCGAGCGGCGCGCGCGAAAAGAGGGGGTGCATGCGGGCGACCATGTAGACGCCCGCGGTGACCATCGTGGCGGCGTGGATCAGCGCGCTGACGGGCGTGGGGCCCTCCATGGCGTCGGGAAGCCAGACGTAGAGCGGAATCTGCGCGGATTTGCCGACGGCTCCGGCGAAGAGCAGCAGGCAGATGGTGGTGAGGGTGCCGAAGCCGGCGGCGCTTTCGGCGGGCCTGTTCGCGACCTGCTGAAAGATCGTGCCAAAATCCACGGAGTTGAATGCCCAAAAAGCAAGCAGAATACCCACGGTGAAGCCGAAATCGCCGATGCGCGTGGTGATGAAGGCTTTCTTGCCGGCGTCCGCGGCGGAGTCCTTCAGGAACCAAAAGCCGATGAGCAAATAGCTGCACAGGCCGACACCTTCCCACCCGACGAACATAAGGATGAGGTTGGTGGAGAGGACGAGCGTCAGCATGAAGAAGACGAACAGGTTCATGAAGGAGAAAAAGCGCGCATAGCCGCCCTCGTGGGCCATGTAGCCGCTGGAATAGATGTGAACCAGGAGGCTGACGAAGGTGACCACGAGGAGCATCACGATGGTGAGTTGGTCCACTTGCAGCGCGAAGTCGACGTTGAAACGGCCGGCGCTGATCCAGTTGAAATATTTCTGGAAGTAGGGAACCTGCGAAGCGCCGAGATGGACGAATTCGCGAATCAGCTCGAGCACACAAAGGAAGGACAGCGACACGGAGCCGATGCCGATCGCGTTGACGGCAGCCTTGGGCCATTTCGCGCCGAGAACGCCGTTGAGCGCCGCGCCCGCGAGGGGCAGGAGAAGAATGATCCAGAGATGGTGGAGTATGAACATTCGTCGTCAGAATTTCAGGAGATTCACATCTTCCACGTTCAGGGAACGACGATTATTCGAAATAACGATAACGATTGCCAGGCCGACGGCCGCTTCGGCTGCAGCAACGACGATCACGAAAAAGACGAAAACGAGGCCGTCGAGCTGATTCCATGCGCGCGCGAAGGCGACGAATGCGAGATTCACGGCATTGAGCATCAGTTCGATCGCCATGAAGATGGTGATGATGTTGCGTTTGAAGATGAAGGCGATCACGCCGAGCCCGAAGAGCACTCCGCTAAGCACCAGATAGTAGGAAACCGGGACCATCGCTATTCGCTCCTCTTGGCGAGCACCAGCGCCCCGAGAATGGCGATCAGAATCAGAATCGAGGTGGCCTCAAACGGGAACAGATATTGCTGAAAGAGTTGCATCGAAAGGGCACGGGTGGAGAAGGCCGCCTGCGAAGCGCCGCCGTTGGCCATCCGGGCGCCGACTGAAGAGCGCCAGACCCAATGCGCGATCTCAAGAAGAAGAAAAATTCCAAGCGGCAGGCCCGCGTACTTAGCCATTTTGCTCCAATTGGTGCGATTTTCGACGCCGGCATTGAGGAGCATGATGACAAAAACGAAGAGCACCATGATCGCGCCGGCGTAAACGATGATCTGGACGGCCGCGATGAATTCGGCTCCAAGGAGCAGGTAGAGGATCGCGAGCGAAACCATCACAAGGATCAGGGCGAGAGCGCTGTGGATGGGCGCGCGCGCCAGGATGAGAAGGATCGCGCCCGCGACGGCGAACGCCCCGCAGATAAAGAACAAGATGACGGGCAAAGTCATGCGCGCCTCACCGCTTCACCAAAAGAATGGCCAGGGCCGTGCCTACAAGGTTGGCCAGCGAGACAGGCAGCAGCAGCTTCCAGCCGAAGGACATGAGCTGGTCGTAGCGGAAGCGCGGGAGCGTCCCGCGAATCCAGACGTAGACAAAGATGAAGAGTCCGACCTTTGTGACGAACCAGAACGGACCCTGGACGATAGGCATCACGCGCGGAATCAGGCAGATCGCGCCGCCGCCGAGGCAGAGCAGCGTGACGACCGCGAATTGCAATTGCGCGATGCCGCGCATTTCTTTCACCGTGTCATAGAGGCAATAGAGCCCCAGGGCAATCAGGCCAGCACCGGGGAGAAACAACTGCCACGTCCAGGATGCGGGAAAAGGCGAGAGCCAGCCGCCGAAAAAGAGAATGGTGGCGAGGCACGAGACGGTGATCATGTTCGCGTACTCGGCCATAAAGAACATTGCAAATTTGAAGCTCGAATACTCGGTGTGGAATCCGGCGACGAGCTCGGTTTCGGCTTCGGGAAGATCGAAGGGGACGCGGTTGGTTTCGGCAATGGCGGCGGTGATGTAGCAGAGAAAGCCGACGATCTGCGGCCAGACGTGCCAGTGTCCGATGTTGCCGCCCTGATGCTCGATGATTCCGTTGAAGCTGAAAGAGCCGGCCAGGAGGAGCACGCCGACGACGGAGAGCGTGAGCGAAACTTCGTAGCTGATCATTTGGGCGGAACTGCGGAGTCCGCCGAGCAGAGGATACTTGCTGTTCGACGACCAGCCGGCAAGAGCCACGCCATAGACGCCGATCGAGGTGATGGCGAACAGGAACAGCAGGCCGATGTTGGAATTTGCGACGACGAAAACAGGCTGACCAAAGACCTGAATGCCCGGAGGACCGAAGGGAATCAGCGCGAGCGTGGTCAGGGCGAGCGAGAGCGCGAGGAACGGGGCAAGAATGTAGACGAAGCGGTCGGAGGAAGGCGGCGTCACGTCCTCCTTGAAGAGGAATTTCAGGCCGTCGGCAAGAGGCTGAAGCAGCCCGTGAGCGCCGACGTAGTACGGACCCCAGCGGGACTGGATGCGCGCGACGACCTTGCGCTCGAACCAGGTGAGGTAGGCGAGCGCCGTCATCACGACGAACAGCAGAACGGCAATTTTAATTAACGATACCACCAGGACTGCGTGGTCGGAGATGAAGTCCACGGAGCGTTCTTAGCCTCGTTCGTCGAATTGAGCTTCGAGCAATAGCGGCCCAGAGTGCCGCTGGTAAACAGGAAATCGTTGGCCGAGAAAATTGTGCCGGGCGCAACATCATACCACTCACCCGCGCGCTCAGGGCGCGATGCATCCGCGGAATTGCAAACGGCGCGCGAGAGCTGAGCGCGGTCGGCGAGCAATTGCGCGACGGATATGTCGTAGCCTGCGACGTGCCGGCGGATTTCGTCGAACGCAGCCTCGGGCGTGCGCAGGCGAATGGCGGAGCCGAGCCCCAGCATGGCGAGCTGGTGCGAAAGGATGCGGATGAGGTCGTAATCGCTGCGCGGTCCCTGGGGATCTATGGCGCGATGTGTGGCCTGGACTTCGCCGGCCGTGTTCGTCAGAGTGCCGTCTTTTTCATAGGTTGATGCGGCAGGCAGGACGACATCGGCGCGCTGCGCGGTTTCGGTGAGGAACATGTCCTGTACGACGAGGAGTTCCAAGCCGGCGATGGGACCGGGAGTAGCGACGGCAAACGTTTTCACGGGGTTTGCGCCGACGACGTAGAGAGCCTTCAGTTTTCCACCGGCTGCGGCTTCCATCATGGCGCGCGCGGTAAGACCGGGAGCGGGGGGAATTTCGCCGCCCCAAAGTTTGGAGAAGCGCGCGCGTTCGGCTTTGTCAGCGACGGAGGCGTAGCCGGGCAAACGGCCGGGAAGAACGCCCATTTCGGCGGCGCCGCGGGAATTCGCGTAATCACCGAGCGGGATATAGCGGGTTTGGCCCGGGAGGCGCGAGCCGAAGGCAACGAGATCACGAATCGCGGAACCTTGAATGTTCGCGCCGAAGAGAATCAAGACGCCGGTTTCCTGTTCGAGGCCGGTCTTGAGTTTGGCGAGGGCAGCGGAAACAGACGCGTCGAATTGGCCTTCGCCCGTGGCGAGCCAATGAACGACGTTGCGCTCGGTGTCTTTCGGAACTTGGACGAGCTGCGCGGCCATGCGATGAATCTTGCTTTCCCGGCCGTTGATGACGTAGAGGCGCTGGCCGTGGTGGCGAAAGGCGGTGCGAATCTGCCAGGCGACGAGAGGATTCTGCTGGGTAACGTCGTTGCCGATGAGCAATACAGTTTGCGCATCGTAGACGGCGGCCATCGCCGCCGAAGCCTCCGCAGCTTTGGGCCCCAGTACGGCGGCGAGGCCGGAATAGTCGGCGGTGCGGTGGTGATCAATATTATTGGTGCCGAGCGAGACGCGCGCGAAACGGCTCAGCAGGTAATTCTCTTCGTTGGTCGTGTGATTCGAACCGATCACTCCGATGGCGTTTCCGCCGTGCTTTTCGTGGACTTGCTTCAGCCGGCGGGCGACTTCTTCGACGGCGTCTTCCCAACTCGCCGGTTCAAGCTTGCCGTTGCGGCGCATGAGAGGCTGGCGGACGCGTTCTGGATTGGAGGTGAAATCGAAGGCGAAGCGGCCCTTGGCGCAGAGGAACTCGCCGTTGATGCCCGAATGGTCGCGATTGTTCGCGCGAAGGATTTCGTTATTGCGCACGCTGAGGGTGGTCTTGCAACCGTTCGAGCAATGAGTGCAAGGGTCCGGAACGTAGGTCATTTCCCAGGGGCGGGTCTGATAGCGGTAGGTGCCGCTGGTGAGCGCGCCGACCGGACAGATGTCAATGCACATGCCGCATTCTTCGCAGTTCAAAGCGCCGGGCGAATTCGGGAGAATCACGGACTGCACGCCGCGAGCGCCCACGCCGAGAGCCTTGACGTCCATGCCTTCGTCGCAGACGCGCACGCAGCGGAAGCAGAGGATGCAGCGCGGGGCGTCATAATAGACGAGCGGCGACCATTTCTCCTCGGGATAGTGGAGTTTTTCCTCGATGAAGCGGGTGTGGTCGAGGCCGTAGCGGAAGGTCATGTCCTGCAATTCGCATTCGCCACCCTTGTCGCAGACGGGGCAGTCGAGCGGATGATTCGAGAGCAGGAATTCGAGCATGTCTTTACGGGCTTTATGGACCTGCGGGGTGTCGGTGCGGACGATCATGCCGTCCGTTGCCACGAGAGTGCAGGCGGTCTGCAACTTCGGCATTTTTTCCACTTCGACGAGGCACATGCGGCAGGCGGCCTGGAGCGAGAGGCCGGGGTAATAGCAGAACGACGGAACTTCGATGCCCTGCGTCTTCGCCGCGTTGATGACGAGCGTGCCAGCCGTCGTGGCGACCTGGCGGCCGTCGAGGGTGAAGGTAATTTGTTTTTCTTCGGGCATAATCTTTCAAAGGCCTGTCGTAAATGTCGCGCCGACTGACGCGGGCAAAACGCTTGTCCCAGCGGCTAAAGCCGAAACTTATTGATTTACGTTACGGCTACTCCTCGTTCCTCCGGATAAATAGACGTGCCCTGATACGAAACCCTGCTCGTTGCACAAACTGAAATGTCCGCGGGACGATTCCGTTATCGCTCAACGAGCACCCCTTCCGCGGACTTGTAGGCGCATCTGCCGTGCAAATGATCTTCGAACTCGTTACGCCATTTTTTGACGATGCTGATCGTGGGCATGGCCGCGGCGTCGCCGAGCGGGCAGAACGTGCGACCGAGCATGTTTTTAGACAGCTCGTCGATCAGCGGGATGTCTTCTTCGCGGCCGCCGCCTTCGTGGAAGCGGTCGAGCATTTTGCGCAGCCATGCGGTGCCTTCGCGGCAAGGAATGCACCAGCCGCAGGACTCGTGCGCATAAAAATGCATGATGCGGCGCGCGAAATCGACCATGCAGGTGTCCTCATCGAGGACGACCGTACCGCCCGAGCCAAGCATCGAGCCGATCTTGGCGACGGAATCGAAATCGAGGGCGACGTCAATTTCGTCGGCAGACAGCAGCGGACATGAGCTACCTCCGGGCACGACAGCCTTGAGCTTCTTGCCGTTCGGAATGCCCCCGGCGACCTCGTAGATCAGTCTTTTCAGGTTGAAGCCCATGGGCAGTTCGTAGATGCCGGGCTTGTTCACGTGGCCGGAAATCGCGAAGAGGCGCGTGCCGCCGTTTCGCGGCGTGCCGAGACCCGCGTACCATTCGCCGCCGCGCAGGATAATCGCTGGGACGGAGCTGAGCGTTTCGGCGTTGTTGATGACAGTCGGGCAGCCATAAAGTCCGACAACAGCGGGGAAGGGTGGGCGAATTCGCGGATAGCCCCGCTTGCCTTCGAGAGATTCCATAAGCGCCGACTCTTCGCCGCACTCATAGGCGCCGGCGCCGGTGTGGACGGCGAGGTCGAAATCGAAGCCGCTGCCAAGAATATTTTTGCCGAGATAGCCTCGAGCGTAGGCTTCGGCGACAGCAGCTTCGAGGATATCGAGCACATAACGGTATTCCCCGCGAACGTAGGCGTAACCTTGATGTGCGTCGACCGCGCGGCCGGCGATGGCCATGCCCTCGATCAGCTGGTGCGGATCCATCTCCATGAGCGGGCGGTCCTTGCAGGTGCCGGGCTCGCTCTCGTCGCAGTTGGCGAGGATGTATTTCGGCTTATTGATGTCCTTGGGAACGAAATTCCATTTCATGCCTGCCGGGAAGCCCGCGCCGCCGCGGCCGCGAAGGTTCGACTTCTTCATTTCATCGATGATTTGCTCAGGCGTCATTTGCTTGAGGGCTTTTTCGAGCGCCTGATAACCGTCGTTCTGGAGATAGACGTCGATTGATTTCGAGTTGGGAATTCCGAAGCGGCGGCTGATGACGGGGACTTCGCCCGGATGGCGGTCGTGCACTGAACCGGAAGTGACTGGCTCGGGCGCGGGATGGCGGCCGTCTTCGATCTGCTCGAGAATCGCGTCCAATTTCTCCGGATCGAGGTTTTCGTAGAAGTCGTAGTTCACCTGGATGGCCGGCGCGCCGGTGCAGGCGCCTATGCACTCGACTTCTTCGAGGGAAAAGGTGCCGCTCGGCTGCACTTCCTTGTTGCCGATGCCGAGACGTTTCTGCACGTGCGCGTAGAGATCATTGCCGCCGCGCAGCATGCAGGAAATATTGGTGCAGACCTGGATGTGGTGGCGACCGGCCGGCTTGCGCCGGAGCATGGAATAGTAGGCGAGGGTCTCGGTGACCTGCAGGAGATTCAGGTCCAGACGAGTGGCGATTGCGTCGAGTACGTCCTCGCCGAGAAAGCCGTAGTGATCCTGCGCGTATAGCATCATCGGAATCAGCGCGGAGCGCTTTACCGGATAGCGCGAGACCAGTTGCGAGAACTTCTGTTCGAGATGCGGCGGGAATTCCATCAACGATCCACTTCTCCCAGAACGATATCGGTAGTGCCGATGCAGGCCACTACGTCGGCGATTAAACGGCCCACGGCCAGCTTCGGAAGGCTCTGCAAGTTCACAAAGGATGGCGCCCGGAATTTCACGCGATAGGGTTTGGGCGAGCCGTCGCTGACGACAAAAACGCCCAGCTCGCCGCGCGGCGATTCGATGGCCTGGTAGACTTCGCCGGCGGGCGGTGCGAACCCTTCGGTGAAAATCTTGAAATGATAGATCAGACCCTCGATGGAAGTTTTCATCTCTTCGCGCGAGGGCGGAATTATGCCGGGGACTTCGGCCCGGAAGGGCCCTTCGGCCGGCACTCTGGCCATGGCCTGCTTCACGAGTTTAATGCTCTCGCGCATTTCGGCGATGCGGACTTGATAGCGGGCGTAGCAGTCGCCCGCGGTTTGTGTCGGGACGTTGAACTCGAATTCATCGTAGCTTGAATAGGGGAAGACTTTCCGGACGTCGTAGGCGAGGCCGCTGGCGCGAAGGAGCGGACCGGAAACGCCCATGGCGACGGCGTCCTCCACGCGGAGAATGCCAACACCCTTCGTGCGGCCGATCCAGATGAGATTGTTGGTGAGGAGGTCTTCGTATTCGTCTATGTGGCCGGGCAGGGAATCGATGACGCGCTTGACGCGATCGAGCCAGCCGGGCGGCGGTTCGAGCGCGAGGCCGCCAATGCGGAAGTAGCTGGTCATCATGCGCTGTCCGGACACGTACTCGAAGATCTTCATGATCTCTTCGCGCTCACGGAAGCCGTACAGGAAGACAGACATTGCGCCGAGATCGATCGCGTGCGTTCCAAGCCAGACGAGGTGCGAAGCGACCCGCGTCAACTCGGTCAGGAGTACGCGAATGTACTGCGCGCGCTTGGGCACTTCGATGCCAAGCAGCTTTTCGACGGCAAGGCAGTAGCCGAGATTGTTCGAGAGAGGCGCGAGATAGTCGATGCGGTCGGTGAGCGTTATGACTTGAGAATAGGTTTTCGCTTCGCAGCTCTTCTCAATACCTGTGTGCAGATAACCGATAACCGGATCAGCTTTGAGGACCGTTTCGCCGTCGAGTTCGAGAATCACGCGGAGCACACCGTGTGTAGAGGGGTGCTGGGGCCCCATATTCAGAACCATGGTGTTCTGAGCCGGAGGTTCGGCGGCCAGCGCCGTGGCGCGATCGTTTTTTGCCGAATCCAGGTTGCCCATCTAGCGATACCCCTCGGTCGGATAGTCCTTGCGCAACGGATGGCCTTCCCAATCGTCCGGCATGAGAATGCGGCGGAGATCGGGATGGCCTTCGAACCGGATGCCGAAAAGATCGAATGCCTCGCGTTCGTGCCAATTGGCGCCCGGCCAAACGGGTGTGACGGAATGGACGACGGGATCGTTGCCCGAGAGTTTCACTTTCAGGCGCAACCGCCGGCGATATTCCATGGAGAGAAGGTGATAATTCACCTCGAAACGAGGTTCGAGGGGAAACCGATCCACCGGGCTGAGGTCCGAAAGAAAGGTATAGCGCAGGGAAGGTTCATTCGCCAGGAATTCGGCACAGGCCAAAAGGTGCTGGCGCGGGACAACGACGGTGGTTTCGCCACGAAAGTCAATCAGGCCGGCGACGGCCGCCGCGTTCCATTCTTTCAATCTTTGCACTACCGGATTTGTGCCGTTTTCCTGAGATTCCACTATGAATTGGTTTCCGAGAAGCGCGGCGCTCACTTGCTCCAGTCGAGCGCGCCCTTCTTCCAGAGGAATATATAGCCAGCAAGCAAAATTATAATGTAGAGCAGCATCTCCACAAAGCCGAACAGATTCAGTTCGCGGTAGACGAGCGCCCAGGGATACAGGAAGATAGCCTCGATATCGAACAGGATGAAAGCCAGCGCCACCATATAGAAGTGGACTGAGACCGGCTCGCGCGCATCACCCGTGGGCCGGATCCCGCACTCGTAAGGCTGATCCTTCTCCCGCGTGCGCTTGTGACGTCCCACCAGCGTCGAGACGGCGATCAGCGCGCCGGCAAGCCCGCACGCCAGCAGAAACATCAGCAGCAGCGGCGCATACGTATCTAGGTACCCGTTTTGCATCCCGAATCCTCTTCGCCTGCGAGGCGAAAGGCAGTTGATATAATAGCGGCGCGAGTGGACATCGGTCAAATGAACTCCGCAAATTCAGGGTATGCTTTTTGTGTAGCGCCAGTACGCGGAGACCATGAGTTCCGGCTTCAATACCGACGTTCGAGTCGGCGAGCGGGTATACCACGTTCAGACCGAGGATCGCGGCCCCAATCGCCCTGTGATTGACACCGTGGTCTATCAAGACGGGCGGGTAACGCACCGTCGCAGGTACGACTACAAGCATTTCGTTTCTTCTGCCGAGTTCAGCCCCCAGGGATTGCGCGACCGCGTCGAGGAGCAGCATCGGTGTGTGATCGAGGACCTGCGCGCGGGCACGCTGAACGGAAACGGGGATGCGCCCGCGTCCGACGTTGCTGAAACCGAAGCGACTGCGTCACCGGGCATTCAGGTTCAACTGCTGAATCCGGAATCCTGGCTCACCGCCGGAAGCGTTTCATTGAACGTGGAAATCCTGCGGCGCAAGGATCAACGGCCACTGTCGGCTGCCGAGGTCGAGGCGCTCATCGAAGGGTCGCTGGATGAAACACGCCACTGCGGCACTACGGATGAACAAGGCCGCGTGCAAATTCATTTCCCATTGCCTAAACTAGGCAAGGGCGGCTTGGCCCTGGTGATTCAGGCCAAAGCCGAACATGTTTCGGATGAGCTGCGCTACGTGATGCGGTCGAATCCGAAGCCGTAGGCGCCGGAGCTTTCGCAATGACAGTTGTCATTAACGGCGAATCGCGGGAATTACCCGAGGGGCTGACCGTCAGCGGGCTGCTTGAACATTTGGGCATGAGAGCGGACCGCGTCGCGATCGAATATAACCGCGACATTCTTCCACGCGCGCGTTGGGGCGAAACGCAAGTGCAGCCGCGTGACAACTTTGAAATCGTCCAATTCGTCGGCGGCGGATAGCCTCGCTTCCGAATATTTCAATTAACCGGCTTTTCTCATCGACACACACAGCGGGTTCCCCCGTTTTCGGGTTCTTTTCGAATCCTTCCTCGACAAAAGCAGCGCGTCTTAGCGCCACCGAGCCGGCGTCACGAAGCCGGACCTCCAAACGCGTTCGCGGAGACACTCCTAGACAACTTAGGAAAGCCGGTGTCCATTCCTAATATGTTTAGGAGAGATGCATGACCGGACAGGCCCAGCTTTTGCCAGGAACGCTCGACCTTCTCATATTGAAAGCTGTCTCGCTTGGACCGCTGCATGGGTACGGCGTGCTCTTGCGCATCGAGCAGATCACGCGCGGGGCGCTGCTGGCCGAACAGGGCGCATTGTATCCGGCGTTGCATCGGCTCGAGCACCAAGGCCTGCTCGATACGGATTGGGGCACTTCCGAGAACAATCGCCGGGCGAAGTTCTATCGGCTCACGGCCGCGGGGCGCCGCCGGCTGCGCGATGAAACGGAAAGCTGGAACCGGCTTTCGACCGCGATCCAAGCGGCTCTAAACGCCAAACCGCAGGAGGGCTGAGATGTTCGCGCGAATCCGCTCTCTGTGGCGCAGCTTGCTTCACCGCGAGCAATTCGAGCGCGACCTGGACGACGAGATGCAATCGCATCTCGAGAGCCTCGCGAACGATCTCGTTCGGTCCGGACTTACGCGCAAGGACGCGCTACGCCGTGCGCGGATTGAATTCGGCTGCGCCGAAGCGTACCAGGACAGCGTCCGCGAATCGCGCGGGGTAAGCCGGATCGAAGAGCTCGCACGAGATCTACGGGGTTGTGTCGTATAGCGTGTGCCGGCGTACGCATGAGATCGGAATTCGAATGGCGATCGGCGCGCGGCGCGTTGACGTTTTCCAATTGGTGATTGGGCAGGGCATTCGCATGGCCGTGGCGGGGCTCGCGGCCGGGATTCTCGGGGCTCTCGCGCTTACGCGTCTCATGACAAAGCTGCTCTTCGGGGTGACGCCAACGGATCCGGCCACGTTTCTTGCCGTTGCGATTGTGACGCTGGCCGTTGTGTTGCTGGCTTGCTTCATTCCAGCGCGACGAGCGATGCGAGTGGACCCGATGGTCGCGCTGCGGCACGAGTGACCGGGCAGCCTTCGAGTGAGATCAAAGCCCTGCGAGCAGATGGCCAAGCTTGTCGCGTTTGGTAAGCAGATACGCTTGCGACTGCGCGCTGGTTGGCGGCCGGCAAGGGACTCTTTTAGTGACGCGAAGCCCCGATTTTTCGAGCTGCCGGACCTTATCCGGGTTGTTCGACAGCAAACGCACGGCGCGCACGCCCAGGGCTTTGAGCGCTTCTGCTGCGAACCCGTAATCGCGCGTGTCCGCTGCAAATCCTAAACGCCGGTTTGCTTGCACAGTGTCCAAGCCGGCGTCCTGCAGTTCGTAGGCCCTGATCTTGTTGATCAAGCCGATCCCACGGCCCTCCTGCGGAAGATAGAGCACGATTCCGGCCGGTTCCTTCGCGATTTTGCGCAGCGAAAATTCGAGTTGCGCACGGCAGTCGCAGCGCCTGGATTCGAACACGTCTCCCGTAAGGCACTGCGAGTGGACGCGTACGAGGGGGGCTTTTCCGCGCCCAACGCTTCTTTCACCGAAGTTCCCATGTGTGATGGCGACCGCCTCATCTGTCGCGCCCGCACCCTGAATCGCGAATATCGTAAATTTGCCGAAAGAGGTCGGAAGACTTGCGCGCGCCACCACACGCGCTTGCGGTTTCGAAGATTTCTTCATGGAACGGTGCATTATAGCAGCAGCCTTGGCTCTCGCGTGCCGCCCCGTGGTGACACATCGCCGTCCGCCTCGCTTTACATCCCCTACTGCTTTGGCTAAGTTAGCGCCAGAGGCGCCGGCGCGTCGCACATGACAAGCGTTTCAACGTTAGCCGTTCCCAGTCTGAAGGATTTCCTTCTGACGCTGCTCTTGAAAGTGTGTTGGGCGGCGGCGCTTGCGGCGCTCCTTGTTCGCTTCAAATCCTTTCGGAAACTTCTGTTCACGGAGAACCGCGACTCCGACCAGAAAGTCATGCTGTTGCTTTTCCTGACTCCGCCCCTGGCTCTCGGCGTGATTCTGCGCATCGTCGGGCAGTACCACTTTTTCGATTTGATGCTGGAGGGATCCTTCTTGATGGGGCTCGTCGGGGGGCGGATGGTCGGGCTGCTCGGCGGATCGTTGATCAGCCTTCCTGCGTTTGGGATGCACGAATGGCTCTCGAGCCCTCTTGCGGCGCTCGTCGGTTTGCTGGCGGGGGTGATTCGGGACCAGATGCCTGAGAAGGAGGACATCTGGCGTTTCGGTCCGTTCCTTTGGCTGAACATTCCGCAGTCCCTGTGGAAGCTCATCCGTTATGGCCAGGGCAACTGGGCCATGCTTCCGCTTTTCGCGTGCGCCGCTTTTGAATCAGGGCGCATTCTGTTGGTAACGCTTCTCGGCGCGCATCCGACATGGCTGATGGCCGAATACCCGCCGAATCCCAGCCTGCTTGTCCTCGTGGTATTCACGTCGGTTATTTCCGTTGGGCTTCCGATCAAGATCTGGAACAACACGCGCACGGAAATGAACCTGGAGCAGAACCAGCAAATGCTCCTGAGGGCGCGCATGGACGCTCTCACGAGCCAGATCAATCCTCATTTTCTGTTCAATACGCTCAATACCGTTTCATCGCTGATCCGCATCGATCAGGATCTGGCTCGCGGTGTGGTCCTGCGTCTTTCGAAAATTCTGAGGCGCCTGCTGCGCAAACACGAGACGTTCGTCGCGCTGCGCGAAGAGCTCGACTTCATCGACGACTATCTCAGCATCGAAGTGATCCGTTACGGGCGCGACAAGCTGCAGTTCTTTAAAGAAGTGGACGAGAATACGCTGGATGCGTTTATTCCCAGCATGCTGCTGCAGCCGATGGTGGAGAACGCGATCAAGCACGGCTTGGCCCCGCGTCTGGAAGGCGGACAGATCCACGTGCGGGCTCACCTGGTGAACGGCAGGCTGGCCATAGAAATTGCCGACAACGGCATCGGCATCCCGCCGGAACGGCTCCGCGAGGTCTACGGCGGCGGGATCGGGATCAGCAACGTCAACGAGCGGCTTCGTCTGTTATATGGCGATCAGTTCAAAATGAATATTCGCAGCCAGGAAGGGCACGGAACCGTGATTCACATCGAAATTCCCGAGCTGGCAACCGTGGAATCGGAGGCGAGTTGATGGCGGGTAGACGGAGCCGGTTATCAGCCTGAGAGTCCCCGCACACGCGCCGCGGTGTTCATGCGGGACTCCGGATTCCGTAGCGTCTAATGGGCCTTGGCGTGGTGCGTCTTCGCGCGGCAATCGTCGTGCCCGCACTTGCAAGTGCTGTTGTCACTCCGGCTGTCCTCCGCTGATTGACATTCCGGGCTGCAGTACTCGCCCGAACTTACCGTACAGGAACATACCGGATTCGCGCACTGTTGTTTGTTCTGTGGGGCCATTCTTCCTCCTGCGGTTTGGCGGGGCTCACGGCTCATTCCGACTACGAGTATGTGCGTTTGTTGCTTGTCGGACGTGTTGCGGGAGGAGCTGAGCCCCGTCTTTCACGTTAAGAAAGCCGCGAGAGCCGAGCCATCGGGTTTAGAGGGTAGGAAAAAGGGAGAAGTAATGTAGCTGTTCCAAATCAATAGCGGCGCTCCTGAGCCACGAGCTTCAATTTCGCGTTCTCAAGCACTTGCACTCCGACCGTGTCCCGCTAAAAGCTAGAGTGGATAAGCAACGTAGAGAGCCGATGCATGCGGAGCCAGTGTGACAAAGATCGAAGATGCCGATGGCAGGTCCTTCCGCCGCCACAAATCCCGCATCCGGTATTTTGACCCGCCCAAGCCCAGGCCCTTCCATGAATAAGAGAGCGATTGCGGCGAATCTTCGAGATTGAACAGCGCGAGATAGTAGCCGTCGCCTGTTTGCGGCTGTGCAAGCCAAACCGCGGCTGTTCGCGTGTTGATAGCGGCATGGTTGTCGCGCGAATGCTGGTCAACGGCGATTACTTCGGAGTTCGTGAGAATGGACGCTGTCCAATCGTCAAGCAGGGTCAGATTGCCGCCCATAATCAGCGGGGAGCGAAAGATCGACCACAAAGTGAGCATCGTGCGTTGTTCGTCGCGACTCAGGCGCGTTGCGCGCGGCGTTCCCCAGCCGGCGGCCGGCTCGAGGCGTCCGATTGGGAGCATGTCTGCATCGGGCCAGTGGCCGGCGCCAGAGTATTTTGCCCATTCGGCAGCGCGAGCGAATTGATTGCCTGGTCCCTGGGGAAAATTCGTCGAGCCATACCACACGTCCCAGACATCGTCCGAGATGCGCCACATCTGCGCGTATCGTTCAAAGACGTCCGCGTGCAAAAGAGGCGCGGGCCCGGGTGATAGGCTGAGAGCGATGGGCCTGCCGGCCTTGTGAATCGCTTCGGCCAGCATGCGAATGTCCGCGCCCTTGTAAGGATGGTCCGCGATACAGTCCACTTTGAGAAAATCGACGCCCCAGCTCGCGTAAAGGCGAAGGATCGAATCGTAGTAAGCCTGCGCAGCGACCCTCGACGGATCGACTCCGTAGTTGAACGGATTCCATGGACACGTGTCGCTTGTGTCCGCCGCGTCGGCCGCGTGATAGGGTGAATCGAAAATCGGCAAATTCTCCTTCACCGCAATCCTCGGGATTCCGCGAAGGATGTGAATTCCGAATTTCAAACCCAGAGAATGGACATAGTCGGCGAGCGGTTTGAATCCCTCGCCGTTCGCGGCCGAAGGGATCGAGTTAGCAGCCGGCTCGTAGCGGCCAAACTCGTCCATGCTGAACTCCGCGTTTTCCGCGTTGTTTCCGGCCGAATGATTCTTCACGTACCAGCCCATATCGACGACGATATATTCCCAGCCGAACGGCTTCAGGCGTTCAGCCATAACCCGTGCGTTTGCGCGGATGTCTTGTTCGCTGACCGATTCACCGTATGAGTCCCAACTGTTCCATCCCATCGGCGGCGTGGCGGCAACAGCCGGAACATCATCCTTCGCGACGAGATCGTGCCGCGGCGGGGCAGAAAAGACGATGCCAGCGAGAAGGGCACACATGCAGAGAGGACGCGCAAAGAAATTTATCAGAACGCTCGACATAGGTTGCGGCCGATAATACCGCACGAACGGGCGGATCGCGTTTGTCTCGTGACGCTCAGGTCGCAGTCTGTCCAAACGGTTGGCTGACCGGCTTGCCGTCTCCGAATAAGCGAGCGGCTGCTTTCGATTCTCCAACCCGCGGTTCTGTTTGTCCGTGCGGAACATCCGGGCGCGAGCGGCGCCGCAGGTCTGGGCCGCTCGCCCGGCAACGCGAACCATGAACGGCAGGTGTGGAACTCAGTTATTTGTATGTGGCGGTGGATCGTGCGACTTCGTCGCGTCCGGAGTTCAAACTGACGGCAGAGACGAACGCCGGACCTGCGAGCGGATTGGACTTCAGGTCCTCTTGGATGGCCGCGTTGACCTTGTCGAAAGCGTCGGGGCTGTTCGCGACGTAATAAATGATGAACGTGCCGGGCGCTTCGGTCTGAACCGCCTGCGTGTCGATTTCCCATTCGCTTATCGTCCCGTCCGCCAGCATTTTCTCCAGCAGAGGTCCGATGAGGCTCTTGCTCAGGGTGTCCAGCGCGCGGTCCGGCGCGTGCTCCCTGAGTTTATAGAAGGATGCCATGCTGTAGCCATCCTTTACCGAGCCGGAATGCCAGTTGTAGTACCGGGCGACGTAGACCGCGTCCCAATGTTTTGTGGCGCTGCCGAAAACCTGAGAAGTTGCTGTGCCGTTCGCATAGAACTGGTTGAGGACGTTGAAAAGACCGGCCTGAGACATGGAGGCCCACCAATTATCGTGGGTGCTTCCGTCGGGCGTGTGAACCAGTGCTTCGTCGTAGCCGTACGCGACAATCGTTCCGTCGGACATGGCTTTGGCGAGGACTTGTGTGGAATCCGAATAGGACTTCTGCATTTCGCCCCAGTGTGCCCGGGGGATCACCCAATCGGCCACGTACGAATACATCGGCGGCTTTTCTTTCACTTCCGTCATCTGCGCGCTTGCCGGCACGGCCCAGATAGCGGCAGCGGCAACGACGCAAACACCCGCAAAGAATCTACACAATTTGCTGTTCATAATCGTGCTCCTCCGCGATTTGCGATTTGGAATCTCGGACCTTTCACTCTTACGGGATTTCCCAACATGGGTCTGTTGAATCTTACTTGGCCGGGTCACAAATCCACGAGACCCGCAGGGGCGGCGCCAAATCCCTCCAGACGGATGGCCTCTAAGGATGTGATTTGCGCGGACTATACACCTGTTTCGGAGCGGGGCAAGAGAATATTGTGCACCGTACTTGGACGAAAGCTGGGCGGCGCATCAAGCCGGCGCACAGCCCATTGGCCCGGCTCCATGCCGCTATATCTGCCCGAGTCGCAGGTTCGAGACGAGGTGAACTATCGTCTCGTTTCGATAGCCGGGCTCGGCGGAGAGAAGAACCCCTCGATTTCTTCGAGGGTTTTGCCCTTGGTTTCCGGCATCAAGAACGTCACGGTGATGAAATATAGCACCGTAAAGCCCGCGAAGGCGTAGAACATGGACGCGTAGCCGTATCGTCCCACCGTGGGCAGGAAAATCGCCGCGATGAAGCTGGCGATCGCTTCGTTGATCAGCAGAGCGATGCTCATGCCATTCGATCGAATGCGCGTCGGCATAAGCTCCGAGAGTGCCAGCCAGACGCAGATCCCCGGTCCCATCGCGTAGAACGCCGCGAAGAAGAACAAACACATTGCCACCAACCAGCCGTTTCCTCGCCCCGGCAGCGGTGTGATCAACGCGTGCTCGATCCGCAGCGGAGCGGTTCGCGCCTCTTTCAGATTGCCGAACGGGTCGGAGAAGAATGCCAGCACGCCGTTGGCGGGAACGCAGTTCGAACGGTCGAGCGTAACGGCTGCCGTCTGCGGCTGGTTCGACAGCGCCACCGGCGTCGATGCGCTGAAATCGCCAAAGGAGTAAATCACGGTGAGCGCGGCAGCCTGGCCCGCCAGGTTCGCGCGTCCCGCTTGAGTGGTCCACCGCCGCGCCTGCTCCGGCGTGAAATGAAATTGCAGGCTTGGTTGTCCATTCACCATTGACTGCAGAGCTTGCGGGACGTCCACGCGCTGCTTCTCGGTGCGACCGAAGGTCAGTGCGGTCGCAAGCATGGACACGACGATGCCCGCCGTGCCCAGTGACATCAGGAATTTTCGGCCTTTTCGATCCACCAGTAGCACGCCGATTACGGTCGCGAGCGCATTCACCAGGGTAAAGAGAATGTAGCCCCAGTGCGCTTGCACGTCGGAGAGGCCGCTCTGGATCAGGATGGCGGTGTTGTAGCCAATCACTGAATTGATGCCCGTGGTCTGATTCAGTCCCAGGATCAGGCACGCGAGCAGGAAGGGGATCACGTACTTGCGTCTCAGCAGAGACTCGGCTGCGCGACGGCCGAGCGAAGCCGTTTTTTCCGTTTCGAGATTGCGCTGCATCTCGTCCAGCTCGAGATGGGCCTGTTCGGGAAGACGCGAGCGCAACAAAGCCGTAAGCGCGCGGTCTTTCCTGCCGCGGCGGAAAAGCCAGCGGGGAGACTCCGCGACCCAAAAACTTCCAATGACGAACAGAATTCCCGGCGGCAGCGAAACCCAGAAAATCCCGCGCCAGGCACGGTCCTTGAACGCGTAGAGCAGGTTCGCGTTCCCCAGCTTCGCCACTTGATCCACGCGAAGACTGAAATACATTCCCACGAGCGCCGCGGCCACGATTCCGATCGTCAGTAGCCACTGAAATACCGCCGTCCCCTGGCCACGCTGCTCCGGTATCAGGCACTCCGCGAGATACAGTGGAACAACCACGCCAATCAGTCCGGCGCTGACTCCCTGGCATAGGCGGCCGAGGATGAGCGGTCCGTAACCGTGCGACAGCGCGATGGCCGGAATGCTGAGCGCAAAAAGAATGCCGCTGAGAATCATCACCGGTTTGCGGCCCAGCCGGTCCGAAAGAAAGCCGGCGAACAGCGTGGAGATGACAGTCCCCATCAGCACGGCTGCAACGACAATAGAAAGCTGCTGCGCGTTCAGGCCGGAAGTGGCTTCGAGGTACGGCAAGGCTCCTGCGATGATTCCCACGTCCACGCCGTAGAGCAGACCTCCCAGCCCCGCCACTAACAGAAGAAAGCGGTTATAGGCATTCGAGCGCGGTCCGGATAGGGTCGTTGATGCGGCGCCTGGCATTTGGGTCGCCGTAACTTAGCATGGATTCTCGTTCTTGTGTCCCGCGATTCGAAGCTGTCCGCCGGGCGGGAAGGAGATGGTGCCAAGTCGTCAACCCGGTCGCCGTTTCGTTGACGTCCGTTGCAGGCACGCATAGAATGCGCCAGCAGAAAGGGCCTATGACCGAGAGCCCGCGGCACGGGCGCGTACCGCCCAAGGCGGCTTGTCTGCCAGGAGAGAAAGAAGCGGGATGACGGAACAAGATTCATTCATCGGAAAAAACGTTTCGCACTACCGAATCCTGGAGAAGCTCGGCGGCGGCGGAATGGGCGTCGTGTATCAGGCCGAGGACTTGAATCTCGGGCGCCACGTCGCGCTCAAGTTCCTTCCGGCAGAATTGGCTCGCGACACATCGGCACTCGAACGGCTGCGGCGTGAGGCGAGAGCCGCATCCGCGTTGGACGACCCGAATATCTGCACGATCTACGAGATCGGAGATCATCAGGGCCAGCCGTTCATCGCCATGCAGTTCCTGGAAGGCTCCACGCTGAAGCATCGCATCGAAGGCAAGCCGCTCCCGCTCGACTTGCTGCTCGAGTGGGGCATCGGCATCGCGAGCGCACTGGAAGTCGCGCATGCGCGCGGCATCATTCATCGCGACATCAAGCCTGCAAACATCTTCATCACGCGGCGCGGGCAAGCGAAAGTACTCGACTTCGGTCTGGCCAAAGTCGTCGAGGGCGCCGACGGCCGCACGCAGGGCATGACGCAGGCAATGGACCGCACGAGCGATGCCCCTGATCTCCACTTGACCAGCCCGGGCGCGACAGTTGGAACAGTGGCCTACATGTCGCCGGAACAGGCGCGAGGCGAGGAACTTGATCCGCGTACCGACCTGTTTTCCTTCGGCGCCGTGCTCTACGAAATGGCCACCGGCCGGATGCCCTTCAGCGGGAACACCACGGCCGTTTTGCACGACGCGATTCTGAACCGGCTGCCTGTTGCGCCGGTGCGCCTCAATCCGGACGTCCCGCCGCGGCTCGAAGAGATCATCAACAAGGCCCTCGAGAAAGACCGCGACGTGCGCTACCAGCACGCCGGCGACATGCGCGCCGATCTGAAGCGACTCAAACGCGACGCGGATTCGGGGCGCTCTTCGACATCGAGAGTCGCGATGGATTCGGTTTCCGGGGACATTGCGGGCGGGGCTTCGTCGCCCTCCGTCAGCACTGCGGCCGCATCGTTATCCGGCGGCGTTGCGGTGGCTACCGCATCATCCGCGACGAGCCAGGTGGTGCAAGCGGCCCATGCATCTGGGACTTCGTCGGTGGCGGCTGTTGCCCGTGAGCATCGCTTCGGTCTGGCGGCGATCGTGATCATCGTGGTGATCCTCGCGGCGGCTGCCGGCTACGGCGTCTATTCGTTCCTGAACCGCGGCGAGGCCGCTCCGTTCCAGAACTATACGATGACGCAGGTGACCACCACCGGCAAGGCCAGACTTGCGGCCATTTCGCCCGACGGCAAGTACATCCTGAGTGTGCAGGAAGAGAATGGTCAGGGCGCTCTCTGGTTGCGCAACGTTCCCACGAACAGCGATACGAAAATTATTCCGCCCTCGGGCGCGATTTTCCGCAGCCTCGCATTTTCGCCGGATGGCAACTACATCTATTTTCGGAAGAGCGGAGATCAGACGGCCACGAACTTCAATCTCTTTCGGGCGCCCATTCTCGGCGGCCAGCCGCAGCAAATCGGTCGCGACATCGACAGCGATATCGCGTTTTCCCCCGATGGCAAACGCATGGCGTATGCGCGTGGCAACGATCCGGTAGTAGGACAGTACCAGTTGTTGAGCGCCAACCCGGACGGAACGGACGAGAAGGTTCTGCTCGTAGAGAACGCTCTGAATCCTCCTCAGTGGATGTCCTGGTCCCCGGACGGCAAAGAGATCGCCTTTTCGCTCTTCCCCAACGAACGTGCCCTCGGGCAAATCCAACTCTATGATGTCGAGAGCGGAAAAGCGAAAACGCTTGCCACATTCACCGAAAGCAGAATCTATCAGCTTCACTGGACGCCCGACGGGCGTGGCCTTGTGGTCGTCTACGCCACCCGGCCCGATCTTGACCAAGATCAAATCGGTTATGTCTCCTATCCGGCCGGCACTTTGCGTCCCGTCACCCGCGACACCAACCGCTACAACACACTGACGCTTTCGTCCGACGGCAAAATGGCCGCGACGGTTCAAGTGAAGATCGCCTATACCGTGAATGTGGTCCCCGGGAACGGAACAAAGGACAATTCTCCGCCCCCCGTTCTTGCTGACGTTCCTGGCGCTGATTTCGCGGCTTGGGCAGGACAGGACCTGCTCGTCACGAATGGGGCCAGCCTGATCCGCGCTCGCCCCGATGGAACGAATCGCACCACCCTGGCAAGCGAGCCCTCGACGGCTTTTGTCGCTGCGACGGCTTGCGGGGACCGTTACATTGTCGTTTCATGGGCGTTTCGCGGGGGCGTCAACACGGCGGATTTGTGGAGACTGAACACGGATGGTTCTGGCGCCGTGGCGCTGACGAAAGACGCAGTTGCATTCGCCCCGGTTTGCTCGCCAGATGGAAAATTTGTCTACTACTACGATCCCCGGTCGTACCGCCTTCTTCGTGTCAGCATCGAGGGAGGAGAATCGCAGATTGTGCCGGGAACCCAGGTTCCAAATTCATTCATCGCCGCACGCGATACGGCCATGTCACCCGACGGAAGATATCTTGCCTTCTTCACGGAAAACCAGCCTGGCAGTGTCTATCTCCAAATCGTTGATCTGAACGCGGGACCGAACCCGAACCGCCGCAGCTTGCGCCCCGACCCCCGCTTGTCGGGAGGGCCGTCTTTTACTCCGGACGGAAAGGCCGTGGCCTATCCGATCTCCGAGAACGGAGTTTCCAATATCTGGGTGCAACCGCTCGATGGCTCAGCTGGACGCCAGATCACGAATTTCAAATCGGGTACGTTTGAGACCTTCCAGTGGTCGCCTGACGACAAGTCGCTCGCCGTCGTTCGATCTCAATCTCAATCCGACGTTGTCCTGCTGCGCGAAGGCAATCAGAGCGCCAATCAATAAGTCGATCCCGAGCTGCAAGCACGCTCCGCTCGAAGTCCAGTAAGTCGGATTCAGCGCCCAAGCAGGGCCCCAAGTCGGCGGACAGCCGCGGGCATTTCCTCCGCTGGCGTATTGCCGAATCCAAGAATGAATCCCTGCCGAGGCCCGCCGTCCAGGTAGCAAGGCGACAGAGGCCAAAGCCACAGCTTCTGCTTCGCAGCTTCAAAGGAGAGCGCGACATCGCTGACGCCTTTCGGCAAGGCGATGCACAGGTGCATGCCGGCTTCCGTCCCAAGCAGTTCCAGCGCGGAGCCAAACTCTTTCCGAATACTCTCTACCAGCGCGCTGCGCCGCTCGGCGTAAAGCTGCCGCATGCGCCGAAGATGGCGCGAGTAGTGGCCATCGCGAATGAAATCGGCAAGCACAGCCTGGTGAAAATGCGACGGGCAAATGTCCATCGCGTGCCGCACTGCGGCAAAGCGCTCCACCAAATCGAGTGGGATGACAAGGTATCCCAGCCTCAGCGACGGGAACAGCACCTTGCTGAATGTCCCGATGTAAATCACGCGCGAGTGCCGATCCAGCCCTTGCAACGAAGAGATGGGCATGCTTTCGTACCGGTATTCGCTGTCGTAATCGTCCTCGATGATCCACGACCCCGCGCTTTGCGCCCACTGCAGCAGCTTTAGCCGCCGCGAAGCGCTCATAGTGACTCCGAGCGGAAACTGATGCGACGGCGCAACGTACGCCGCACGCGCTTTTGGGCAAAATCTGATTCCCGCCGCCACATCCAGCCCTTCCTGATCCACGGGTACTGGCACCAGTCGGCAACCCGCTGCCTTCAGAATGTGCTGCACCAGCCAGTACCCCGGTTCCTCGATCCAGACGGGCTTCCGCGGATCGAGCAGCACGCGCGCCGACAGGTCGAGAGCCTGCTGCGACCCGCTCACAATCATGATTTGCCCCGCGTCGCAATGCACCCCGCGCGCGGTCCGCAGATAACTTGCAATCGCATCGCGCAATTCCTCGAGCCCCATCGGACCGCCGTACAGCAAAGCAGCGACGTCCATGCCGCGCGACCGGCGGGCGATCATGTTCGACCATATGCGAACAGGGAACGCCTCCAAAGCCGGCTGGCTCAAATTGAACGCCCCGCAGCCCGAGACCCACGGCGGCCTTCTATAAGGCGGCAACTTCGCAGCGCGCCCTGCTACGGCGCGATGACCCGTGCCATCGCGAGGAAGCGCGCTGCCGGGGACTGTCGAAGAAACGAATCGCTCGGGCAGGGAGCGCGAAACGAACGTTCCTGAGCCGACGCGGCTCTCGAAGTACCCCTCCGCCAGAAGTTGCGCGTATGCGTTGAGAACCGGAATCCGCGAAACGCCCAGCTCGCTCGCGAGCTCGCGCGTCGAAGGCACCTGCTGCCCCGCGCGCAGGTTTCCTTCGAGGATCCGCGCGCGATATCCGTCGCAGATCTGCCTGTGGATCGGCGCCGCCGCCCTGCGGTCCACGGCAATTAGCGGAGAAATGCCCCGAAGAGTCGTCACTGCTCCGATTATAGTGGTCATATCGAACCCCGTCCAAGTGGTTATTGCCACAAACCACTTTCCCGCGCAGACTGCCTCTGATGCCTCCGAACGAACCTACGGAAAACTCCTCGACCGCTCTCGATGCCGGTCGGCCATACGTCGCCCCCGTTCGATTTGCGATTCGGAGCGGCGGCTGTGTCCTCCTAATGGAATCCAGCGAGGTGATTGCGGTCGAAGCCCGTGGCAGGCACGTGCTCGTTAGAACCTCCTCGCGGTCGCAGTCGGCGCACGAGTCGGTCTCTACTCTCGACGAAAAGCTGAAGCCATATGGCTTCGTGCGGATTCATCGTTCCACCATTGTGAATGGCGCGCTCGTTGAGGAGATACAGATTCTCAAGTCCGGCGAGATGCGGGTTCGGGTGAAAGGGACCGACAAGGAGTACTGCGTTTCGCGAAGATACAGATCCGAGGTTAGCCGCTTTGCGCCCACATGGGTCTGATTCGGTTTGCCACATCTGGCGCTCGCCCCGCCGGATCGGCTCGGAGGGGTGCCTCCACGGCACCCCTTCCCGTACCGCCGCCTCGCGTCCACACGCGAACTTGAGATTATGCAGGGTTAGCATGCTATGTTCTTACCTAGGGGGCGTCAGGATGGACCAATGGACAATCCGAATCACTTTCTAAAGTTGTTCTCCCGGAATCGAACTGCCTGGCTTGCGTTCGCTGCGATGCTGGTCGCCGGAGCCGCCGCCCTTGCATACGCTGGGCCCACGAACGACGCGACCTCTCCCGTCCCCGTCGTTGTTGAGCTCTTCACATCGGAAGGTTGTTCCAGTTGCCCGCCCGCGGACACGCTCGTTAGAAAACTCGACGAGTTGCAGCCAATCAAGGGCATCGAAGTCATCGGCGTCGAAGAACACGTGGATTACTGGAACCAGCAGGGCTGGGTTGATCCCTATTCGGCCCTCGAATGGACGTATCGCCAGCACGAGTACGTCGCCAAATTCAAGGATGCTACCGCCTACACTCCGCAAATGATCGTAGGCGGCGACAAGGAAGTCGTTAATCGCACCCCCACGGAAGTAGTCAACGCGATCCGGCAGGCGGCGCAACAGATGACCGCGCAGGTTTCTCTCACACCGGCGGCGCCCGATGGCAACGACTCTCAGCAATTCGAAGTTCACGTCGCCAACGCAGGCGCCGCGAATCAGGGCAAGGCGGACGTTTGGCTCGCCGTCACGGAGCAGGGTCTGCAAATGGACGTGACCGGCGGCGAGAACAAAGGACGCATGCTGCA
>DATEKA010000198.1:0-14923 GCA_035277685.1 Candidatus Acidiferrales bacterium
TCGTGCGTGATCTGCACGAGGTTGCCGCCGCTCAGGAGCCCCACGTAGATGTTGTAGTGACCATCGCGATCGGATACCAGGGCGACGGAACGGCCGTCGGGAGAAATCGCAGGCTGCGCTTGCACGCCGGCAAAATTCGTAACGGTGCTGAAGTGCATGGGCGTTTGCGGGGCCGGCAGAAGAAATTTCGAGGCGACAAACACGATCAACGCACCGGCGAGCAATCCGCCCAGCGCCCAGGGCAAAGCGCGGCGCAGCCACGGGAACGAGATGCCTGCCTCCGAAAACGATTCCGGCGACCCGGACAGAACTTCTTCGAGTGAAATGCGGGCGTCGCCGATGTCGCGCAGCCGCTGCTTCGGATCCTTCTGCAGACAGCGGCGCAAAAGGACGCGCAGGTGTGACGGCGTCCCGGCGGGAAGACGCGACCAATCGGGCTCAGCGCGCACCACCGCGGCGAGGACATCCGTTACCGTTTCCCCGTCGAAAGCGGGCTTGCCCGTCAGCATTTCATACAAGACGCAGCCAAAGGCCCAGATATCGGTGCGGCGGTCAACGGGCTTCGCTTTCGCTTGCTCCGGCGACATGTACGCGGCCGTGCCCAGGATGATTCCAGCCTGCGTCGCCATGTGGGTGAGGGTGGGCGAACTCGAAATGTCGGTTGCAGACGCGTCGCCTGCGAGCGCCTTTGCCAGGCCGAAATCGAGAATCTTCACGGCGTCGTCCGCCGTGAGTTTCACATTGGACGGCTTCAGGTCGCGATGCACCACGCCGCGCTCGTGGGCGTACTCGAGACCTTCGGCAATCTGTTTCGCGATGGGCAACGCTTCTTCGAGGGGAATAGCGCCTTTGGCAATGCGGTCAGCCAGCGTCGGACCGTCCACCAGTTCCATTACAAGGGCGCGTGCGCCGGCAGAATCTTCGAAGCCGTAGATCGAGGCGATGTTCGGGTGGTTCAGCGACGCAAGAACTTTGGCTTCGCGCTCGAAACGGCCCATGCGCTCGGGATCGCGCGCGAATGCTTCCGGCAGGACTTTCAAGGCCACGTCGCGGCAGAGCTTTGTGTCCCGCGCGCGATAGACCTCTCCCATGCCGCCCGCGCCAATTCGTGCGACCACCTCATAGCACCCGAGCTTTGTTCCCGCCGACGGCATCGCGCCTCGCTGCGCGCGGATTATAAGCCGGTTTGTCCGCACACACAGAAAATTTGCCGCCAGAACGCATACGCGCCGCACACAAGGCCGGACGAAGTGGATGGCTACGAAGGAATCTGCGTCAAGAATAGCGGACGGTGGAAAACGCCGTGCCGTCCGCTGCCCGCCCAGCGAATCGCTTTATAGCGGATTAGTGTTTTCCAATGCGGTAGACGACGCCGACTGCAACCCGATAATTCGACTGACGCGGCTGGTTCTTCTGGGTCGAAAGGAATTTCGCGGAGGTGTAGTCAAATTCGATCGGGCGGATGGCCCAGTGCTGCTTAAAGTTGAAGTCAATGCCCAGGCCGCCTTCCCAGGTGACAGAAAAGTCGGTTTTCGTCTGCGAAGGAAAACCGGCGAATGGAGGTATCACGTTGCGATAGTAGCCCTCGCCGATCAGAAAATGGCCCCAGGGTGTGATTTTGTGATGTCGAAACGGGAAGAACTCGGGGCCGATCAGAAGGTCATGCACGCTCGTGGTCCCAACCAGAGCGCGCCGGCCGTATTCCCCCGACGCTTCCACCTTCGCCGCGACCCAGGTGCGCACGGCATAATTCGCCGAGCCGCTCCAGCCCGCCATGTCGAGATAATAGCCGGTGGGCGTGTAATAACGATTGAAGGCTCCTTCAGCCGAGATTTCGATTTTGGGCGTTTGAGCCAAACACGGCCCCGCAAGCAGGACCGCAAAGCCTAACGCGCCAAGTAATCTCTTCATCTTCACCGTCCTTCAATCCGAATTTCATTTCGACCGCTCTAAGAGCGGCCATCATACATTGACCGGTCGCGTTTTATGTTAGCTTTGTGATTTGTGGCGCGTTCATTCAGTCTACTTTTTCCATGCGTAGGCGGCGGCTCGCCCATTAGAACCCGACACCTTCGAAGCGGGTTGTCCGGCTAGCTGGAATTCTTGCGCTTTGCGCTCGGCGCGAGCCACTTTAGCGGCTGCACCCGCGCAGCGCGATCGAAAAGGACGGAAAGTGAGCGGAATTCTCGGCATTCTCCATTTGGACGGAGCTCCCGTCGAGCGGCAATTGCTCGAAGGGCTCGCCGAGTTTCACAAATTCCGCGGCCCGGACGCACAGCAGGCGTGGACTCAGGGGAACGTCGGTTTCGCACATGCGCTACTGAGAACCAGCGAGGATTGCGCGGACGAGCGCCAACCGTTCCAGTTAGGCGACAACATTTGGATCACAGCGGATGCGCGCGTGGATGGGCAACGGGAGCTCGTCAGCAAACTGACGGACGCGGGCCAGAAACCCCGGGCTGAGGCGTGTGATGCGGAACTTGTTCTGCGTTCATACCGGGCGTGGGGCGCCGAGTGCGTCGATCATCTTCTGGGGGATTTCGCCTTCGCGATCTGGGACGCGCCAAACCAGCGACTGTTCTGCGCCCGGGATCAGATGGGAGTGAAGCCGTTTTACTACGCGCAGGTTGGGCCGGTGCTGATATTCAGCAACACGCTCGATTGCATCCGGCAACACCCCGCTGTATCGAATCGCCTGAACAATCTGGCGATCGCTGATTTTCTGCTGTTCGACATCAATCAGGACCCTGCGACCACGGCGTTTGCCGATATCCGACGCCTGCCCGCCGCGCATGCTCTACAGTGCGAGCGAAGAACAGTTTCGATACGGCGATATTGGACGCTTTCGGTCACCGAGCCGATCCACTTCAAGCACGATTCCGAATACATAGAACGATTCCGCGAACTGCTGGATCAAGCCGTAGCCGATCGCCTCCGCGCGAAAAGCGCCGGCATATTGATGAGTGGCGGCCTGGACTCCACCACCGTGGCGGCAGCGGCAAAACGAATCCTCACCGCGAATGGCGGCTTGTCGGCTCATACGGTGGTTCTGAGTCACGACGACGAGCGCCGCTACGCCAGCCTTGCCGCAAGCGCCCTGCAGATCCCAATCCAGTTTCGATTCGCGGATGATTGTCAGTTGTTCGATCAAGCCACGGACCCGGGCCACTGGTTGCCGTTTCCTGAACATTCGGCCTGGCCCGACCAGACTCCGGGTCTGCTGCGCCAAATCGGATTCAGGAGCCGAATTGCCCTTACTGGAATTGGTGGCGACCCTTGCCTGTTGGGTCGCATCACGATGCATTTCCGCGAGTTGATGCGGAATCGACGGTTAGGCCCGGCGCTCCGGGATGCCACGGGTTATCTAACGGCCGAAGGCAGGTTCTCGAGACTGTACGTTCGGGCGCGGTTGAAGTTGCTGCTCAATTCGGAGAATCCATTCGATTCTTACCCGTGCTGGTTCAATCCGGATCTCGAGGCGGAATGCAGGCTGCGCGACCATTGGGCATTGCATGTTTTACAAAACCGCCGCACTGCGATCCGGAACGAGACCGGTGTAGGCGCATTTCGCCCGGAGGCGGTGATTTCCACGACGCACGTTACATGGCAGCACTATTTCGAGAGTGTCGATCCGGGCGCCACGAAAGTGCCTGTGCAAGTTCGTCATCCACTCTTCGACGTGCGGGTTGCGACGTTTCTGTTGCGGTTGCCACGCCTGCCATGGTGCTGCGACAAAGAACTGCTGCGCCGGTCCGCCCGGGGAATTTTGCCGGATATTGTGCGACTTCGGCGCAAGTCCCCTGTGCCAGACGATCCACTTGTTACGCTGCTGGAGAAGCCGGAATCTCAATGGGTGGACCGATTCGAACCGTCTCCAGAACTCGGGCGCTACGTCTGCCCGGAACGCATCCCTCGGGTTTGGGGCGAGAAACGTTCGGGCTTTATCTACGTCAATCTCAAACCGCTCAGCCTGAATTTCTGGTTGCGTGGCAAATAGGAATGATTCAGTATGGTTGGGAGGCTATCCAGGTGGATTCAAAACCCGGAACCACACCAGAAGAATCTGCCAAGAAGACATATCTAAAGCCGCTCCTAGTCGTGTTTGGCAGCTTCGAGTCGATCACGCGGTTCAACCCGGGTAAGGGTGCGGGCGACAACCGGAACAAGAAGAATGCCCACTCAGGCGCAGGTTAACAACCCGGCAGCCCCTCGTCATTCAACACCCTTCCTCGCGCTCCTGGAAATCTGAGACAACGCCTGTAGAATAGCCCCACGACGCGCAGTGATGGTCCATCACAAACTTTACGGGCTTTTGCTGGCGAGCAATGAGGCGCTGCCGGGAATACCTGTCTTATCCGGTGCGGATCGCGCCCCGGATCTTGAAATTTATCTCGAGTCCAGTTTACCGCAGCTCGACGCCTGCTCCACACCCGAGCCGTTCTATGTAAGCGCCGCAAAGGATGAAAACGGCGATCCCGTTTTGCGCGTTGCATCCCTGGATGGCGGCCAGTGTCTCCTGCTGCGCTATTCTGATGGAACTCGGTTTGCCATCGACCTCGGCGCGAAGACGGTACACGCTGACTGGCCAAGCGCACTCACCTTGGAAGACGCCTCGTCCTACCTTATTGGCCCTGTTCTAGGACTCATCCTTCGCCTGCGGGGCACCATACCACTGCATGCCAGTGCGGTTGCCGTCGGTGACCATGCCATCGCGATCGCCGGCCCTGCCGGAGCAGGTAAGTCCACAACGGCGGCTGTCCTCGCAAAATCAGGCTATCGCATGATTTCCGATGACGTTGTTGCTCTGCAGGAGGAAGCGTCTAAGTTCGTGGTTCCACCGGGTTACCCGCGCGTTAACCTATGGAGCGACTCGGTCCAAGCAGTAGCCGGAAGCGAATTGAATTTGCCGCGCATTTGCCCCACGGTGGACAAGCGCTTTTTGCCCCTCGATCCGGACAAGCAGTTTGAAACCCGGCATTTGCCTTTGGCGGCCATTTATGTCCTGGACGGTCGCATGGAAGGGCCCGTCGAGCCGGTTCTGAAACCCCTATCCGGCGCGGAGGCTCTCGTTGCCATACTGGCAAACACGTACATGAACCATCTCCCGCACCGGGAGAACCGCCGCCGGGAATTTGAGCTGTTGGGCCGAGTCGTATCCCGGATACCTGTGATGCGCGCCCAGGCTCAAGGCGGCCTCTCGACGCTCTCCAGGTTCTGCGAGACCATAGCCTCAAACGCGAGAGCTCACCTGTCGCGTTCGGTGGACGAGATGGTTTGATTTCCCGAAAGCTTCCCAAAATGTGCAAGGGTATTGCGTTCCCGGGCGAACAGCAAACCAGTTCAAGCTGTCTCTTTTCTGCGACTTAGGAAGCTGTGGATCAGCATTGCTCTGGAAGCTCGGAACGGCTAGTCTCGCAGTTTCAATGTGTTACAATGCCCGGCACCTATCGGAGCCGCCCTTCCGAGGCTACCAAGCGTGCTCAGATAAGGCCGTCGCGGAAACTGGTTCAATTTGGCCAGGGGCGTGCTCTAGGTCAGATAGTCCTACGGAGGCCTCTATGCTGCGCCGCATATCTATTGTTTTCTCGGTGTTCGCGGTTTTCGCATTACTTTCGGCTGGGGGTGCCAAGGCGGACGAACTCTTCACGTTTACCATCAGCGGGAATACATACAGCTGGCAACTGCCATCCACACTTACCATCCAGCCTCCCAATATGTCGGTGGACGGCTTATTCTTCGAATTGGAAAGCGTGCCGCTCGTCGAGAACGGCGTGGCACAATCAACTCCAGGAATACTCGACTTTTTCTCGTCGGCCGATGGCGGCGGTTTCGAGTTGTCCGACAGCGTGCTCTTGAACGAGTTCGGTCAGAACAATCAGCAGTTGTACACGGGCGCAGAAAGTTCGCCAACTTTCATCCCTGGTACCTACACGTTGTTTGATGCTGACATCAATAACAACCTTACGGGACTGACCGGGACACTGGTGATTAATAGCGTGGCGACCCCCGAGCCGGGCAGTCTGCTGCTCATCGGCATCGGGGCCCTAGCCCTGATCGGCTTGGCCCGGAAACGGATGAGCACGGAGCCGGCTGCGTAGAGCGCACGCGGAGTTTCTCCACTTTGAAGCGGTTGCAATACCTTACGCTTCGGACGCGGATTCTGCGGTCAGATTCACGCCTCGGGCGAATCGTCTAGCGCTTTCGCTCAATTCGTCGATGTCTTTGCAGAAACGATCGGACCGTCAAACGGCGCGAAGTGAAGGTGGGCTTCGTCGGGCTGGTTGACGACGTTCCCGCCGCACTCGACCCAGGCGTGCGCTTCGAATTTCCCGCCATCATGACGCGCGCCAATCCGCAGCTCTGCCGCAATTCCTCTGCGCATTAGAAGCCACGACAAAACGAGCGAATTATCGAGGCAACTTGTGCGGAACGGAAGATTTCGCGCCGCAGCCGCTTCCATTCGCGCGACAATCCGCGCTGTCTGTGCGGCAGTTTGCGGAGAGCACTCGGCTGCAGGGAGTCCGGGCGAGAGCCAATGCAGAACAGTTTTCCATCGGCGAAAACCGGCCAGCCGCAGCCCGGGCCAGGTGACTACCAGCCCGGCGCAGGCTTCTGCCAGCGCCGCTCGCTCAAAGCCGGTGAGCTGCGAGAAACCGCGCCATTTGGCTGCTAAGCTGGCCAAAGCACCGCCTCGAAAATACCCGACACAGACGGACTCATTTCCGTTCAGATAGCTCGAGCAATCCTTCGTTCTTCATTTGCTCGAGAAGACCGAAAATGTCGCGCTCGCAACGGCCGCGTTCCACGTCGTACTCATCGACAATGATATCGCAAAGCTCGCGTACGCTGCGCGGCTGCCGCAGAAGATTCCATACGCGCGCGCCGACGGGGTTCAGCCCATAGTAGACGCTGTTTTTCATGTTCAGGATAGCCGCTTCTTCGCCTAGCGCGCACGAGACCTGCTCTTTGACAGCTACGACGATGCAATCCAGTGAGAGCGTGTCTTCCAAGTGGATTGTCCAGTCCTCGGAGATCCGGCCGGCGAAGGCTGTTGCCGGATCATCCAGCATTTGTGGCACTGCGGTCTGAAGGTATTCTAGCGAGACTGCGGCGGGACAGCAATCCGAGCATCATTCTCGCTCGTCCTCACGCGATGTGCGAGGAACCGTAGACACCTTGCGGAGCCGGCCCGAATGCAATACCGTCTTGGTCGATTCAAAAGGCGGCTGCGATGAAGGTGCCATTTCTCGATTTGAAGGGCGAGTACGCGGAGCTGCGCGATGAGATTCTGGCGGCGCTCGACCGTGTGTGCCAGGAAGCGGCGTTCGTGCAGGGGCCCGAAGTCGAGGCCTTCGAGCGGGAATTCGCGGATTTCTGCGGCGCGAAGCATTGCGTTGCGCTGAGCAGCGGCACGGCGGCTCTTCACCTGGGACTGCTCGCGCTGGGCGTGCAGCCGGGCGACGAAGTCATCACAACCCCGAACACCTTCATTGCTACCGCCGAGGCGATCAGCTACTGCGGCGCGCGCCCCGTCTTCGTGGACATTGATCCGGCGACGGCTAACATTGACCCGGCACAGGTCGAGCGCGCCGTGACCCCGCGCACGCGCGCGATTCTTCCCGTTCACCTTTACGGGCGCCCGGCCGACATGAGTCCGATCCGCGAAATCGCGTCCCGGCACGGCCTGCGCGTTCTCGAGGATGCGGCGCAGGCCCATGGGGCGCGATATCGCCAGCAGCGCGTTGGCACGCTGGGAGACGCGGCGGCGTTCAGCTTCTATCCCACCAAGAATCTCGCCGCATACGGCGAAGGCGGCGCGCTCACCACCAACGACGACCGCATCGCCGCTTACGCCCGGTTCGCACGATCGCATGGACAAACCGCTCGGTACGAGCACAAGTTCGTCGGTTACAACTACCGCATGGCCGGGCTTCAAGGCGCCGTCCTGCGGATCAAGTTGCGGCGGCTCTATACCTGGACGGAGCGGCGGCGGCAGATCGCCTCCGAATACCGGCGCCTGCTGGAAGGCGCGCCGCTGCAGATTCCAGCCGACGATCTTCGCGACGAATGCGTTTACCATCAATTCGTGATCTACACAGGCAGCCGCGCCGCTTTGACCGCACAACTGGCCGGCCGCGGAATCGAGACCGCTGTGCATTATCCGAAACCTTTGCACCTGCAGCCGGCGTATCTTGCGCTGGGGTTTCCGCAGGGGACGTTTCCGCATGCCGAGCGCGCGTGCGAACGCGTTCTCAGCCTACCCATCCATCCGAGATTGACGCCGGAGCAGGTGGCCTACGCCGGAAATTCAGTGCGGGAAATTCTGGCTGTGAAGTAAACGGCGTTTGGGCCCGGCTTAAGAAGAGGAGCGCGAAGGCAGACGAACCGGCCAATCCTGCGCGGCGAATTCAACTCCCCAGAAATGCGGGCTGGGCGAGAGGAACTCGACTCCAACGCGCGTGCCCTTCTCGCACGTGTCTCCCAGATAGACGACGCGGCACTCTTGATCCTCTTCGCTTACCGGGTTGTTGAGAACCAGGTCGGACCCGATCTCCACCGCCTTCTGCAGGTAAAGCAAGCCGCCGTGCGCGTTGACGACGATGGTGTGGCTGGTTTCCTGAAACTTGCGGCCGTCCGCGTCTTTCCCCGCGGCACGCACTGGAATACGCGCGAAGACTCGCGAACTGCGCCGCTCGGATGCGTACTCGGGACCCATGCTCGTTATCGTGCTATGTGCGCGCCGTGCGAGTCAACGCCCCGAGGTTTCGATAGTGCCCAAAGTGCAGACTGGCTCTTCGGACAGGGTGCCGGCGACCAGCCGCGCGGCCAGGCGCCGGGCGGATCCTTCCTGAAACGGTCTACAACTCGACCGCGCAATCCGATTGTGGCAACATGACATCTAATCACGCGAATGAAGGGAGCGTTGACACATGGCAATTGCTACGTTTGCGGCGGGATGCTTCTGGGGCGTCGAAGACGCTTTTAAGGGCGTAAAGGGTGTGACCTCAACCACCGTTGGCTACACGGGGGGACACACGACGAATCCGACCTATAAGGAAGTTTGCGGCCACACGACCGGACACGCCGAAGCCGTCGAAGTGGAATTCGACCCCAAGGAGGTTTCGTATCAGAAATTGCTGGACTTGTTCTGGGAGATTCACGACCCGACACAGCTCAATCGCCAGGGCCCGGACGTGGGCACGCAGTACCGCTCGGCGGTCTTTTATCACGATGCGGAGCAGGAGGCTGCGGCGCTCGCCTCGAAGGCCGCGGTGGAAAAGTCAGGGAAGTTCAAGAGCGCCGTCGTGACGCAGATCGAGCCCGCGCCCGAATTTTACCGCGCCGAGGATTACCATCAGCAGTATTTCGAAAAGCGCGGCGTCAAATCCTGTCATTTCTAGCCGGACCGAAGAATCGAGAGCAGATCCCTCCGCCGTTCGCAGAGTGCGCGAACCTTCGGGATCACATCCTCGCGGAAAGCTACGTGCGATAGGCGCGGAAGGCGAGAACGGCGTTGAGCCCGCCGAAAGCGAAAGAGTTCGAGAGGGCGGCTTCGACGCGCTGTTTCCGCGCCTGATTCGGAATGTAGTCGAGATCGCATTCGGGGTCGGCAACAGTGAAATTCGCGGTGGGCGGCAGAATCCCTTCGCGCAGCGCAAGGATCGTGGCGATGGCCTCGATCGCGCCTGCCGCTCCCAGCGCATGCCCGTGCATGGATTTCGTCGAGCTGACGGCTATCCTGTCCGCGTGCGCCCCGAATACCGAACGAATCGCGCGCGTCTCGACGGGATCGTTGCCGGGCGTACCCGTCCCATGCGCGTTGATGTAACCGATCTGCTCGGGAGCGAGGCCCGCCAGACTCAGTGCATCGCGCATCGCTCGCGCCGGGCCTTCAACGGTCGGCTGCGTCAGATGATTCGCGTCCGACGACATTCCGAATCCGCAAATTTCCGCGTAAATTTTGGCTCCGCGCGCCTTTGCCGCGTCCATGGGCTCCAGAATCATCATTGCGCCACCTTCACCTAGAATCATGCCGCGACGGTCCTTGCTGAACGGGCGGCACGTGTCGGGCGAAATTACGCGCATGGCCTCCCAGGCCTTCAACATGCCGATCGTGAACATGGCTTCGCTGCCGCCGGTGACGGCGAGGTCCACGTCTCCGTCGCGGACCAGCCGGAAGGCCTGGCCAATCGCGTGATTGGCCGACGAACATGCCGTGGAAACGGTGTACGTCGGGCCGCTGAGTTTCAAGTCCATGGAAATGTGGCTGGCGCCGGCATTCGACATGGTCTTCGGAATGGTCAACGGGTGGACGCGGCCGCGGTCGGTGACGTACAGGTCTTCAAAGCCGCCTTCGATCGCGGCCTGCCCGCCGACCGCCGAGCCGCACACAATCGCGCAGCGTTCGCGCAGTTGCGGCGTCAGATCGAGTCCGGAATCGCGCATCGCGTCGCGAGCGGCAACAATTGAGAATTGCGCGAAGCGGTCAACGTAATCTTCCTTGCCCGGCTCGAAATGTTTGGTCGCGTCGAAGCCGCGCACTTGCGCGCCGTTCTGAAAACGCAGCGTGAGTTTGTGAAAATCAATTCCCTCGAGGGGCGCGATGCCGGAACGGCCTTCGCGTAAGGCCCTCCAGTTTTCTTCAACGCTTCCGCCGAGAGGTGAAATGATTCCAATTCCGGTGATCGCGACACGGCGCGGCGCCATCTCAGCGCTGCCCCTGTCGTCTGCAAAAAGAAGTTGTGAGTGAGATCATTCGGATGAGGAAATCAGGCGGCCGGCGAAGTGGAACCGGCCGCGCCTTGCGGCGGCGCCGCGGCCATCAACTTCCTTACGCCCTCGACGATGTCGTTGACGGTGCGGATCGAGCGGACGTCGTCATCGGGGATGGAAATCTTGAAGGCGTTCTCCAGTTCGAAGAGCAATGAGAAAACGTCCAGAGAATCGATGCCTAGTTCCTGCAGATTCGTGTCCAGCGTGATCTTTTCCGCCGGGATTCTCTTCACCGACGCCAGCGTTGCAATCACCTTCTCGGCCACTTCGTCCGCCATCCACCCTCCCTCGAATGCGCTCTATTTATCCCGGGCCGGGCGCGCCACGGCGGTTTCTGCACCTGCGCGCACAACAAAACCGTAGCCCAACATGCGACAGAAATCAAATTCTAGCAACCGAAGGCGGCCCAAGGCCAAAAACAGCCGCGTCGGGGAAAATCATCTGGCGGGCGGGCCGGAGGGTGGAGTTGAGCTGGGCTCAAGAACTTTCTTCGCCGCAGGCGGGAGCTTCTCGACATTGCTCAGAAACGTGACGATCTGCCAGATTTGCTGGTCGCTCAATGTCTTACCCCATGCGGGCATCCCGGTCCAGCGCAACCCGTGTTTGGCGATATAAAAATTCTGGTTCTCGGGCATATCCGGCGCGTGCACAAAGAATCGCGGCGCGGGCGGATTGAGCGAGTGAGAAAACGGGATGTTGGGGTCGGATGGAGTGCCGTGGCAACCTTCGCAGTCGTTCGCGTACAACTGCGCTCCGGCGACAACGTTCTCTTCCGTTGCGGGAACTGGATTCTTGATGTTGGGTGCGTTGCGTTCGACCGCTGCGTCCGAAGCGCCGCCGAGAAACCATCGTTCCAGCGAAGAAGGCGGCTGATCGGCTTGAACGTTGACGAGTCCCAGTCTCGTATAGCAAACGGCCCCGAGAGCCAGCACGACGAGCGTGAAAATAATACCCAGGATGAAATTGCGCATCGCGGTAGAACCTCCGGTTGTGGACGCCCCTTATTAGAATACGGGGCTTTGCGGGCTAACCGCGACTGGAAATTCGCGATTGGCCGTCCGGGTGCCGGGTTCCGGAGATCGCGATTACTTCGTCTCCACCAGGCGATTGTACTTCTTCAGGACCTGGCGCAGGCGGTCGTGGGGCAAAGCCTCAACCGTGCGGTCATTGATTCCGGTCATGGTTTTTGCGGCGACCATTGCGTTCACTACGGCTTCTTCCGTGGCTTGCACGGTTGCCTCAAAGAGAGCATTCATGCGTTCGTTCGGAAGCATCTGCACGGTTGCAAGGTTTTTCGCGAGGCCCGCACCGGCGTTGGCAGTGGAAAAGGCGATGAAGATGTCGCCCGAACCGTTGCCGGAAATGCTGCCGAGACGGCCGAGGCCAAGCGTGACGCGGCGTGCAATGCGCTTCATTTGATGCGGCAGGAGCGGCGCGTCGGTGGCGACAACGACAATGATGGAGCCCCGGTCGGCACGCTCCGGGCGTTTCGGAATTTCGCGGCCCACCGGGACGCCGGCTATACGCAGCAGGTCGCGCGTGCCGAAATTGCATTGGACAAGCACGCCTACGGTGTACCCGCCGAGGCTTTCCGCGAGCTTGCGCGAAGACGTGCCTGTGCCGCCCTTGAATTCGAAGCAGATCATCCCGGTGCCGCCGCCGACGTTGCCTTCCGCAATTGGACCGGAGTGCGCGTCCTTCATGGCCGCGATCGTATCGCCGGGCTTTACATGGAATCCGTTGATGTCGTTCAGTTCGCCGTCCCAGGTTTCGGCGACCACCGGCAGGGACCACCAGTCCTCGACGGGAATCGGAGTGCCGTGCTCGAGTTGCCAGGCGATGACGGCGTCACGCACGACGCCCACGCTGTGCGTGTTCGTGATCATCACGGGCCCGTAAAGAAAACCGGATTCCTCGACCCAGGTAGTGCCCGTCATTTCGCCGTTGCCATTTTCGGTGAACCATCCCGCAAAAACAGGATCGACGGCGGCTTTCCCGCGCGGAAAAATGGCGGTAACGCCGGTCCGCACAGGACCAACACCGACACGCAGCTTGCCTTCTCCGGAAATCAAGGTCCGGTAACCAACCTCGACACCGTTTACGTCCGTGATCGAATTCAACAGTCCCGGAGTGCCGTCGAATGGAACGCCCAGATCGCGCGCGCGGGGAACGGTTTGCGCGCGGACGGCCAGCGCGGCCAAAAACCAGAAACAGAGTGAAAGCGTGCAGGCTCGCTTCATCGCCGGCCTCCCGGGGAATCGGGGCTGAGCTGCCGTTTGACCTCATTCAGAAGCGCGGAGTTCTTCGCCAGCTCGTCTTCCAGAATCTGGGCTTGAACGGCGGCGCGTTTCCAGTCACCGGCTTCGGCCGCTTCGGTAAGTCCCGGGAGCTCCAGATGCGCGTAGGTGTAGCGAGCGCCGTAGAGCGAATGCTTCCACCAGGGACGCCCGGGGATTCCTGCCGGATTGCACCAGTTCCGCTCCACCTGCATGAGGGAATCATTGACATGTTCCGCCGCGGAAGGATCGAGTTTCCCGGCGTCCAAAGCGCGCGTCACGGATGCATTCAGCTCGCGTCCCGCCGCCTCGAATTCTGAAATGCGGCTTCGCAGTGAGTCGAGGTGAATTCTTGCACCGAGGTGCGTTTCCTTATCGAGGTCGTCAAGGAAGCCGCGAATCGTGGAGCCGTAGAACGCGAAGTCGTACGGGAGAATTTGGGCATTGGCCAAGCGCAACGCGACCGCGCCCCACAGTTGCGTCATGAGCGCATGATAACGATAGCCGGGGTCGCCGAAGTGGTTCATCCAGTAGAAATCGTCGTAAACGGAATGATAGACGCCGTAGGGTCCCACGAATGTCAGGCCCATTGTCGGAATGCCGAGAAAGTTCAGGAAGACAGTGTGATCGGAGCCGCTGCCGATGCGTGTGTTCGGGAGTTCGGCGTCGCTCACCGGGCCCTTCTTATGCAATTCGGCTGCGCGTGAGACTTTCCATTCTTCATACAGGGTCTTCCCGGATGGCGCAGTCAATTCCCGGCTCACGTCCAGGAGAAGAGGGGCGAGCGAGCCGACGGCATCGCCTTCGAAGTTCTTGCCGGAGGTGGCTTCGTCCACGTTCAAATACGCGACAGCTTTTCTCTTAAGCTCGTCCGCATACTGCTCACCCCATTCCGTCGAACCGGTAAGCGCGTATTCTTCCCCATCCCAACTGCAAATAACGAGGGTACGCTTCGGCCGAATTCCTTTCTTCAGCAGCTCGCCGAAATTTCGGGTGAGTTCAAGCATGGCCGCTGTCCCGCTCGACGGATCGACACCGCCGAACACCCAGGCGTCACGATGATTGCCGAGGATCACCCACTGATCGGGATACTGCGAGCCGCGAATCCGCGCTTCCGTGACGTAGTACGGCTGCACGCTCGCGTCCATGTCTACCTTTAGGTGAACTTCCACGCGTTGGCCGCCCAAGCGGTATTTCAGCGGCAAACCGCCCTGCCAGGACTGCGGGGCGACGGGTCCATCGAGATTCGCGAGAATAGGTTTCGCGTCGCGCCAGGAAAGCGGAATTCCAATGATCTTAGGCAGCGAGATGGCGTCTTTGGGATCGATACGCTTCGCGCCCGGGATTGATGCGTAGCCGGGAGTCAGCGGATCGCCCGGTTCCATAAAGTCGTAGGTGATCGCGCCGCGCTGGATATGGCTTTCCGGGCCCCAGGGACCATTTGGATAAACGGCGCCTTGCTTGTAGCCGTCTTCGGCGGGATCGGAATAGACCAGAATGGCCGCCGCGCCCATACGCTGCGCCGTGAGCGCTTTGAACCCGCGATAGCTGTAAGGATTCGAATAACGAACCAGCACGATCTTTCCTCTGACGTCGATGCCTTGCTTCGCGAGATACGCATAATCTTCCGGATTGCCGCTGTGAGCGTACACGACGGGCGCGGTGAGTTCGCCTGACGCCGAATAGCCGAGATAGGCGCCGTCCACATTGGGATTCTTCGTGTCTGGATCTACGTCGTAGGGGTCTTCGCGCAGGCTGGCGCGGAAATGCGCCGGCTGGACCATTTCGAGAGAAACCCGGCGCGGGCGGGAATTGAGCACGTCGTATTCGTGGATTGTCACGTCTTCGAGGCCCTGTTTTTTCCACTGATCGGC
>DATEKA010000199.1:0-17934 GCA_035277685.1 Candidatus Acidiferrales bacterium
GCCGGAGCGTGATCGTTGGGGAATGGCTGAAGAACAGGGTGGTGAAGAGCGCGCTGTTTGCGCTGGGAGACGGCGCGGCGCTTGTGCTGGCGCACATCGCGGCGAAAGCTGCTGTGCATTATGTGCTGCACATTCCCGGCGAGTCGCTAAGCCCGCGGGGCTACTGGTTGTTTTATTTGCCTTTTGTGCTCGCGGTGATGTGGGTGCTCGAGCGAAAACACAGTCCCGATCTGCGCCGGCCGGAAAAGGAATTGGAGCTGGCGGTAAAGGGCGTTTCCTTCGCGTTTCTGCTGCTCGTTTGCGCGAACTTCGTAGTGTTCAAGGACACGGTGTTCTCACGATACGTGATGGTGGCATGGTATGTGGCGGCGTTGCCGCTGGTGCTCGCGTCGAGATTCGGGCTGAGGCATTTCTACAGCGCGTTGTGGCGGCGCGGATTGGCGCGGCGAAGGACGCTGCTGCTGGGATCTGCCGAGCGTCTTTCGGAGTTTCATTCGCTGCTGGCAATTCAGCGATATCAGGCGTACGAGATTGTCGGGGCATTGCCGGCGGAAGAGGAATGGCGGACGGAACACTCAGACGGGCGAGCTGCGTTCGATCGGTGGCGCGAAACAGCTCGGGGAAAGGACGTGGAACAAATCGTGGTGTGCCTGCCGCGCGCGTCAGAAGAATCACATAGCACGGTGTTGGAAGTTCTTAACACGTGCCTGCCCGCGGGGATCGACGTGCAGGTCTATTCGGATGTGTTTGCGTCACGCCAGTTCAATTACGAACTGGACGAGTTTTCCGGGTTCTTCCGGTTCTTTGCGGCTCCGCGCTGGTCGCAGCACGTGCAGGCGCCGGCGAAGAGGGCGCTTGATCTCGCGGCGGGAATTGCGGGGAGCGCGATCGCTCTGGCGGTTCTTCCTCTTGTTGGGCTGCTGATAAAGATCGAGGATCCGGGCCCCGTATTCTATTCTCGCGAGTTTGTCGACCGGGACGGAAGTGTCCGGTACTACAGAAAATTCCGGACAATGTTTAGGAACGCTCAGGAGATGCTGGAGCGAGACCCGGAGCTGAAAGCGAAGTTCGCGGAGAAGCACAAGTTGGCGGACGATCCGCGAGTGACGCGCGTTGGAAAGGTTCTTCGAAGATACAGCATCGACGAATTGCCTCAGTTTTTCAGCCTGTTCGAGGGACGGCTGGCGCTGGTTGGTCCGCGCGTGATTTCTCGAGCGGAAGCCGGCCGCTATGGAGAGTACTTGCCGAAGCTGCTGTCCGTTCGGCCGGGACTGACGGGTTTCTGGCAGGTGATGGGGCGGCAACTGACGAGCTACGACGAGCGGATTCAGATGGACATGTTTTACGTTGACCATTGGTCCATTTGGCTGGACCTGTGGATTGTGATGAAGACGTTCTGGAAAGTGATTCGGGCCGAAGGGGCTTATTAAGGAGAGTTTTCGCGCATGAGAATTCTGGTGACGGGCGGAGCCGGTTTTATCGCGTCGCATGTGGCCGACGCGTACATCGCGGCAGGGCACGACGTAGCGATTCTGGACGATCTGTCGCGCGGTTCGATGAAGAACGTGAATCCGCGAGCGCGATTTTACGAAGGCGACGTTCGAGACCGCGACTTCGTCGAGCGCGTTTTCCGCGAGGAGAAGCCGGAAGCGGTGAACCATCACGCAGCGCAGATGGATGTGCGGCGCGGCGTGCGTGAGCCGGTCTTCGACGCCTCGGTCAACATACTCGGCTCGATAAACCTGCTCGACGCGTGCGTAGCGCACAAAGTGCGACGCGTCGTTTACATTTCGACGGCCGGCGCAGCATACGGGGAACCGAAGGAGATGCCGGTGACGGAGGATTGTCCGATCAATCCGATCACACCGTACGGCATCAGCAAGCATACGGTGGAGCATTATCTGTTCACGTACCGCGTTCTGTACGAACTGCCTTATGTGGTTCTGCGTTATGGCAACGTGTATGGCCCGCGACAGAGCTCGAAAGGCGAAGCTGGGGTTTTTGCGATTTTCTGCGAGCAGATGCTGGCGGGCGTCCGGCCAGTCATCTATGGGGACGGCAGCAAGCTGCGCGATTACGTTTACATTGAGGATGTGGCGCGAGCGAACGTCCTAGCGTTGGAGCGCGGGACCGGGGAAATGTTCAACATAGCGAACGGGACGCCTACCAAAGATTACGACGTGTTCCGGATGGTGCGGGATGGCCTCGAACTGAAGGGCGTGGAACCCGACTATGTTCCGAAGAGGCCCGGGGAAATTGACCGCATCTATCTGGACATTTCGAAAGCGCGGCTGTTACTTGAATGGGAACCTAAGGTGTCGCTCGAGGAGGGTTCTCGCCGGACGGTTCGGTACTTTCGCGAGGTTGCTTCGGCTGAGAGACGGATTCTGGCCTGACGTCAGATCACAGCAAATGAGGACGCAGCGTGTCACTGAACAATAAGGTGTGTCTGATCGTTGGAGCCACAGGTGCGATCGGGCGCGCGGTAGCTGAGCGGTTTTCGCAGGATTCTGCGCGGTTGGCGTTGACCTGCAACTCGGAATCGCCGCAAATCGAGGGAGATGGACGCAGAGCTCAAGGCACGCGAAATTACTACCGGCTTGACATCACAAATTTCGAACAGGTGCAATCTATCGTCCAGAGGGTTGAGACAGAGTTTTCCGGCATCGACGTGGTAGTCAACTGTGCGGGTGTGATCGGTCCTATCGGCCGGTTTGAGGAGACTGATCCTAGTGAATGGCGGCGAGCTTTGGACGTGAATTTTATGGGCGCCGTCAATCTTGCGCGAGCGGTGCTGCCTGCCCTGAGGCGGCGCGGCCACGGCAAGATGATTTTCTTCTCAGGGGGCGGCGCTGCTTACGGACGGCCTTTTTTTACCGCGTACAGCAGCGCCAAGACTGCGCTGGTGCGGTTTACGGAGAGCCTGGCGCAGGAACTCGAGGGTACGGACATTCAGGTCAACGCCGTCGCACCGGGACCCGTTCCGAGTCGCATGTGGGAGGAGATGAGAGCGGCAGGCAGCGCGGGCGGCCCGAAGCTGGTAGTGGAGCTCGATCAGATGGAGAAGACCGGCGGCGCGTCTCCAGAGCGCGCGGCGGCGCTTGCGGCCTTCCTGGCTTCGGAGCGATCCAACCGCGTCACGGGCAGGTTGATTAGCGCTCTCTGGGACAACTGGGACAGCATCGAACCAATTATGGACAAGCTGGCAGATTCCGAAGCTTGGACCCTCCGAAGGATCCCGCTGGAACAGGCATGCTCTCGGTAGCGATCATAGGCGCCGGCTCAATTGGACGGATCCGAGCAACCTCGATCCGAGACTCGCAAAAGGGCCGTGTGTCGTGGGTGGCCGATCCCGACGAGGAGCGAGCCAAAGAACTCGCGGAGTTCGCCGGCGCTTCTTCGACGGGAAGCTGGCAAGAACCAATCTCAGATCCGAAGGTAGACTGCGTCGTCGTTTCCACTCCGACCAAGTTTCACGCTGAAATTGCGACGGCAGCACTCGAGGCCGGCAAGCACGTGCTTTGTGAAAAGCCCCTCGCACGCAACGCTCGGGAAGGGCTCGGTATTGTGGAGACGGCAATCAACAAAGGACATCTTCTAACGACCGGATTCAATTACCGGCAAATGGGGCACGTCCGAAAGGCGCGGGAACTTCTTAGCCAAGGGGCAATCGGGACGCCGCATTTCCTTCGGTGTCGTTTTGGCCATGGCGGCCGCCCGCGCTACGAGGAGCATTGGTGTACCGATGCCGATATGTCCGGCGGCGGCGTGCTGCAAGAACAGGGCATTCATATCGTGGATCTGGTCCGAGTATTTCTCGGCGAGCCGATTAAGGTAATGGCGGAAACACAGTGTTATTTCTGGCCGTTCGCCAAGACCGAAGACAACTGTTTTTGTCTGTTTGAGACCGCGAGGGGGCAAGTGGCGCAACTGCACGTGAGTTGGACTCAATGGAAGAACGTGCTCGAAATCGAGATTTTCGGGCGAGATGGATATCTGCGATTGGAGGGGCGGGACGGACACTACGGTCCCCAGAGGTTAATTTTCGGCAAGCGTCAGCAGAGTCATGGGAAGCCCGTGGAGGAAGTCTTTAGTTTCGACAAGGAGGAGAGTTCGTGGGACCGCGAATGGCATGAGTTTGTCCGGATGATCTCCAATGGAGCGGATCGGCTGGAGTCTGCAATGCAAGGATTCCGGACACAGGAGCTGGTTGATGCGGCCTACCGGAGCGCTGCCGAACATGCGTGGATTCCAACACCCCTTGGGAAAGAGAGAAAAACGTGATCATAACCAGAACACCATACCGGCTGACACTCGGAGGCGGTGGAACCGACTTGCCCTCTTTTTATGAACGGTGCGGCGGGCTTGTCCTTGCGGTGGGCATCGACAAGTATATGTTTGTAAACGTGAACACGCCTCTTGTGGATGACAAGATCCGTGTCCGGTACTCGAAATCCGAGGTGGTCGACCATGTGGATGAGGTCGAACACACGCTGGCGCGGGAAGCCATGAAGCGATTCGGTCTGACGAAGGGAGTGGAGATCGTTTCCGTTGCCGATATTCCGGCGGGAACGGGCCTGGGCTCATCGAGCTGTTATCTCGTCGGGCTGTTGAACGCTCTGCGCGCGCTGATGCAAAAGCCCGTCGCGCCGCAAGAACTGGCGGAAGAGGCATGTCACATCGAATTGCACCTCCTCAAAAAGCCGATCGGCAAACAAGATCAGTATATGGCGGCGTTCGGCGGGCTTACCTCTCTTTGTATCGATAGGAACGGCGTCGTCCAGGTAGAACGGCTGCCCCTCGGCACGGAACTCGTGGAAGAACTGGAAGACAATCTACTGCTTTTCTACACGCACGAGACACGCGACGCGACCGCCATTCTTTCGCGCCAGGACCAAGCCGCACGCAAGAAGAACGGCGACATTGTTCGATATCTGCAGGAAATCAAAGACATCGGCATCGAAATCCGGGACGAAATCGTGAAAGGGAATCTGCGGCGCTTTGGAGAGCTGATGGATCTGCATTGGCAGACGAAGAAACGGCTTTCGGAGGGCATCTCCAATCCACAGATCGATTCCTGGTACGAGCTCGCGCGGCGCAACGGAGCGATAGGAGGAAAAATTTCCGGCGCAGGCGGCGGCGGGTTCTTGATGTTGTACTGCGAAGATGACAAAGCGCGGTTGCGAGATGCGATGCGGAAGGCAGGTCTCAGAGAACTCAGTTTCCGCTTCGAATTCGAGGGCAGCAAAGTAGTTCTTGATATCGTGTCGCGGGATCAGCGGCTCGCTCACAATGAACGGCTGCGCGAAGACGCGGCCCGCACAGCCAGCCCAGTTTTTGCGGGCACGGTTTCCCAGTAATATCCATCGTCCTGTAACGATTTCGAGTTCCTCTGCTATAAGCGCGCGACCATCGAATTAAATTCCGGAGAAAAACCTATGCTTCGTAAAGCCGTATTCCTTGACCGGGACGGTGTAATCAATCGCTATGCCTACAACGCGGAATTTGGAACTGTCGATACGCCAGCTCAGCCTGACGAATTTGCACTTATAGCGGGCGCGGGCAAGGCAATCGCGAAATTGAACGAGGCGGGCCTGCATGTGGTCGTGGTCTCCAACCAGCCCGGGGTCGCGAAAGGAAAATTCACTCGCGAACTTCTCGAAGCGGTGAACGAAAAGATGAACCGGCTCGTAGGACAAGAAGGCGGGCGACTCGATGCGGTGTACTACTGTCTGCATCACCCCGAGGCGAAGAGCAGCGAATATCAGGTCGCGTGCGACTGTCGAAAGCCGAAACCCGGACTGCTTCTTCGAGCCGCGCGCGAATGGGACATAGATCTTCGCCGGTCGTATATGGTTGGCGACGGCGTGGTTGACGTTCTGGCGGGACGCCAGGCGGGCGCGAAGACAATTTTCGTTGGTCCTCGCCGCGGGTATATCTTTTCCGAACTCGAACGGCAGAACGGATGGCCCGACGTGATCGTCAACGATCTTCCCGAAGCAGTGGAGTGGATTGGGCAGGCGGAAAATGGTCACAAGAGGCGAGGAACAAACGGGCATGGAAAGCAACCTGAATTTGCGGGCGCGACACGCTATACGGCGCAGTACATCGAGGAATCCGTCGAAATCCTCAGACTGCTTGATCAGGATTCGATTGAAGATATGGCTGACCTTCTCCTGAGTCTCCGGGAAAGACAGGGACGGTTGTTCCTGCTGGGCGTTGGGGGAGGCGCGGGCCATGCGAGCCATGCCGTCTGTGATTTCCGCAAGATCGCGGGAATCGAAGCATATGCGCCGAGCGACAACATTTCAGAGCTGACCGCTCGCGTGAACGACGAGGGTTGGGAAACGTGCTATTCGAATTGGCTGCGCGGCAGCCGGTTGAGAGCAAACGACATGGTTCTTGTGTTTTCCGTCGGGGGCGGCGACGTAAACAAGAACGTCAGCGCCAACCTGGTTCGGGCGCTCGAATACGCGAAGCAAACCGGAACGACGATTTGCGGCGTAGTAGGACGCGATGGCGGATACACGCGGCAAGTGGCTGACGCCTGCGCCGTGATCCCCACGGTGAATCCCGCGAACGTAACGCCGCATACGGAAGCTTTCCAGGCATTGGTCTGGCATCTGCTCGTGTCTCACCCGAAACTCAAAGCTGCTCAGACCAAGTGGGAATCAATCGAGGCCCCAGCCGTCAGCCAAGCGCTCTGATATTGTTGCGGCCAAGTCCAGCACTCTGTATGCCGTTCATGCGCAGTCCTCAGTAACCAGAAGTCCTCAGCAGGTTGTAACCCGCCGACGATTCAGTGTTGTCCGCCGTGTGGAGCGCAGGCTTGCGTCAGCGCTCCAAGTACTTCACGAAGACGACCTCGTTCTGAGCTTCGTTATACAAAAGCTCGTCGACGTTTGCCTTCGCCAGAACCAGGCCGAATCCGCCGGGCCGCAATCCTTTCTTCTGGCGGATTTCATCGTGCGCGGTCGGATCGTCCGGCATGTGCGAAATGGCCGCGTGGTCAAGATCTGCGAGTTTGAATCCGGGCCCCGGGTCAGCGATGCGATAGAGCACCATGCGTTTCGCGCGGAGGTAGGAGATTCTCACCTTCCTGTGAACGTCCAGCTTGCCGCCCCATTCAATCGCGTTGAGCAGCAGTTCGTGAAACGCCTGTCCGACGGCAGAGCGGACTTCTTCCGGCAGCCCTCCTTTCAGTTGACTCATAAAAGCCTCAATACGCTCGGCAGTTTCGAGCGAACAAGGTACCCGCAATTCCACCCATTCGGCCCGCGCAGAAATCACTTCGATGGGGAGTCCTTCCGCTTTTTCGGCCAGGGATTGGTGTACGACCGCGACCAGATGTGCAGGCTCGATAGGTTTGGAAATATAGCGGTAGGCCTGCTCGCGAATCGCGCGCAACACGGTCTCCGGAGTGTCGTCGGAGGTCATCACAATGGCCTTGAACCGGCGGCGAGATTTCCGCAATGCGGCGAGGACGTCGATTCCGTTTTTCTTCGGCATCCACACGTCAAGGAGAGCAAGGTCGAATTTGTGCGCTTTAAGCTTCTTGAGAGCGCCGGCGCCATCGGATGCCGTTGTAACGATAAAGTGTTCCGAGCGCAAAATCTCCGAGATCAAAAGCCGTGTCGTGCGGTCATCATCTGCGACCAGTATGCGGGTCATCGTCGTTTCCCTTCAGCGACATGGCGCACGCGCCCTGTCTTCCCCGGCTGCTTCGATTTGCCGACCGCGTCTTCCAGCCGATGCATCAGACTCGCAATTTGATCTTCCAGGGAGGCATATAGTTTCCAACAGCCGTCGATCGCGCCGTCGCGAGCGTTCCGTTCGATTTGTCGCGCGGTTTCGAAGGCGGAGCTACCGCCGAAATTACCTACCGAGCCTTTCAATGCATGCGCCGCTTCAGCCACTTGACCGCTTTCGCGCGACGCGAGCGCTTCGCGGATTGTTCGCATCATTGCGGGAACGTCCGCGCGGAATGTGCGGACCAGCGAGGCGACAAGCTTTCGATTCCCGTCGAACCTCTCCCAAAGCGCATCTGGACTGAATTCGATTTGCGCGAGCGGCGCACCACTCGCAACCGGCGCGCTCGATGCGCGTCCCACCGTCTCGACCATCTCGAGGAATGCTCTGGGATCGAGTGGTTTTGAAATGTAGGCGTCCATGCCCGCGGCCAAGAACCTTTCCCGGTCGCCGCGCATGGCGTGCGCCGTCATCGCGACGATCAGGAGGTGAGCTCCAGAGGTCTTTTCACGATCTCGAATGGCTCGGGTGGCCTCCAAGCCTCCCATCTCAGGCATCTGAATATCCATCAGCACAAGGTCAAAGTTGTGTTGCTCCAACATCGTCAGGGCCTGCTTCCCTGTTTCTGCAACGCCGACTGAGTGCCCCCTCGCCTCGAGCAGGTGGACAGCGAGCTTCTGGTTCACCGGATTGTCCTCTGCGACGAGAATCCGCAGTGGATGAGCCGACTTGTGCGCGCGGCGAGCGTGTGTACCGCCATGCTTTCCTGCAACGGCAGGATGGAGGACCGTCACAATCGCATCCCACAATTCCGACTGTTTCACGGGCTTTACGAGGGCAGCGGCCACCCCGATTTCCTTTACTCGCGCCAACTCGTCGGGGCGGCCAGCTGAAGTAAGCAAGATCAAATCAGTCTTGCGGAAGCGGGGCTGCTTCCAAAGACGACGGACAACCTCGAATCCGTCCATCTCTGGCATGTGGGAATCAAGCAGGACCAACCTGAACGGCGTCCCCCCACGATGGGCGGCCGCGAAGGCGTCCAACGCATCCTGGCCGCTTTTTGCGACAATGGGCCTCATGCCCCAGTTAGCGACCATTTCTTCGAGGATGCGGCGATTTGTGGAATTATCGTCAACGACGAGTACAGGAAGGTCGCGGACTGCGGCGGAAGTTTCTGTCCTGGTCGTTTTGTGGGCGGGATCGATTTCGAATTGAACCGTAAAGCGAAACGTGCTTCCGCGTCCGGCTTCACTTTCGACCGAGATACGTCCGCCCATCAGCTCAACGAGTTGTTCCGAAATTGCGAGGCCCAGCCCAGTACCGCCAAAGCGGCGCGTCGTCGAGCTATCGGCCTGAGCAAACGCCCCGAAAATGCGCTGCTGGTCGCGCGGTGCGATGCCGATTCCGGTGTCCGTAACGCTAATCTGTAAGGCGACGCGCGCATCCGAACGTGATTCCACCGACACGCGAACGACGACCTCGCCATGGTCTGTAAACTTGACGGCGTTGCCAGCCAGATTCAGGACGACCCGTTGAAAGCGTTGGGGGTCTCCGATGACCGCATCGGGAACATCTGGCAGCACATGGCAGGCTAGCTCAAGCCCTTTTTGCTGAGCGCGGACAGCGAGAACTCGCAGGATGTCCTCCAATATATCCCGCAGCGAAAACTCCGCACGGTCGAGCTCCAGTTTGCGCGCCTCGATCTTTGAAAAATCGAGAATGTCATTGATCAGGCCGACCAGGGAGCTCGCCGAGCTCTTGACTGTCTGCAAGTAGTCGCGCTGTTCCGGCTTGAGCCTCGTTTCCAGCGCCAACTCCGTCATTCCGATGATCGCGTTCATCGGCGTACGTATCTCGTGACTCATGTTGGCGAGGAATTCGCTCTTGGCTCGAGTCGCTTCTTCCGCTTTTTTCTTCTCGACTTCCAGTTCCTTCACGAGCTCGGACAGCCGCTGTGCATTCTCTTCCTGCGCATGACGCGCCGCCTCAAGATAGTCCGCATAGATACGCAGGTCGTTTTCAGCGCGCCGGCGGTCGATGAACTGACCCACCTGGCTTCCGATAGAATCGAACATGGCGAGAAGATCCTGATCGATCGCGCGCGGCTGTGTGGTAAAGAACTCGATCACGCCTGCGAACTTCCCCGAGCTGCGAATCGGAAACGCAAAAGCCGAGCGCAGCCCTTCCTCACGATCGATCGCGATTCGAGGAGAGCGGCCCGATGCCGGTATTTCTGTCACCCAGGCCGGTTGGCCTGTTTCCCATACGTGTCCCGGGAGGCCCATTCCACGCGACAGTTTCAGCTCGCGCGTCGCGGCTTCAAATTTCGGGAATTGCGTTCCGGGGGAATGCCAAACAGTAATGCAATGCAGCAGGAGCGTATCTTCGTCGAGGCGCCATATGGCTCCTACATCCCAGTCAAGGCTCTCGGCGATCGAGCGGAGGATTTGCGGCGCGGCGGCTTCGATAGATTCAGCTTCCGCCAGCACACGAGTGACCGCGTAACCTGCTGTAGTGCGATCTTCGGCCTTCTTGCGCTGCGTAATGTCGCGCGCCACGGCGAAAATCAACTGTTCGCTGGCGCTCGGCGTGGCATTCCATAGAAGCCAAAGATAACTTCCGTCGCCGCGGCGATACCGATTCTCGAACGAGATAGTTTCAGTTCCCGCGCTGAGCTTACGGCCTTCGGCAATCGTCGCTTCGCGATCGTCAGGATGGACGAAGTCAATGTAGGGACGCTCGAGCAGCTCTCGCGACGGGATGGCGAGCACGCGTTCCCACGCGGGATTAAGACGTTTGAAATAACCGTCGAACCCTGCGATGCAGAGCATGTCCAGAGACAGCGTGAAAAGCTGATCAATTTCCTTCTCAGCGCGGCGGCGTTCGTGAGTTGCTTTCGACAAATCCGAAACGCTGCGCCGCAGCTCGAGTTCAGCGACAGCCAGGCGCGCCAGAGCCTTCAAAGCCTCTCGTTGCGTCTCGCCGAGACCGCGAGGCACGCGGTCCAGGACGCAGATAGTGCCAAGCGCGTGACCGTCATGGGTGATGAGAGGCGCTCCTGCGTAAAACCGGAGCCCTGGTTCTCCTTGAACCAAGGGGTTCGAACGAAATCGCTCGTCCGCGAGAACATCGGAAACGACAAGCAGGTCGGGCGTCAGGATCGCGTGCGCGCAAAAGGAGATTTCTCGCGGAGTTTCGGATGCTTCCACGCCGATCTTCGATTTGAACCACTGTCGTTTCGCGTCAACAAAGCTTACGAGCGCGATCGGCGTTTGGCAGATCAGGGCCGCCAGCCGCGTCAGGTCGTCAAATTCCTGCTCCGGGAGAGTGTCGAGGATGCCATAGCGGCGAAGAGCTTCGAGTCGGGCAGGTTCGTTTGTGGGCAGCCGTGCTCGCATGTAGGAAGGCCGGCAAGTCGGATGCGACATGTTATGGCGCGCGCCGCCATGGAGTCAACGAACACGCTCGACTTCACCGCGGACCATGCTAACCACACGGCGCGGGTGGGGCGGCGGCATCCAATGCGTGTACCCTTCGCAACAGAGGGGAGCCCGCCAGACGCAAGGACCCATGCTTGACTGGTATAGTGGAATCGAAAGAGGCGCGCATTGTGATTTGCAAGGGATCCGCGGAACGAATGCTCAGCATCGACGAAATGCGGGAGATCGTCGCTAGGGGCGCAGAGTCGGCTCACGTTGACGGGAAGCGCGTGCTGGTAATCATTCCGGACGGCACGCGCACCATGCCGATGCCGGCAATGTTCAAGCTATTGAACGAATTTGTTGGCACGCGAGCGAAGGTTCTCGATTACCTGGTGGCGCTCGGAACGCATCGTCTCATGACCGACGCCGAGCTAACAAACCTCGTTGGCCGGCCCGTCGAGAACGAAATGGCAGACGAGACGCACGTCTTCAATCATCACTGGGAGAATCCTGGCGCCTTCGCACATCTGGGAATCATTCCGGAAAAAGAAATCCGAGAATTGACGCGCGGGATGATGGCGCAGGACGTACCCGTCGGCTTAAACAAGTTGATACTCGATTACGATCAACTGTTCATTTGTGGGCCGGTCTTCCCTCACGAAGTGGCCGGCTTTTCGGGGGGGAACAAGTATTTCTTCCCGGGAATTGCCAGCCCTGAAATCATCAATTTCACGCATTGGCTGGGAGCGCTGATCACTAACTTCGAGGTGATCGGCAGCGGTTATACACCGGTGCGCGCCGTGATTGATCGCGCGGCGTCCATGATCCCCAAGCCGGTATCTTGCTTCGCGCTCGTCGTGGCGCGCGATGGCGTGGCCGGTGTTTATTTCGGCGAGGCTCAGGAGGCGTGGGAAGCGGCCTCGCAACTGTCGGCGAAGAAACATATCGTCTATGTGGAGCGACCGTTCCGGCGGGTGCTTTCCGTTATGCCGGAGATGTATCGCGATCTGTGGACCGCCGGCAAAGGCATGTACAAAATCGAGCCTGCCGTGGCCGACGGCGGGGAAGTCGTCATTTACAGTCCGAAGCTGACTGAGATCAGCTACACGCACGGCAAGGTAATCCGCGAAATCGGTTATCACTGCCGCGACTATTTCGTCAAACAGTGGGATCGTTTTAAGGGCTACCCCGGGGGAATCCTCGCCCATTCGACACACGTTAAGGGATTGGGAGAATACGATGCGACGACAGGAATCGAGACGCCCAGGATCCGCGTGACGCTGGCGGCCGGCATTCCGAAAAGTGTTTGCGACGAGATCAATTTAGGCTACCTCGATCCAGCCGCAGTAAGCCTGGACGAATGGCAAAATCGAGAGAAGGAAGGCATCCTGGTTGTTCCGCGGGCCGGCGAAATACTCTACCGCCTGCGGAAGGACGCCAATCCACTCGACCGGGAGAAATATCTGACGTTAACGGGTAATTAAAGCAGGTCGCTTCGGCCAGGTCGAAGATTGCTGAGGGATGAGAAGCACTGCTCCACAGACATTCTCGCTTGCTAGTGCTGTCCCGCGTCGCCTCCGGTTGTCGCTGCCAGCAGGTACCACGCTGCATGCGGCAACCATTGTTCTCCCCACCTCCAGTCGTTGTCGGCGCCAGTCTGCTTGTACGTCAGCAAATAGTCGATGTCGTTTTCATCTTTAAAACCGGCGGTAATGCCGTTCGAAATCCCGCCGGGCGCGTTCGTGAATTCCCACGAGTCAAAATACATGTAGGGTGGATTGTTTCGTCCAACCCCGTTCAGCATGCACGAATCGAAAGGATTCAGCCCCAGAATCCAGTTCAGCTGGTCGGTGGCGAAAGCGTCCAGTCGTCTGCGAAACGCCGCATCCTGCGGAAAGACCAACTCGGCCAGGCGCGCCGCCGCGGCCATAGAAGCCAGTCGCGCGTTTTCGCCCTGCCACCAGGGCGCGGCATCGCTGTTATGCGGAAAGAAGAAGCTCGTGCGCCGCGCACCGGTCTTGTCCTGTACGTATTCACGGCTGTAGCCAAACGGATTGTCTACCTCGGAGGTGATCGCGAACTCGAACTCGAGCGATTGTCGTACAACCTGTAGGACGCGGTCCTTCACCGCCGGATCGGCGACCTGCGCATAATAGAGCAAGCTCACCGCTGGGAATCCGCCGTCGGAGGCATGGAGGAACGGCCGCGTGCCGTCGTCCGCCCGCCAATAATTCCGGTACCCTCCCGCGCTGATCTGGCGAGCCATCAGACTCGTGGCCCGGCGATCGGCGGCCTGCTTGTACTTATCGACGTGGGTTGCGCGGTATAGCTCCGTGGCGGCCGCCAGAGCGCAGTAGTCATCCACGATATTTTCTTTGCCGTCGTTGATAAGCTTTCCGTTGTTGTTCTCGAGGAAATCGAAAGCGTCCTCTGCGGCCTTCAGGTAATCCGAACTGCGAAACTGCCCTGAGACCGGATACGTGCTCGCCATCGCCAGCGCCGCGATGGCGATTCCGCCTCCCGAGCGATAACTGACTTCATACTCGAGATCGTTGCTCGCGCTCTCGATCATCCCGGGCCGTTTGCCTGGCGCAGTCTCAATCCCGAATCGCTTCATCTCGCCCTGGATCTCGCGCTTTTCGGGAACCTGGTCGACGCCCCCGTTTGACACGGACCTGTAGAATGAGCCATTCGGGACTTTTACACGTACCAGATAATCGGCGCCGACCATCGCTTCGTCGAGCAATCGCGTTTTGTAACGCGCGAATCCTTGCAGCTTCCGGCGGTTTGCCTGTTCGTAGCTCTTGAGGAGGCTGTAAACCACGAGCGGGATCTGTTGCGGATTGAAGTACGTCGAGAACGACAAATGCGACAGGTGCTTTCCGTAGTCGCCCGTCGCGTCCCACCAGCCGCCGTGCGCGTCCACCGTACCGCCCTTCTTGCCTCCCTGAAAATGCAAATGACGGTCGGCCTTATCCATCTCACCCGAGCTGCGCTCGTCTTTGAAGTAGTAGATGACGTCGGAAACCGTGCCGCGTTCCAGGAGATGTTTCTGCACGTGAAATGGGAAGGAGCGGGCGTCGCCCATGCTGGTGGCGCACTCGATGCGATATTCGCCTTCTTCGGCGAACGAATCGAAATCGAGTGTCCAGAAATACCAGTCTCGCCACTTCTGAACGGGGCCGCGGGCCTTCGGGTCAAGCGAGCGAGCCGTTTGATCCGTCCTCTCGTCTTTCAAGGAGCAGTTCGAAACTCGGTCACCTTGTCTTCCCATAACGACAGCGTGCTTCGGACCGTTCGTTTCGTATCCCAGATGATTTGTCAGTATCTGCATTTGTCGGGCGAAAGATCCAGGAGCGAGGACGAGCAGAAACGCAATCACGAGAAAGGAGGCCGTCTTTCGATTCATCAATTATCCCCTGCAACCGCCACTGCGTGGCCGGAGCAACGCATTATCGAGTCCAATCGTCGGCAGCCGAAAGATGAGATGGCGCACCGGTACTTGGGTAGCACCGGGATGCTCTGCGGTCAAGAGCGTAGCCGCGCATGTCGCTTCCTGGGTCTCCAAAACCAAAAGCACACGAGTCGAGACAAAATGTCAGATTAGATATATTCTAAGGAATGTCGGATGGATGCTGAGACGATTAAACGGTCTTTTGAGAGCGGAGGGTTGCGATGCACGCCGCAGCGCTACGCGGTGATGGCATTCCTGATGGAATGCAATACGCATCCCACGGCTGCGGAAATCTACGAAGCCGTGAATCGGATGGATCCCCGTTCCTCAAGAGCCACCACTTACAACAACCTGCGGGACCTGGTACAGGCAGGTTTGGTGCGCGAAGTCGCCGCCGAGGGCCGCGCCGCGAGGTTTGATGCAAAAGGGATGCGGCATCACCACTTTATTTGCGACCGCTGCGGCAATGTTGAAGACATGGAGTGGTATGACGTGTCCAGGCCGCGATCGCGATCTCTCGGCAAGCGGGTTCTTCGGGAATGCGAGGTTATTTTCCGTGGGCTATGCACGAAGTGCGCGCCGCGCTGACTTTCCCGTTAGCCCAGCGCATGTGGATACAGATAGATGGCGCGCGATGGGGAAGCGGCCGGTAACGATTCCGCAGATTGGAAGCCCGGCACGTATCTGCAGTTCGTCATAATTTTCTGACTAATTCGAAGGAAGGTGGATCAATGGGGAAAGAACTTAGCAGCTCAGCGGCGTCCTCGACCGAGTCCAAGTGCCCATTCGCGGGCGGGACTCCCGCACGCACGAACCGTGACTGGTGGCCGAGCCAGTTGGACCTCCAGGTTCTTCATCAGCATTCCAATCTGTCCAATCCAATGGACGAGGGATTCAATTACGCCGAGGAATTCAAGAGTCTCGACCTGAGTGCTGTCGTCAAGGACCTTCAGGCCTTGATGACGGACTCGCAGGACTGGTGGCCGGCAGACTTTGGCCACTATGGGCCCCTGTTCATCCGCATGGCATGGCATAGCGCAGGCACATACCGCATCGGCGATGGCCGCGGAGGCGCAGGAGCCGGACAGCAGCGTTTTGCGCCGCTCAATAGCTGGCCGGATAACGTGAACCTCGACAAGGCGCGCCGTCTTCTGTGGCCCATCAAACAGAAATACGGCCGCAAGATTTCGTGGGCCGATCTGATGATCCTCGCCGGTAACGTTGCCCTCGAGTCGATGGGCTTCAAGACGTTCGGGTTTGGCGGCGGACGCGAAGACCAGTGGGAGCCTGCGGAGGACGTCCTCTGGGGTCCCGAAGGCAAATGGCTGGCAGACGAACGCTACAGCGGCGACCGCGATCTCCAGAATCCCTTGGCTGCCGTGCAAATGGGGCTGATCTACGTGAATCCGGAAGGGCCGAACGGAAAGCCGGATCCGATCGCGGCAGCCAAAGATATTCGCGAAACGTTCCGCCGCATGGCGATGAACGACGAAGAAACGGTCGCGCTGATTGCCGGCGGTCACACTTTTGGCAAAACCCACGGCGCTGCGGAGGCGTCACTCGTCGGCGCAGAACCTGAAGCCGCCGGCATCGAAGAACAGGGTCTCGGCTGGAAGAGCAAATTTGGCACGGGCAAAGGCGGCGACGCGATCGGCAGCGGCCTGGAAGTAATCTGGACCACGACGCCAACGAAGTGGAGCAACAATTTCTTCGCGAATCTGTTCGGCTACGAGTGGGAACTGACCAAGAGTCCGGCGGGTGCTTATCAATGGCAACCCAAGAATGGTGCGGGGGCGGCTGCCATGCCTGATCCACACGATCCGTCGAAGCATCGCGCGCCAGCCATGTTGACCACGGATCTTTCGCTGCGCTTGGATCCGGCTTACGAAAAGATTTCACGGCGCTTCTACGAGCATCCTGACCAGTTCGCGGACGCGTTCGCACGGGCATGGTTCAAGCTCACACACCGCGACATGGGCCCGCTCGTGCGTTATCTCGGCCCGCTCGTTCCGAAGGAGGAATTGGCGTGGCAAGATCCGATTCCCGCTGTGAATCATCCCTTGGTCACCGAGCAGGACGTTGCAGGCCTGAAGGCGAAAATCCTCGTCTCGGGGCTGTCTATTTCCGATCTGGTCTCGACGGCTTGGGCCTCCGCGTCGACATTCCGCGGTTCTGATAAGCGCGGTGGGGCGAACGGAGCGCGGATTCGGCTCGCGCCGCAAAAGGACTGGGCTGTCAACGAGCCGGTTAAACTGGCGAAGGTGCTGAGGGCGCTCGAAGCAATCCAAAAGGAGTTCAACGCTGCGCAGTCTGGCGGCAAGAAGGTGTCGCTTGCCGATCTGATTGTTCTTGGCGGCGATGCCGCCATCGAGAAAGCCGCGAAGGCTGCGGGTCACGACGTCAGAATTCCCTTCGCGCCGGGGCGCATGGACGCATCGCAAGAACAGACCGACGTCGAATCATTCGCATCGCTCGAACCGGTTGCCGACGGGTTCCGCAACTACACTAGCGGGAAACAGAGCTTGTCCCTTGAAGAACTGTTGGTGGACAAAGCGCAGTTGCTGAAGCTGACGGCGCCTGAGATGACGGTTCTCTTCGGCGGCCTTCGCGTACTCGGGGCGAATTGGGGGAAGTCCGCGCATGGCGTCTTCACGAAACGCCCGGAGACGCTGACGAACGACTTCTTCATCAATCTGCTCGACATGAACACCCAATGGCAGCCGTCGAATGGCGCGGGGAGCGTGTACGAGGGTCGCGACCGAAAGACAAACGAACTCAAGTGGACCGGGACGCGCGCCGACTTGATCTTCGGTTCGCACTCACAACTGCGCGCGCTCGCGGAAGTCTATGCGTGCGCGGATTCGAAGGAGAAGTTCGTGAAGGATTTCGTGGCAGTGTGGACCAAAGTGATGAATGCCGATCGCTTCGACTTGGCCCGGCCGGCACGAGCGTCGCAAGCTAGTAATCGCGCCGATTAGGACGGAACTGAACTGCCGGGAAACCGCTTAAGCCATTCTCCGCCACGCGCGCGAATGCGGGAACACCCGGCAGTCGATTGGCTTCGATTGAGGAGTCTGGAGTGTGGCTCCCCGGGCTAGATTCGAACTAGCAACCCTTCGGTTAACAGCCGAATGCTCTGCCGTTGAGCTACCGGGGAACCGGACGAACATCTTTCAGGATTCTAACATCTTACGGCGGGCTCTGTTGTGTCTCTCAAATCGAATTTGCTTCCTGTAACTGTCCTAACCGGCAAATCGGTCCGTCGCCGCAACCAAAGCGCGGCTATTCGGCGGGTCAAATGCGCTGTGG
>DATEKA010000200.1:0-17366 GCA_035277685.1 Candidatus Acidiferrales bacterium
GCCGATTTTACTGCCGGTACGGTACCGGATGGTAAAGAAATCTTGCCTAACTCAAAAACCGCAACAGCCCCACGCTCACGAAACCGAGCATGGGGCACCCTCAAAATCAAAGACTAACACCCCAAGCGCGGGCCACCCGCCTTCCAGCAACGCCAAACGACGACACCGCAAACCAGCCGGGAGACCGTGCTTCGCGGGAGTAAGCGCCCTAGCTTAGGGATGCTCAGCGTACAGCGGGTTCAGAACCTGACGCAGCATCTTGCCCATGATGCGCCCTACCGCCCACCGGTATGCAGCGAACTCCTCGGGCGAGCATGAGTTCCCCGAGTCCCCGACCGTGCGCAAAATTTCAAAATTTGGGGGCCGGTCAGGAGTGAGCCGAACTCGTGTAGCGCGGAAGAAAAACGGAAGAAGGGCCACTCCATAGAGCGAGGCGAAAATATGAGGAATCTTGGTCAGTGCAATGTTGCTACTCGCACCAGCTTCTCCGGGCCACGCTGCCCCCATCCTCCGCCGTTCTTACCCGGATGCTCGGTCCAGTTTTCCCTCTCGTAGAAGGACACCCGCATCGGCAGCGTATGGTTCTGTTTCTGATAGCCGGAGAGGTTCTGGAGAATCTCATCCTGCTTCGAGCGATTAGCAACACCCCAGACCCTGACGTCGTTGTAGAGACTGAGAAACATCCCGTACCGCTCGCTGCCACAGCCGACCGCTGGCTTCCCGGCTAGAGCGGCTGATTGCGGGACTATACCCGTTTCCGCCGCAGACTGAATCAAACTTTCGCACTGCCCCGTTCGGTCGGCGCCAGTTTGGACGAACTGCATGCCTAGGTAGAACAGACCAAAGAGGATCGTCAGCGGCACGGAGAGGATCGATATTGGGAAGAAAACTCTTCTGTACCGCGTTCCCCTTGCAGTCGGCTGTGATGGAGGGTTACCCAGCGTATCTAACGAGTGCTCGACGCGCTTGCGTTCAGCCAAGATGCGAGCTAACCCCATCAGGCACCAGACGATTCCGGTGGCAGCGACGAAGAAGGCAACTATAGGAATAAGCAGGTCGGGCCACGCTCCAATGCTGTGATGCCAAGGGAGCTGATTCAGCAACAGGCCTCCTAATAGCACCAGGAATCCCGCACACAATTTGGTCCACTGCGAGCCCTTGACCTGCAGGATCGCCGCCACGGAGTTCATCACCGACCCCCATAGATCTGCACTATCTGCCTTATTAATTGTTGCGGAACCGGCGCGGGCGGTCCAGATTGTACTCCGCCTGCGCTAATGGTCTGCTGTGCCCATGTGCCACAATCGCAAGCCGGTCGCGGCCCCGAAACGGAATAGTTGGGCGGCGAGACTGTGTCCCGGATAATTGCGTCCTCAATCATGGTCGCCTGCATACCCGTTGTCGGAATCGAGACGGACTGCACAGCCTTGTTCGGGTCCTGGGGGAGAATCGCACCAGGAACGGTTGCCTTCGCGAGAGCGTCACAAGTAGTTTTTCCGACGCAACCAAAAATGTCAAAAATTAGATGCGTTACATACTGCGCGTCGCTTGCTGGATTCAGCCCAAGCTGTTGATTGTTGCCAATGCCGATGCTGATGTGACCCAACGGATTGAACCATGAGTTCTGATCCCAGCTAACATTCAGATTCGTGTCCTGGTACTGTGCAAACGTGTACGACTGATTGCCATTGGCGTCTTCGCCCGTCGTTGTGCCCCACAGCATCACCGATCCGGTTTTCGAATCGATTTTGATAGTCAACTAATGCTCCTTCGATCCAATAGCCGCCATTCTTCCCGCATTCCTCAGAGTTGCTGTTCTGATCCTCACTCTCGAGCCCATTTCCTGCGTCGTTCAGATACGCACAGTCCAGACCATAAGGATCAATCACGGAGGTTGGATTATTCGAGGCATAAGCGTAGCGATCTAGCGTCTGGGGGAACGCCAGCCGGACTGCGAGCATGCCGGCGGGATCGGGAGACATGAAGCGGGCCATGCTGCTGGAGTAGAAGCGGGCACCGAAGTTGTTGAGGCCGGTGGGGCTGAAGGTGTTGCCTCCGTCGCGTTCCCTGGCGGTAAATTTGTGATCCGAGTCGTACAAGTACGTCACTCGCGTCGTACAGTTATTTTACATTCGGTTCAGCTTTGGTTGGATTTGCAGTACCCTTGCGAGCTTCGCAGGCGCTTACGGGGATTAGGATCATTCCGCCTTGCAACTTGACCGCGTCGATGGTGCTTTCGTCAAATGTTCCTTTCGTGTAATCGGCTGCTCTAATTCCTAGTCGGGAATCGGAAAGAGGGGATCGATCATCGCAAGTCGTATAGTCGCCTACGTGCGAAATTTTGCCTCGGTAATTTGCGAACTGGCATCGATCCGTGTTCCATTGGCTGTCCAGCCAGCAGCCAACGAACTGTCCTCTAGGTGACCAGTCCAAGGGCGCAGGTGGTGCTTCGACCCAAACGGCACCCTGTGGCCAATGTTCCGGGACCTTAGGCGTTAGCGTCGCCCACCAAAATCGGGCGACGACGCCAATGATGCCAAGAATTAGAACTGCAAGAACGACGCCAATTGTCTTGAGAGATTGCATCAGTCGTATGTGCATGTGGTAATGGGTCCGTTGTTGCCCTGGACAGTGACACACGCCTTCTGTTTTTGAATGTCCATCAGTCTGAACTCATCATTTTGAAAGGGTAGAAGCTCGTTGAAGAGAGAGTTCGGTCGGAAACCCTTCGAAAGAGAGTTAACCTGTTGCTGGGACAGAGCATTGCCTACGAACAAGCCCGCTACAGTGAAGTCTGCACAGTTGTTGAAGCCGACGTTGTACCAACAAAATGGGCCTGTTCCCGCAGCGGCGGTTTGCTGTTGCTGAGAGACCCACGCCTTGAGATTCTGGGTATCGGCTTCGCTCGTCTGAAAATAATTCAATCTCACCGTGCTGGGGTCAACGTTCTCTATCTCGGCGAGCTTGTTAACAAGTGCCTTATAGGAATCCGCAGTCGGAAGACCATTTGCTCCGAACTGAACTGCAGGAAGTTGAGCATCAGCGCCGGAGGAACTGGCGGTAGTAACAAGGTCGGAACCATTGGCACCGCCCCAGTTCGAGAGGCCGTGGTTGGTTGGACCGAAACTGGCAAAAGTCGTGGACCCATCCTTGTCTATAATGAGAAGCGCTTCGTGCCCTTGGTCGGCCGGGTGCCCCGGTCTCTTCTCGGAACCAAGCATCTTGCGCCAGCGCAGAGGTATGATACCATCGGGCCACGTTACTGCGGAGTATGTTTTGGCGGGTGCCCCATCGCTCGGGTTGTGAGCGTGGGGCCGTTCGGTCATGCCCAAGAACCTCCGGCGCATTTACGAGCACGGCGGGTGCCGCAGGCTTAGGATTGAATGCCGACTTATATTTCCCTCCCAGTAAGTACGCTTCGCGGTATCCAAGGCAGGGCGCATAATACCACACCCGAGCGAGACAGGGCGCGGACCACACTTTGTGGGTGCCGCACTGTTCGCCGTCCCGATGCGTCGGGATGCGAACGGTGCGGGGTTTCGCTCCTCGCCGGTCTCCTATGGAACTTCAGAGAAAGAATCGGCTCGAGCGGCGCACGGGCTGCGGGTTTTGTCGTTCGAATTTTTCGGGTGCCGCATCCCTTTGCCGGTCCCGAGACTTCGGGAGCAAAGGGTGCGTCTTGGGTTTCGGATCCGGGACTGAACCGCCTGCTTGGGCTCTAGGCCCGGGTTGCAAGGACCCCTCCTCCTTATACCGCTAAATCTTCCCTCCCCCCGCCAGCCGCAGCATGAAATTTGACACTCACCCATGCTTGACGGGAGTATGATTGCTTCCAGATGCCCCGGCTGTGGAGGTGTCCCGTGTCTAAGCGAAATTCCGCGCTGCTCGCTTCCGTGGTTTCGATCGCGCTGCTGGCTGTGCTCGCACTTTGCACGCCCGCGTTCGCTGGAGACAATCCAACGAACTACAGCTATGCCCGAATCGTGCGCCTGAGCTACGTCCAGGGCGACGTGCAAATCGTCCGCGCCGACAAATCGAACAAGTGGGAACCTGCGGTAATGAATATGCCGATCGAGCAGGGATTCGCGATTGGCACGAACGAGGGGCGCGCGGAAGTCGAGTTCGAACACGGCAGCATGCTGTGGCTGGCGCCCAACTCGGTGGTGCAGTTCACGGAGCTGGCGCTGTCGAACGGCGGCCGGCTCACGCGGATCACCCTTTCGGAGGGCGTCGCGACATTCGAAGCGGGCCTCTCGGCCGGAGACGCCTTCGAAGTGGCGACGCCGGCATTCACTGTCGCCGCCACGAAAAACGCCGAATTCAGGATGGGCGTGCGCAAGAAGGACGCCGCAGTCAGCGTGATGAACGGCAAGGTTTCAATCACCTCAATCACCGGGACCTCCGGGAACAGGGAGCTCGCGAAGGGCCAGATGTTTGTGGATGAGTCCGGAAAGAAGGACTCGACCAGCTTGATGCGAAGCCCCACTCCCGATGAGTGGGATCACTGGGTCAACGCGCGCCTGTCGGCGGAGAGAAATTCGCGGAACACGGCGACGTTGAGCGCCAACGCGCCATTCACCTATGGTATCGCCGACCTGGCCGACTACGGATCCTGGAGCTATTTCCCGGGCTATGGATACGGATGGCAACCGTTCGGCATGATGGCCGGATGGGCGCCGTTCACCAGCGGCCAGTGGATGTTCTATCCCTCGTTCGGCTGGACATGGCTCAGCGCCGAACCCTGGGGCTGGGTTCCCTACCACTTCGGAGGGTGGGAATATTCGCCCGCATTCGGCTGGATGTGGCTGCCCGGAGATTACGGGATGTGGAACGCGGCGCCCGTGCAGTGGTATGCGTTTGGGAACCGGCTGGGATGGGCTCCGCGAGGAGTCGGAGTCGTGCATCCCGGATCGGTGGCGACGCCGGTCATCGTCGGCCAGAAGAACCTGGGGAGAGAAGGTAAGTACCGGGTGTTCACCGCGAGCGAAATATCTTCGCGGACGCAGAATCCGAACATGCGGACTCTTGCGGGCGAGCCGGAAGCAAACGGAAAACCATTCGCTCCCGGCGCGGCGCGAATCAGCTCCGCGCGCGTTGTAGTGCCTACAGCGTCCAGCCTGCAGGGCCTTCGGGCGGGCCTGGCGGCGAACGCGGGAGCGAAGGTCAATGTGAATGCCTTGCATGAGGCTCCAACCGCGCGGATGGCAATCCGTGGAGGTCCTCCGCAGGGATTCACGGCCGTGAACGGCGCCGTAGCGGCGAGGAGATTGCCGAGCCGGCCGCCGATGCGACCAACGTTTGAGCCGTCGCGAGCGGGCGGTTTTGGGAATACCGGGCGCTTTGGCCCGGCGGCCTCGGGTCCAATGGGCGCGCCGAATCAAAGGCCCGCGTCCGCACCGGTCGCCCCTGCCGCAACGGCCCGTACAGCGCCAGCTGGCGGTTCGGGCAGACCCCGTTAGCGGAACTTCCGGCGCGAGCGAAGCCGCAAGCGAAGAAGCGCTTGCTCTAAAGATAAGAGACGACGATGCGGGCCGGATATTCGGGCGCCCGCTCCAGCCTTGGAGACAATCCACACCGTCAACTGGATGAAGCAGGTGGCGCGCCAGGCGCGGGCTGACGAGCACATGCTCGGTCTGGTACCGACGATGGGCGCGCTCCACGAGGGGCACTTTTCGCTGATTCGCGAGGCGAAGAGACAGTGCTCGCCGGTCGTGGTGTCTATCTTCGTCAATCCCACGCAATTTGGCCCGGCGGAAGACTTTATACAATATCCGAGACCCCTCGACCGCGACCGCGCCGCACTCGAAGAGCTTCGCGTGGACTATCTCTTCACGCCCACCGTCGAGGAAATGTACCCCAAAGGGTTTCACACCGCGGTCGTCGTCGAAGGGTTGAGCGACCGCCTCGAAGGGAAGGCTCGCCCCGGACACTTTCGTGGCGTCGCCACAGTCGTGCTGAAACTCCTCGAGATCGTTCAACCGCGGGTCGCGTTTTTCGGGCGAAAGGACGCGCAGCAGGCGCGGGTCATCCGGCAAATGGTACGAGACCTGGACCTGGAGGCGTCAATTGAAGTGTGCCCCATCGTGCGGGAGCAGGACGGTCTGGCGATTTCGTCCCGAAACGCATACCTGAACGGGGAGGAACGGCGCTCAGCGACGGCGCTGTACCAGTCGCTGGAGGCAGTCCGAGGGGAAGTCAAGCGCGGACAGCGAGATACGGCGCAATTGCTGGCCGCGCTGGGGAGCGTGATTGATACCGAGCCCGGTGTCCGCCTGGATTACGCCGAAATCGTGGACGCGGATACGCTCGAGCGGGTTATGAGGCTGCGCGGGGATTGCTACGCGCTGGTAGCGGCAATGGTGGGCAATACCAGGCTGATTGACAACGCCTTGATCGAAGAGGAAGGCGGCGCCTTTCGAGTGACAATTTAACAATTTGGGCCCGGGGCACCGGGTGTAACGGGGACGGCAAGGTTAGGCGGTCGAATCGGAGATTGCCGCGAGCACTTCGGCGGCGTGGCCTTTGGCAGAAACCTTGTCCCAGACCTTCCTGATGTTCCCGTCCGAGCCGATCCAATAAGTCATGCGGACAATTCCGAGGAATGTTTTGCCGAGAAAGGACTTCATGCGCCTGGCGCCGTAGGTCTCGACGACGTGAAATTCCGTATCGGCCAGCAGGGGAAAATTGAGGTTGTGCCTGGCCTTGAATTTTGCCTGTGCCTCCACGGAATCGGCGCTGCAGCCTACGACGGCTGCGTTCAGCTTTTTGAACTTGCTCATGGCGTCGCGAAACTCGGACGCTTCGTTCGTTCAACCGGGTGTATTGGCCTTGGGAAAGAAATAGAGAATCAGCTCCTTCCCGCGAAATGCCGCGAGCGAAAGGGCGCTGCCGTCGTCGGCCGTGGCTTCGAACGCGGGGGCCTTGTCGCCTACCTTGAGCATTGGTTGTCTCCGGGCATATACGAGTATTACGCGAGCACTCGCCTGAGAATATCATTCACGAGCTGGGGATTGGCCTGGCCGCGGGTGGCACGCATCACCTGGCCGACAAAAAACTTGAAGACGCCTTCGTTGCCGCCGCGAAATTTCGCGACGTTGTCCGGGTTCGCGGCTATTACATCGCGAGCGATCGCTTCGATAGCAGCCGCATCGTTGATCTGGGCAAGATCTTCCTCGGCGATCAGTTCGAGCGCAGATTTTCGCGTCTCGAACATTTTGGCGAAGACTTTCTTTCCGCTGGCCGCGGTGATCGCGCCGCTCTCGACGCTCTTCAGGAGCTCGGCAAGATTGGCCGGGCTTAGCGGACTCTGGGCGATATCGGCGCCCGCATCGTTGAGCCGACGGAGCAATTCGACGGAGATCCAGCCCGCGGCAGTCCGAGGTGGCGCGCCGGCCTTCACGGTGACCTCGAAGTAATCGGCCAGAGCGCGGGTCGCGGTGAGAACGCCGGCGTCGTAAGGCGTGATTTGATAGTCGCGAAGGAAGCGTTGGACTTTCGCGGCGGGCAGCTCCGTCAAGCGGCTGCGCACATCCGCGACCATGGCGGCGGAGAGGTTGACGGGAAGGAGGTCCGGTTCCGGGAAATAACGGTAATCGTGCGCGAATTCCTTGGAGCGCATGGGTTCGGTGCGCCCTCCGGCTACGTTCCAAAGGCGAGTTTCCTGGGTGACCGCAAGGCCGGATTCGAGGAGGCCGATCTGGCGCTCGATCTCGTAGTCGAGGGCATGGGAGAGAAAGCGGAATGAGTTCAAATTCTTCACTTCCGCCTTGGTGCCGAATTTTGACGCGCCGCGCAGACGCACGCTGACGTTCGCGTCGCAGCGCAGCGACCCTTCCTCCATATTGCAGTCGCTGACTTCCGTGTACAGGAGCACCTGTTTCAGAGTGTTCAGATAGGCGTAGGCCTCGGCGGGAGTCCGGAGGTCAGGCTCCGAGACGATTTCGATCAGCGGCACGCCGCAACGGTTGAAATCAATGTAGCTCCAGCGGTCGGAATCGGCGAAGCCTTCGTGCAAGCTCTTGCCGGCATCGTCTTCCATGTGGAGGCGCGTAATGCCGATGTCTTTGCGACGGCCTTCCAGTTCGATTTGCAGCGAGCCAGCGGCGGCCAGCGGCAGCTCGTACATGGAAATCTGATAACCCTTGGGCAGGTCGGGATAGAAATAATTCTTGCGGGCAAACCGCGAGCGCGGCTCAACACTGCAGTTCAAGGCCAGAGCAGCGCGCAGGGCCAGTTCGAGAGCGCGCTTGTTGAGGACGGGCAGTGCCCCCGGCAAACCCAAGCACACTGGACAGGTGTTCGTATTCGGCGGATCCCCGAAGCGAGTGGAGCAGCCGCAGAAAACCTTGGTGCGAGTCTGAAGTTGGGCGTGGACCTCGAGGCCGATCACAGCCTCGTACTTCGACAAGACCTCGGGGGTCAGGCGGGGCGCGTCCTGCGTCGCTCGGCTCATAAAGGCGCAATTATAACATCGGGGAAAGAGCGCCTATGCCGCTCTTTCGCCAGGACGCGGCGCGAACCGCCACGGGGAGCGCCTGGAACCGCTACTGTGAGTCCGCGAAGGACGGAGCCGGGAGGAAAGATGCACTGCACCCTTCCTCCGGACTGCGATTGGGTGAGATTAGCGCGGACGCGCTACTCGCGCCCCCAGGAATAACGGAGGCCGAGGCGATAATTGAGGCGCAGGGCGGGATATCCCACGGCGTCCTGATAGTGGCGGTTAAAAAGATTATTCACCACGGCCAGTGTCGAGAAGCCATGGCCCAGGTCAATGCGGTTCGCGAGATCCCAACGAACGTAGCTCGGGTCGCTGGTGATGCAGAACCCGGTACAGACACCGTTCAGGGTGAAGCTGTCGAAATCGCTGTCCGCACGCCGGCCCACGTAATGTCCCGCCAGATTCCAATTCATGCGGCGGAAATGAGCGTTGGCGATCAAGTTCGCGGAGTGAAGAGGGCGCTTGAAAAGCCGGTTGCCCGGAATCAAAGCGGGATCGGTGGCATTCGGAGAGCGAAGGACCTTCGAATCATCATAGGCGTAATTCGCAGTCAAACGCAGCCATTTGGCGACTGCGACTTCGATCTGCGAGTCGGCGCCGTAGGCTCGAGCCGCGTCCGTATTGAAGAAGCTGCCGAAGAAGGCGGGGCAATTGGGATTCGACGTGACGCCCGCGAAACTGACGATGTCGTAAAAACGGTTATGGAAATAGGTGACGGACATTCGCAAGCGGCCGGATGCGAAATCCTGGTCCACACCCGCGTTGAACGTAGTGCTGCGCTCGGGATCGAGCTGGGGGCTGCAACCGGCGGGCAGCATTTCCGGCTCCTTGATTCCCAGGCCGAACGAACTCCGCAGCCTGGTAGCGCCGAAAAAGCCGCTTCCGCGGCGAGCGGTGAAGGCTGCGCCGGCGCGGGGCACCGCGCGCGTTCCGAAGAAGCCGTTGGCTTCAACGCGGCCTCCGGCAATGGCTGTCAACCGGGGACCAAATTCGTACCGAGCCTCGAGGTAGCCCGCCTGATTGTGACGGGCTTCGGCAGGTCCGTTTTCGACTTCGTAGTGGTAACCGGCCGTTGCGCTGCCGCCGTGGAAGAGATAGCTGGATTGCGCGTTGAGGCCAGCGCGATTAAATTCGCTCACGAACGTGCCGAAGAGGGGCGAATAGTCGAGCGAACGGAAGCGTGACTCGAAACCGGACAGCTCTTCCTGCCAGTGAGGACCAGCCGAAAAGTCCCAGTGCAAATCCGAAGAGAAGTCGTGCAGGCCGGTGCTTTGACCGAGGACGGCTTCTCCCGGCAGCAGAGTCTGGCCCGGCTGGCCCGCGTCACTGGAATTATTTTGCAGCGCGAGGCGAACCTGATCGGCGCCGGAGAATTTCCAGCCAAAATTGCCCGAGAGGCTCGTGTCGCGAAAGAAATTCCCCGGGCCCTGGCCCTGGCTGGAGAAATAGGAGCCATTAAGAGAGTAGTCGAAGGCGCCGAGCAAACCGCTGACCTGACCGGAGCCGTGGCCAGTCCCGAATGTTCCGCCATCGCCCTGGAGGATGAAATGTGGAACGCGGGTTGTTCCGCGATGCGTGAAAATCTGGATCACGCCATCCATCGCGTCCGAGCCGTACAGAGCGCTCGCCGCACCGTGCACGATCTCGATCTTGTCGACGTTGTCGAGCGTGAGATTGGAGAAATCGAAGAGGCCGCCCGGTTGATTGACGGGCGCGCCGTCAATCAGCACCTTCGTATAATTCGAATTTCCGCCGTCGAGAAAGAACGTCGTTGAGCCACCCATCGGCCCCAGTTGGGAGAAGCTTGCGCCCGGGACCGATGACAATAGCGGCGCGAGAAAAGTTTGTCCGCTTTGTTCGATTTGCTGGTGTGTGATGATGCCGGCCGGAGCAGCGGTGGCGCTGGCGAGTTGCGGTTCGGCGGCAGCGGTCACGACAACGGTGGAAGCGAGCGGGCGAAGTTCGAGGCGCAAGTCCAATTTGCGCGTCTCGCCGGGCGCTAGCGCTACCTCTTCGGCGGCTTGCGCGAACGATTCGTGCTTGACGATCAAAGTGTAGCGACCCGGCGGCAGAGTCAACGTGAATCGGCCATCGCCGTTGCTTCGGGTTTCGCGGGCCTTTTCTGTGGAATCACCCGGCTGCGCCAGAATGCGGGCGCCGGAAACGGCCGAACCGCTCGGATCCGATAAAGCACCGGTTATGGACGAAGCCGTTTGTGCGTGAGTCGAAGTAATGCAGGAAAACAGGAGCAGAAATCCGGCGGCAATGACCGGAAGGTAGTGCGGTCTCATCGTGTCCTCCTTCCCTCTCGCGCGGGAATTGAAGGCTGTCCGGGCAAGCGCACAGGCGAGCTTGTCAGGGTGAGACTCCGCCGGTCTCCTGGCTTGGCGTTTTTTCCTATCCACAGGACTGCGGGATCGCTCAAAAGTTTGCAGAGCGATCGAAGCAGCGGCACGGCCTTCCGGCCCCTTGTTTCGCAACCTCCGAACGCGGAGCAGTGGCCCTTGCCGAAAGAAATTCGCCTTACAGTCGCGCGGCGGCGACGGAATTTCACCGTCTTCCCGTGCACGGAGTCTCAGTGAACGTTTGCGGCGCCGGAGCGATCGCAGGACGGCAGCGACGCGCTTCAGGGCCGTTTGCGAAGCCTTGCAACCTGGAACAGGGCCGGCGGCAGCCGATCGAGTCCAAGGGGCCAGGGCTAGCGCGGTTCTAACAAATGCATGGCTACTCGCTCGCGCGCAAGGTTACGCGCGGGCGTCCGTTCGGAAGAATATCCACGTCGAGAGGAGCGTCAAAAGTCTGCTGCAGCAGCTCGCGGTCGTAGACTTCGCCGGGCGAACCTACGCGCAGGCACTTGCCGCGGTGCAAGAGAACGATGCGGTCAGAAAATTCGGCCGCGAGATTGAGTTCATGCGTAACGACGATGACTGTATAGCGGTGTTCGTCGGCCAGCTTGCGAAGCCTGCGCAACAGTTCGACCTTGCCGCCAACGTCGAGATGCTGGGTGGGCTCGTCAAGCAGAAGGAGGGACGGCTCCTGGGCCAGAGCGCGTGCCAGAATGACGCGCTGTTTTTCGCCGCCCGAAAGTTCATTCATCCAGCGGCCCGCGAGGGCGTCGGCTCCGACTTGCGACAGGGCGTTGCCTGCGAGCAACGAATCCTTGTCGGATTCGAAGCGAAGGCGCCGGCCGTAGGGATAGCGCCCCTGAAGAACGAACTCCCAGACCCGCAAGGGAAAAAGAAGCTCACTCTCCTGCTGGACCAGCGCGATTCGCCGCGCGCGGGTGCGCAGATCGAGATCGGCGACGCCGACGCCGTCGATTTCGATGCGCCCTGAAAGGGGAGCGACCATGCCGGCGAGAAGGCGAAGAAGCGTGGATTTGCCGCTGGCGTTTGGTCCAAGAACTGCGACGATTTGCTGCCGGTGAGCTTCGAAGCTGGTTGCGCCGAGGGAAAAAGTCGGAGCGGACCGGCCGGCTGCGGCGTAGGCATAGGTGGCCTGTTCGACTTTCAGCCGGGGAGGCGGCGCGCCCATGGCGGGGCGCGCGGAAAGGAGGGAAGTGCGGCTGTTTGGGGCGGCGCTCATCGCACTCTCCGGCGGAGCAGGTAGATGAAAACGGGCGCTCCCGCCAGGGCCGTCATGGCGCCGACGGGCAACTCGGTGGGCGCCACCAGGGTCCGCGCGAGAGTATCGGCGGCGACGATTGCGATTGCGCCGCCGAGCGCGGAGGTGGGGACGAGTAAGCGGTAATCGTTGCCGAAAAGCATGCGCATAACGTGAGGAATCAGGAGGCCGACATATCCGATCGCGCCGCTAACCGAAACAGCGAGCCCGGTCAAAATCGAGGCCGACACGTACACCACCAGTTTAACGCGATGGACGTTCACGCCGAGATGCTCCGCCTCTCGTTCGCCGGTGAGGATCAAATTCAGGTCGGAGGCAGTGAGGTAAATGGCTCCGGCAGCGATGGCGAATACGACGAAAAGAAAAACGAACCATCCCTTCACGTTGTCGGTGGGCGGCGGAGAAGACAAGTCGCCCATCAACCAGAAGGCCATGCCGCGAAGATCGCGGCCAGGAAGCGTCGTCATCAGGAACATGATTGCCGCCGAAAGGAACGAGGCGGCGACAATGCCCGCGAGCAGAAGAGTAGCGCTGTCGAGCTGTCCGCCGCGCCTGCCGAGAAAATAGACGGCTGCAATGGTCGCAGCGGCGCCCAAGAAAGCTGCCACCTGGATGGCTGCGGCCAAGTGGGGAGCAAAGATCAGACTTAGAATCGCTCCGAGCGCCGCACCACTTGAAACGCCGAGAACGTACGGATCGGCAAGGGGATTTCGCAAGAGGGCCTGGAAACCCGCGCCAGCGATCGAAAGGGCCGCACCGACGAGAATGCCCAGCGCGATCCGCGGCAGCCGCAAACCAAAAACGACGAGCCAGAATTCCGATGGGATCCGCTCCCTGCGCCCGAGAGCGCCGTTTACGAGGGTCGCCACGATATCCCGCACGGAAAGCGGGAAAGCGCCCATCCGCAGAGAAATCACCACGGCCACGAAGAGCACGGCGAGCAGCATCAGACACACGCCAACAACGCGGCGGGCCGTAAGGGCGCGCATGCCCTGAATCTGGTGTTCAACTTGGATTGGCACAGAGCTCCTCGCTCTTCAGGGCGGCCGGCCGGCACAAGTATTCGCTGTGCGGCGCGAGGCTGGTCTTAAACGCATCGGGATGAACTTCGCGCGCGAGCTGCTCGATCGCGTCAACCAAGGCGGGCGCCGGGCGGTCGATCTCGTCGCTGATGATCGCGATGTGATCTTGCTGCACGGCAGGAAGATCCTTCCAGACGGCGCGGCTGCGCAGGTCGCTGGCGGTGACCGCACCCTCCCCCGTGTGGCTGGCGGCGAAGACGAGATAGTCCGGCTGCAAGCGCACAAGTTCTTCAAAGCTCAGGAGCGGCCAATTCTGATCCGTGCGGACAACTGATTCGGCGCCCGCCCATCGGAGCGCATCCGCAATGAAAGTTTTCCGCCCGACACTCTGGAGCGGATCGAGCCACACGACGAAAACAACTCGAACGGGGGGCAGATTTTCAAGCCGTGTGTGCAAAGCGTCGAGCCTGTCGTTGAGGTCTGCGGTTAATGCCGCGCCTTGACTCTTCGCGCCGGCCAAGTCAGCCATGTGTCCGAAGGATTCAATCATGCGGCGCACGGTACGCGGATCGGTGGTGTAAACGGAAAGACCGAGCCGATCGAGAGCATCCACGGTTTCGCGACGATTGATGGAGGTCGTGGCGAACACAAGGTCCGGATGCAGGGCAACGATCGCTTCGATGCTGGGGTTCTGCGGCCCTCCAACGTGCGGCTTCAACTTTGCCGCCGGGGGCCTGTCGCAGTAGCTCGTGTCTCCGACGAGTTTGTCTCCCAAGCCGAGGGCATAAAGGGTTTCCGTCAAGTTTGGCGCGAGGGAAACGATGCGGTCGACCGTCGCGGGAATCTTCACGCGGCGTCCAACACCGTCGGTGACGGTTCGCGTGGCGCGCGCCTCGCGAGACGCCGTGTTCGCCTCCTGCGAAAAGCGCACTCTCGCAAAAACTTCGCCGCTTGGCATGACCAAGGCCCACGCTGCCCAGAGCAGCAGAACCGAGCGCCGGACGCGAATCAATTGCTTCCTCCCACGACGCGAAATGTCCCGGAAAAAATGACCGGCGAGAGCTGTTACACAAAAAAAGCCTCGCGGAGAATGCGAGGCTCGTTGCCGCACTCTCTCTCGCGAAGAGCGCCAGCTTCGACCAGCCCGGGTATGTTTCCTGACTTTCGGCCTCTCCGCATGCGCGACGCTGGGCGCGGCGCATTCACGAAGATTCAAGGCGCTGCTGTCCCATTAAGAGGAACGACCTTCCCGGCTCCGCTCGCGCGAAACCAGTGGTTGCCTTTCTTGCAGCGCCGGCCGATCACAGTGGCGGGACCGTGGCCGATTTTCACGGCCTTCCAATCTCACCCGAGCCAGCTCAATTGTCAGTGCGAGTGTATGCGCGGCCGAGCACAGTGTCAATCAAACGCTGCTCCGGGCAATTGAGGCTACCGGTTTTTCCACTTCGGCGCGCGTTTTTCGACTAGTGCGCGCAAACCCTCCTGCGAATCTTCGAGATCGGCGAGTTCATTCAGAAAGACTTTCATCGAGGTGGTCACGCCGTCGCGCAACGACTGGCCGAGGCTGCCGAGAATCGCTTTCTTCGCCATGGTCAGCACGGGGCCGGATTGCGCAGTCACTTTTGCAACGATGTCCGCAACCTTGGCCTCCAACTCCTGCTCCGATACGAGCCAGTTTACGAGGCCCAAATCGCGAGCTCGCTCCGCCGTCATCACTTCCCCGGTGAGCACGAGCTCGAGCGCCAGTTTCGGACCAAGAATGTAGGGGAGAATCGCGGCCGCCAGCGGAGGAAAAACGCCCAGCTTGATCTCCGGTTGCGCGAATCTCGCGCGCGGCGTGGCAATCACCAGGTCGCCCAAAGACGCAAGCTCCGCGCCGCCCCCAAAAGCCGGGCCGTTTACGACGACCAGCAGCGGCTTCGAGGTGTCGAGCATCGCGTTAAAGGCGCTGTGAAAGGCGTCGAGCAATTGAAAGACGCGGCGCTGCGTGTACTCGCCCAGCTCGATGCCACCGCAAAACGCCTTGCCCGAGGAATCCAGAACGATCAGCTTCACGTCGCTACGCTCGCCGCACGAGTTGATTCCTGAAGCGATCTCCGCGAGCATGCGCTCGTTCAGCAAGTTGTGTTCGGGTCGATCGAGCGTCAGGCGCGCGACTTCGCCTTCGACGCGGAATTTCACATGCTGGAATTCTTCAGGTTTCGGCGGAACCAGCGCCAGCGTTCCCATCACTTCGACGTCGCGACCTGCTTTGACCATGTCCGTAGCCCCCGCAGAGTGTCTCAGTAGGACGGCCTCTTGGAAGCTTAGACAGTTTCGATTTCGACCGCCACGCCCATTCCGCCGGACACACACAATGTGGCAAGACCCCGGCGTCCGGTAGAGGGTCCGGCAGCGGGCGTGTCGTTATCCAGTTGATTTGTTTGCGCGTCGAGCGGGTGGCCCGATCGAAGTTCGTGAAGGAGAGTGGTAAGGATACGAGCGCCGGTACAGCCGATGGGATGCCCGAGCGCGATCGCGCCGCCATTCGGATTGAGCCTCGAGCGGTCAAAATGGAGTTCGCGGTCGCAGGCGATCATCTGCGCGGCGAAAGCCTCGTTCAGCTCGATCGCATTGTAGTCTGCGAGTTTCGTTCCCGTGCGCTCGATGAGGGCGCGAATCGCCGGCACCGGGCCGATCCCCATCACTCGCGGATCAACCGCCGCGATCGTGGCGTCGACAATGCGAGCAAGAGGCCTAAGATTCAGCTCACGAACTCTCCGTTCGCCGGCCAGCACAACGGCAGCCGCGCCGTCGGTGATCCCGCTCGAGTTTCCCGCCGTAATCGTGCCCGTCTTGCTGAAGACGGGGGGAAGTTTGGCGAGACTTTCAAGCGTAGCGTCGGAACGGACATGCTCGTCTTTTTCCAGGCGCGCCATGTTGCCCTTCTTGTCCGTTTTCTCGACCGGCACGACTTCCGGCCGGAACCGGCATTCAGCGGCAGCCCGCGAGGCGCGATGTTGGCTCTCGAGCGCGAACGCATCCTGCTCCTCGCGTGAAATCGTGTATTGCTCGGCGAGGATCTCGGCGGTGTCGCCCATCACCAGCTTTGAAACGGGGCACAAAAAGCCGTCGCGATACATCGCGTCAACCAGCGGCTGATTCCCCATCTTGAAACCCCAGCGGCCCTCGACAAGGTACGGCACGCGGCTCATAGATTCGGCTCCGCCAGCTACAATGAGACCGGCCTGTCCCAGACGAATCTGCTGCCAGCCCAGAATCATGGCGCGAAGGCCCGACGCGCACGCCATGTTCACGGTGAACGCGGGCACATCATCGCCGAGTCCCGACCGCCAGGCGATTTGCCGGGCAGGATTTGGCCCTACGCCGGCGGGACGCGCATTGCCGAAGATCAGCTCGTCAACGCGCCACGGAATCGAAGGCGCAGCAGACGTGACCGTTTGCCCCGGTGTGCGCTCTGGCGGCAGCGGTTGCCCGAACGCGCGTTCCAGAGCGGCTCGGACCGCAATCACTCCCAAATCGGGAGCAGTGAAGTCCGCCAGCATGCCTCCGAATTTCCCGATCGGAGTGCGAACCGCGCTGACGATGTAAACCGCCTCGGTCATCGGTTCCGCCAATTCTCCATCGCCCTCATTGTCCGGGGACCGTCGCTCCATTGCAAGTTCGGCCGGCAATCAAGGCTGCTTACGGTATGATTCGCTATACTCCTTACATGCTTTTCGTGGTTATCGAGAAATTCAAGAACGGCGACGCACGCGCTGTCGGAGAACGATTCAAATCTCACGGACGCATGCTGCCCGAAGGCGTCACCTATGAGGCAAGCTGGATTGACCTCGCCGGCAGTCGATGCTTTCAAGTGATGGAGTCGCCCGGCGAGCAACTGTTGCGTGTTTGGATGAGCAACTGGGACGATCTGGTCGATTTTGACGTGACTCCAGTCCTGCGCTCCGCCGATTTCTGGCGCAACAGGGACTCCGAATCAGTCCGATAACGCGAGTCATTTGACCGGTGCCGCGTGGGGCCGCTATAATTCGGTTCCCGGCTCAGCAGATTGCAGGCGCCGATACTCTGCCTGCCACGAGCAGGCTCTGCCCCGCGTTTTTGCCCCGCGCGGCTTATAGCAGCGCACTAAAACAGATCGAAACTGATGAGCAGGCTTGTCAGCCGGTTGCGGCTGCGCGGGCGGAAAAAACTCAAGAAAAGGATTCAGGACCGATGATCAA
>DATEKA010000201.1:0-2234 GCA_035277685.1 Candidatus Acidiferrales bacterium
CGAACGGCGGCGGGCTGGCCATTCGGCCCAAGCGCCGCACGGAAACGCCATGAGCGGACGGCTTCGATGGCCTTCTCGTCCAAGCCCAAGCCGAGGCCCTTGATCACGTGGATGTCGGTCGCGCGGCCGTCGGGTGTGATGATTGCAAGAATCTCGACCGTTCCCTGATATTTGGCTTTGACCGCTTCATCCGAATACTGCGCAGTCGGGCAGTAGAGGCAAGCCGGATAGCCGTATCCGCCGGTTCCCGCGCTGGGAGTTCCACCGCCCGTGCCCCACTGAGAGCCGGGGCCCAGGCCGGCGCCGTTCCCGCTGCCGATACCCTGCCCATTACCCGAGCCAATCGCACCGCCGCTGCCCGGGCCGCTCGAGTCAGTAATTACTTTCGCGAGCGGATCGCCCCAGTTATTCATGTTGGGATTAGGGATTTTCAACTGTGGCGGACCAAGCACCGTTGGCTGCATTGCATAGAGAGGATGCGGAGGCGTTTTCACTCTTGCCGGGGTGAACTGATTCCAGTCAAACTTTGGCGCCCGGCCACGGCTGGCCGGCACTGGATTGTGTTCGCCGCCGCCACCGCCGCCGCCCGCGCGCTTTGCGGCCGGCTTCAGCTTAGGAAGATACGGCGAAACGTCTGGGATTTGCGTAACGACCATATTGTTGGCGCGCGTGGTGGCCGGCGACATGATCTCCGGCAGCAGCGGCACGATGATCAGAACGAGGAGGGCCACGTGGACGGTGACCGACAGGGCTTGCACGCGCGTGAACTGTGGATCCTTGGTCCAGATATCCTTCACCGGCAGAGGCTTGCTTGTAACCTGCAATGGAGGAAGCTTCCTCGGGAAAAAGGCGTCGCGCAGGTTCTGCCAGAAGCTGTGCTGAGTCCAGCCTACGAGAAGCTCCGAATCAACTTGCTTGGGCGTCGGCTTCCAGAACTCGGAAAAGTTCTCGCGGAGGCTGTCGCCGAACGATGGCATATGAAACGCAGTCTCCTGGCCGGGACGGATCTTTACGGGCCGCTCGGTGAGGAAATCCTTCAGGTTCGAGATCAGGCTTGACAGAGAGGATTCGCGCGATGGAGCAGGGAGCCGCCCAATTCTGAGGGTTGACCGGGCATCGGACGTTCCCACATCGTCTAGCCGAGGAGCGGAGTTCGACATAGCTATTACCTGGCCTCTGTCAGCACCCACAAGTTAGACGCCGGACGCCTAAAAAGGATGTATCGGTCCTTTTTCTCGCAGACCGGGGACCGGCGCTGACAGGTTTCTGGAATCATTGTAACATACGATGCTTGACCCGGTTTTTCAGTTTCCCCGGCCGAAACACACCTTCTGTGCAGGAGCCTGCGGAACTGAACCCAGAAAAGAATGAACTAATTACCTGAAATGACCAAGACTTTGGACCTGAAGAGCACGCTGAACCTCCCGCGCACCGAGTTTCCAATGAAGGCGAAACTTCCAGAGCGCGAGCCACAGCAATTGGCTGCATGGGAAGAGTCGCGCCTCTATGTCCGCATTCTGGATGCGCGCGAGAACGCCCCCCTATTCGTCCTGCACGACGGGCCGCCGTATCCGACGGGCGAAATTCACCTGGGCACGGGACTGAACAAAATCGTCAAAGACATGATCGTCAAGTCGAAGACGATGGCGGGATTCCGTTCGCCGTACATCCCGGGATGGGATTGCCACGGCCTGCCCATCGAGACGAAAGTCGAGAAGGAACTGGGCGGCAAGACGACGAAAGTTTCGGCCGCGGAATTCCGGCGGCGATGCCGCGAATACGCGTTGCGTTACGTCGAAGCACACAAGCGCGACTTCCGGCGGCTGGGCATCTTTGGGCAATGGGACAAGCCGTACCTCACGATGGACTTCACGGCGGAAGCCGCGACAGCGGCAGCCTTCATCGACTTCCTGGAAAACGGATACGTGTACCGCGGGCTCAAGCCGGTCTATTGGTGCATCTACGACCGGACGGCGCTGGCCGAAGCGGAGGTCGAGTATGAAGATCACACGAGCCCTTCGGTGTGGGTGAAATTTCCAGTTTCGGAAGTCCGCCAATCGGGAGATTGGCGCTCCCCGGAAGTCAGCGCGCTGATCTGGACGACGACTCCCTGGACGCTGCCTGCGAATCGTGCGCTCGCCTTCCATCCCGAGTTCGAGTATGTCGTGGCGGACACGGCGGCAGGAAAACTGTTGCTCGCGAAGGAGCGCGTGAACGCGCTCGCGTCGGAACTG